>CAUGFC010000022.1 GCA_959598545.1 uncultured Olsenella sp. | reverse complement strand
ACGGGCGCCGTGGAGCCTGTTTACCCCCTCCACCCCCGGGTCTTACTCGAGCGTCGTCGTCCCGGCCCGCACCAGGGCCCCGGCACGACGAAGGGCCGCCTTGGACAGAGCCCCGGCGGCCTTCATCTGCTCGATCTGTTCTGGAGTCTTGATCTTGATCATAGACCGAGAAGGACCTTGACGTCGGCGTAGACCTCGTCGACGGGACGGTCCCCGTCAACCTCCTTCAGGATGGAGTGACCGCGGTAGTACTCGACGAGCGGCGCGGTCTGGGATTCGTAGACGTCGAGGCGGTGCTGGATCGTCTCGGGCTTGTCGTCGTCTCGCTGGTACATCTCGCCGCCGCAGCGCGGGCAGGTGTCCACGCCGGCCGGGGCGGTGTAGCCGCAGGAGCGGCAGGTGCGACGGGAGCTCAGGCGCTCGACGATGACGCTGGGCTCGACGGCCACGAGAAGCGCGGCGTCGAGCGTGCGGCCCATGGCGGCGAGCTCGGAGTCGAGCGTGACTGCCTGAGCAGTGTTGCGCGGGAAGCCGTCGAGGATGAAGCCCTTCTGGGCGTCGTCGGCCTCGAGGCGCTCCTTGACGAGGTCGATGACCAGCTCGTCGGGGACGAGCTTGCCCTCGTCCATGTAGCCCTTGGCCTTCTTGCCGAGCTTGGAGCCCTCCTTGATGGCGGCACGAAGCAGGTCGCCGGTGGAGATGTGGGCAATGCCGTACTCGGCCACGAGCTTCTGGGCCTGGGTACCCTTGCCTGCGCCGGGGGCGCCGAGAAGAACGATGTTCATGATGCGGACCGCCTTTCCTAGCTGCTTTCCCTACCTGCCGACGACGCGCCCTACTTGAAGAACCCGTCGTAGTTGTGCATCTTGAGCTGGCTCTCGATGGAGGAGAGCGTGTCCATGGCGACGCCGACCATGATCAGGACGGAGGTGCCACCGAACGACTGGACGAGCGAGTTGCCCGTGAACCAGAAGATGATCGTGGGAACCACGGCCAGGACGGCCATGAAGAGGGCGCCCGGGAGCGTCACGTGGTCGATGGCGCTCTTGATGTAGGCCGCGGTGGCAGCGCCCGGACGGACGCCGGGGATGAAGCCGCCCTGCTTGCGGAGCTGGTCGGCCGTCTCCGTGGGGTTGAAGACCATCGACGAGTAGAAGTACGCGAAGGCGACGATCAGCACGACGGAGAGCACCCAGTTGATCCAGCCCGAGGAGAGGGCGTTGGCGAACACCTGGACCCACTCGACGCTCGGGAAGAAGACCGCCAGCTGGGCTGGCAGGTACAGGATCGCCGAGGCGAAGATGATCGGCACGACGCCCGCGGTGTTGACCTTGATCGGCAGGTAGGTGGACTGTCCACCCATCATGCGACGGCCGACGACGCGCTTGGCGTACTGGATCGGGATGCGGCGCTGGCCGCGCTCCACGAAGACGATCAGCGGGACGATGGCGAGGATGATCACCATGGTCACCACGGTGAGCACCACGTTGCCCGTGCCGGTGATCGAGGAGATCAGCGACGTGGGCACGCCGGACATGATGTTGCAGAAGATGATGAGCGACATGCCGTTGCCGACGCCGTTCTGGGTGATGATCTCGCCGAGCCACATGATGACGATGGCTCCCACGAGCATCGTGAAGACGATCATCACGTCAAGCAGCACCTCGGGCACGCCAGCCGCGGACAGGTCGACGCCGTAGCTCCTGAACATGAACAGGTAGCCGATGGCGTTGAGCAGGGCGAGACCGATCGTGAGGTAACGCGTGTACTGCGTGATCCTGCGCTGACCGGCCTCGCCCTCGCGGGCAAGTTCGCCAAGGGAGGGAATCACGGCCTGGAGCAGCTGGAAGATGATCTGCGCCGTGATGTAGGGCATGATTCCCAGGCTGAAGACGGACATGCGGGAGAGTGCTCCACCCGAGAACAGGTTGAGCACCGCCATCGCACCGCTCTCGGACAGGCCGGCCTGATAGGCGCCGAGCAGGTCCTGGAACGGGGCACCCGGAACGGGCAGGTACGCGCCGAAACGGTACAGCAGCAGAATGCCTGCCGTGAGAAGCAGCTTGTTCCTGAGCTCCGGGACGCGGAACGCGTTGGCGATTCCCTTTAGCACGCCTGCTCGACCTTTCCTCCGGCCGCCTCGATCTTGGCCTGGGCAGAGGCGGAGACCTTGTCCACCTTGACGGTGAGCTTCTTGGTGAGCTCGCCGTCGCCGAGGACCTTCACGGGAACATAGTTGTGCTTGATGACGCCCTTGGCAACCAGGGTATCGGCGTCGACGGTCTCACCGTCGGCGAACAGCGCGTCGAGACGGGCGACGTTCACCGGGGCGTACTCGACGCGGTTGTGGTTCTTGAAGCCCGGGAGCTTGGGGAGGCGCATCGCGAGCGGCTGCTGGCCGCCCTCGAAGCCCTTGCCCTTGCCGCCGCCGGAGCGGGAGAGCTGGCCCTTGGTGCCGCGACCAGCGGTGGTGCCGTGACCGGACGAGTTGCCGCGACCGATCCGCTTGCGGTTCTTGCGCGAGCCCTCAGCGGGACGCAGATCGTTGAGCTGCATGAGTGACTCCTAGTTCTCTTCCACTTCGACAAGGTGCTTGACCTTGAAGATCATTCCACGGATGCTCGGGTTGTCCGGCTGCTCCACGACGTCACCGATCTTGCGGAGGCCGAGGGCGCGGCAGGTGGCCGTCTGGTCCTTCTTGACGGAGGCGACGGCGCTCCTGACGAGCTTGATCTTGAGGGACTGAGCCATCGTTAGTTCTCCTTCCCGGCGAACATCTCGCTGACCGTGATGCCGCGACGCTCTGCGGTCTCGGCGGGGCTGGAGAGCTCCTTGAGGCCCTCGGCGGCGGCCTTGATGATGTTCATGGCGTTGCTGGTGCCGAGGGACTTGGAGAGCACGTTGGTGATGCCCGCGAGCTCGAAGAGCGGACGGACGGGGCCGCCCGCGATGACGCCGGTACCCTCGATGGCCGGCTTGATCAGCACGTGGCCGGCGCCGTAGTGGCCCTCGACGGCGTGCGGGATGGTGCCCGCCTCGGTGACGGGAACGTGGAACATGTTCTTCTTGGCGTCCTCGACGCCCTTGGAAATGGCCAGGGGCACCTCGGCGGACTTGCCCATGCCGAGGCCGACGTTGCCCTTGCCGTCACCCACGACCACGAGGGCCACGAGGGACATGCGACGGCCGCCCTTGACGGTCTTGGAGACACGGTGGATGAAGACGACGCGCTCCTGAAGATCCGTGTCCTGCTGGCGCTTGCGATCTCGTGCCATTGAATCCTCCTAGAACTTCAGGCCCGCGTTGCGGGCACCGTCTGCCAGAGCCTTGACACGGCCGTGATAGATACGGCCACCGCGGTCGAACGTGACCTCGGTGACGCCCTTCTCCAGGGCGCGCTTGCCCACGAGCTCGCCGACGAACTCAGCGGCCTCCTTGTTGGAGCCGAGCTTGCCCGTGGCGCGGAACTCGGGGTCGAGGGTCGAGGCAGAGCAGATGGTCTTGCCGTCGGCGTCATCGATGACCTGGGCGTAGATGTGAGCGTTGGTGCGGTGCACGCTGAGGCGCGGACGCTCAGCGGTGCCGAAGATCTTGGCGCGGACGCGGCGCTCGCGGCGCTTGAGACCGGCCTTCTTCGCCTGCTGCTTGTTCATTCCTTCTCCTTAGACGTGCCATCACCTGACGGGGTGATGGTCTTTTATAAGCCTCGAGGCTACTTGGCGGCCTTGCCGAGCTTCCTGCGGATGTGCTCGCCCTCGTAGTGGATGCCC
Organism: uncultured Olsenella sp.; assembly: GCA_959598545.1. Lineage (GTDB taxonomy): Bacteria > Actinomycetota > Coriobacteriia > Coriobacteriales > Atopobiaceae > Thermophilibacter. The sequence continues at coordinate 15,792 of CAUGFC010000022.1, read as the reverse complement.
TTGCCCTTGTACGGCTCGGGCGGGCGCTTCATGCGGATCTCAGCGGCGACCTGGCCGACCTGCTCCTTGGAGATGCCCTTCACCGTGATGTGGGTGTTGTCGGGAACCTCGAAGGTGATGTTCTCGGGGGCCGGGTAGAGCACCGGGTGAGAGTAGCCGAGGGAGAGGTCGAGGTCCTTGCCCTTGAGCGTGGCACGGTAGCCGACGCCGGTGAGCTCGAGCTTCTTCTCAAAGCCCTCGGACACGCCGACGACCATGTTGTGCAGGAGGGTACGGGTGAGACCCTGCTGCGCGTTGGAGGCGGTGGACTCGTCCACGCGGACGACGAGGAGCTCCTCGCCCTCCTGCTTGATCTCCACGAGGTCGGAGAAGGTGCGGGTGAGCTCGCCCTTGCCACCCTTGACGGTGACGGTGGCGCCGTTGACTGTCACAGTGACTCCGGCCGGAACCTGGACAGGCTGCTTACCAATACGAGACACGGCTGTCTCCTTTCATTCCTGCCGAGAGTTACCAGACGTAGGCGATGACCTCGCCGCCGATGCCCTGCTTGCGGGCGTCGCGGTCGCACATCATGCCCTTGGAGGTGGAGATGACGGCGGTGCCGAGACCGCCGAGCACGCGCGGAAGCTTGTCCGCGGTGGAGTAGATGCGCAGGCCAGGCTTGGAGATGCGACGGATGCCGCGAATCACCTTGGCGTGGCGGGCGCCGTACTTGAGGGTGATGTGGAGGGTCTTCTGCGGGGTCGTGTCCTCGACCTCGTAACCCGCGATGTAGCCCTCCTCGCAGATGACGCGGGCAACCTCGACGAGCACCTTGGTCGAGGGCATGGACACCTCGGCCTTGTTGGCTGCGTTCGCGTTGCGGATGCGCGTCAGCATGTCGGAAATGGGATCAGTGATCTTCATGGATCATTCTCCTTCGGTAATGATGAACCTGAGTGCCCGGTTCGCACGCACCCGTGGCGCGCGCGCCTGGGCGCCAGAGCCCTGCCGTCCTACCAGCTGGCCTTGCGGACGCCAGGAAGCTCGCCCTTGCTCGCAAGCTCGCGGAAGCACACGCGGCAGAGGCCGAAGTTGCGATAGACGGAGTGGGGACGCCCACAGCGCTGGCAACGGTTCTGCGTACGGGTCGAGTACTTCGGCTCACGCGACGCCTTGACGATCATCGATGTCTTAGCCACAAATCCTCCTTCAGTGCAATCCCGACGCCCCGTTCGCGCGGGGCGTCTTGTTGATATACGACCTACTCAGCCTTGAACGGGAAGTGGAAGGCCTTGAGAAGCGCCTTGCCCTCGTCGTCGGTCTGGGCGGTGGTCACGATGGTGATGTCCATGCCGCGGGTGTGATCGATCTTGTCGAAGTCAATCTCCGGGAAGATGAGCTGCTCGGTGACGCCCATGGAGAAGTTGCCGCGACCGTCGAAGCTCTTCGGGGAGATGCCGCGGAAGTCGCGGATGCGCGGGATGGCGATGGAGATCAGGCGATCGAGGAACTCCCACATGCGGTCGCCGCGGAGGGTGACCTTGGCGCCGATCGGCATGCCGGCGCGGAGCTTGAAGGTGGCGATGGACTTGCGGGCGTGAGTGATCAGCGGCTGCTGGCCGGTGATGGCGCGCAGGTCGGCGACGGCGCCGTCGATGGCCTTGGCGTCCGTGGCGGCCTCGCCGACGCCCATGTTCACCACGATCTTCTCGATCTTGGGGATCTGGTTGACGTTCTTGTAGCCGAACTGCTTCTGGAGCTCGTCACGCACGGTGGCGAAATACTGCTCCTTGAGACGCGGGACGTACTTGTCTGCCATGTTCGCTCCTTAGATCCTGGGGTTCTCAGCACGGGGTTTCCAACCTCGTGCCTCCCTGCCTTGGCGGGGCCGGGAGCCTTGTCATGCGCCCGAGGCAGAATCCTCCCTACCTACAGACGCAAGGAAACATATTACGCCCTTTCTCCACAAAAGGGAACGACGAACTCGACGGCACCGTTCCTGCACATTCCGCCACGCTCTCGAGCACAGGCCAGGGCGGCGACAAGAACGAGCCTGCCGTGCAGTCAACGCAGAGAGCCCCCGGATTTCCGGAGAGAAGTTCCGCGAAGCGCACTTCTCGAAGGAAATCCGGGGGCTCTCGTCAGGTACGTGGGGCTCAGGCTCTTAGAACTGGGCGCCGCACTTCTTGCAGACGCGGACCTTGTCGCCCTTGTCGTTGACGTCGTGGCCGACGCGCGTGGGCTTGCCGCACTTGGGGCAGACCAGCATGACGTTGGACACGTCGATGGCCGCCTCCTTCTCGACGAAGCCACCCTGCTGGTTCTGGGCGGTCGGGCGGACGGCCTTCTTGACGACGGCGACGCCCTCGACGATGACCTTGCCCTCGGCGGGGAGGGCACGGATGACCAGGCCCTCCTTGCCCTTGTCCTTACCGGAGAGGACGACGACCTTGTCGCCCGTCTTCACGTTCATCTTCGCCATATTCACTCACTCCCTAGAGCGTCTCAGGCGCGAGCGAGACGATCTTCATGTACTTGTGGTCGCGGAGCTCACGAGCGACGGGCCCGAAGATACGGGTGCCCTTGGGCTCGCCCTCCTTGTCGACCAGGACGCAGGCGTTCTGGTCGAACTTGATGTAGCTGCCGTCCTTGCGGCGGGTCTCCTTGGTGGTGCGCACGATGACGCAGCGGACGATGTCGCCCTTCTTCACCGAGCCGCCCGGGGTGGCCTCCTGAACGGCGCCGATGATGACGTCGGCAAGGCCGGCGTAGCGACGCTTGGAGCCACCGAGGACCTTGACGCACTTCACGCGCCGAGCGCCGCTGTTGTCAGCGACGTTGAGCATGGTCTCCATCTGAATCATTGGTGTTCCTCCGAACGTGTGCCTCCCAGAGGTGCGCCCACACGCGCGACGCACTTGGGGAGCTTGTCACTGATACTTACTTGGCGCGCTCGACGATCTCCACGAGACGCCAACGCTTGGTCTTGGAGAGCGGACGCGTCTCCATGACGGTCACGAGGTCGCCGACGCCGCACTCGTTCTTCTCGTCGTGGGCGTGGAGCTTCTTCGAGATGGTCATCATCTTGCCGTACTTGGGGTGACGCTTGCGGTAGTCGATCTTCACCGTGATGGACTTGTCGCCAGAGATGGAGACGACCGTCCCGGTGACGACCTTGCGCGCGTTCCTCTTCTCGGTCTCAGCCATAGTCATTCTCCTGGTTAGTTCTGGGCAGCGGACTTCTCCGCGGCGATCTGACGGGCGCGCTGCTCGGTGAGGACGCGCGCGATGTCCTTCTTCACGGTCTTGACGCGAGCCGTGTTGTCGAGCTGGCTCGTGGCCATCTGGAAGCGGAGGTTGAACAGCTCAGCGCGGCCCTCCTCCAGCTTCTTGGCGAGCTCGTCGTCGCTCATGGCCTGGATGTCCTTGTACTTCATTGACTATTCCTCCCCGTCCTTGTCGGTGCGGGCGACGATCTTGGTCTTGATGGGCAGCTTGTGCTGGGCCAGACGGAGGGCCTCGCGAGCGACCTCATCGGACACGCCGTCGATCTCGAACATGATGCGGCCCGGCTTGACGACGGCCACCCACTCCTCGGGGTTGCCCTTGCCGGAGCCCATGCGGGTCTCGGCCGGCTTCTTGGTGATCGGCTTGTCGGGGAAGATCGTGATCCAGACCTTGCCGCCACGCTTCATGTAGCGGGTCATGGCGACACGGCAGGCCTCGATCTGGCGGTTGGTGATCCAGTGGGCCTCGAGGGCCTGGATGCCGTAGGAGCCGAAGTTCAGCTTGGTGTTGCCCTTGGCGTGGCCCTTCATGGAGCCGCGCTGGACCTTGCGGTGCAGGACGCGCTTAGGTGCGAGCATTAGCGAGCCCTCCTCTCGTTACGACCGCGGCGAGGACGCGAGGAGCCCTCAAGGGCCGGGCGCGGGGTGGCCTGGCCGGGCAGCTTCTCGCCGAGGTAGATCCAAACCTTGACGCCGCAGGCACCCATGGTGGTGCGGGCGGTGGACTGGCCGTAGTCGATCACGGCGCGCAGGGTGTGCAGGGGCACGCGACCCTCGCGGTACCACTCGCGACGACCCATCTCGGCGCCGTTGAGGCGGCCGGAGCACTGGATGCGGATGCCCTTGGCGCCGGCCTTGCGGGCGGACTGGACGGCCTTGCGCATGGCGCGACGGAAGGCGACGCGCTGCTCGAGCTGCTCGGCGATGGACTGGGCGACGAGGTTGGCGTCGAGCTCGGGGCGCTTGATCTCGACGACGTCCACGTTGACCATGCCCTTGGCGACGCCGGCGACCTTCTCGAGGTCGGCGCGCAGGACGTCGATGTCGGCGCCCTTCTTGCCGATGACGATGCCCGGGCGGGCGGTGTAGATGGTGACCTTCACCTTGTCGCCGGCGCGCTCGATGTCCACGCGGGACAGGGCGGCCTTGGCGAGGCGCTTCTCGAGGTAGCTGCGGATGGCGAGGTCGTTGCCGAGGGTCTCGGCGTAGTTCTTATCGGCGTACCAGCGGGAACGCCACTCCTCGGTGATGCCGAGACGGAAGCCGGTAGGCTGAACCTTGTGACCCATGCTCGCTTACGCCTCCTTTCGAGGAGCGACGACGACGGTAATGTGGCTCATGCGCTTGTTGATGCGGGAGGCAGAGCCCTTGGCGCGCGGACGGATGCGCTTGAGGGTGGGGCCCTCGTCAACGTAGGCAAGCTTGACGAAGAGGTTCTCGGCGCGCATGCCGTTGTTGTTCTCGGCGTTGGCGATCGCGGAGCGCAGGACCTTGGCCACGTCGACGGAGGCAGCGCGGGTCGAGAACTGCAGGACCTCGAGGGCCTTCTCGACGGGGAGGTTGCGGATCAGCGAGACGACGGCGCGGGCCTTGCGCGGCGCGATGCGCACGTACTTGGCCGTGGCGCGAACCTCGTTGGTGTTGTTCTGAGGCATCTAGCTCCTACCTCCCTAGTTGGCCTTGTGGCCACGGAACGTGCGGGTGGGGGCGAACTCGCCCAGCTTGTGCCCGACCATGGACTCGGTGACGTACACGGGCACGTGCTTGCGGCCGTCGTGGACGGCGATCGTGTGACCGACCATCTCGGGGAAGATGGTCGAGGAGCGCGACCAGGTCTTGATGACCTCCTTGGTGCCGGCCTCGTTCTGAGCGGCGACACGCGCGAGGAGGCGAGTCTCCACGAACGGGCCCTTCTTGAGACTTCTGCTCATGCTTTCTATCTCCTACTACTCGTGTTCCGACTACTTGGACTTGCGGCGACGGATGATGAGGCGGTTGGAGGCCTTCTTCGGGTCGCGCGTCTTGTAACCCTTCGTCGGCTTGCCCCAGGGCGTCACGGACGGACGGCCGGAGGTGTGGTTCTTGCCCTCGCCGCCGCCGTGCGGGTGGTCGACCGGGTTCATGACCGTACCACGGACGGTCGGACGGACGCCGGCCCAGCGGCTGCGGCCGGCCTTGCCGACGACGATGTTGGAGTGCTCGGCGTTGCCGACCTCACCGATCGTGGCGCGGCAGGTGAGCAGCACGCGGCGAAGCTCGGAGGAGGGCATGCGGAGGACGGCGTAGCCGTTGTCCTTGCCCATGAGCTGGACGGAGGTGCCGGCGGCACGGGCCATGGCCGCGCCCTTGCCGGGCTGGAACTCGACGGCGTGGACGAGCGTGCCGACCGGGATCTCGGAGAGCGGCATGCAGTTGCCCGGCTTGATGTCGATGTCCTTGGTGCCGGAGACGACGGTGTCGCCCACGTGCAGGCCCTCGGGGCACAGGATGTAGGCCTTGGCGCCGTCGACGTAGTGGAGCAGCGCGATGCGGGCGGAGCGGTTCGGGTCGTACTCGATCGTGGCGACCTTGGCCGGGACGTCGTCCTTACGGCGCTTGAAGTCGATCTTGCGGTACTGACGCTTGTGGCCGCCGCCCTGGTGACGGGTGGTGATGCGGCCGTTGTTGTTGCGGCCGGCCTTCTTGGGCAGGGGCTCGAGAAGCGACTTCTCGGGCGTGGTGCAGGTGATCTCGGCGAAGTCCGAGACCGTCTGGAAACGCCTGCCGGCGCTCGTGGGCTTGAGGTGCTTGACTGCCATGTAAAACCTTTCCCTTCTGTTCCGTTGGCCGGCCCGCTCAGGGAGTGGCGGACCGACACCGGATTACCACGGTACCGCGCGTATCCATCCCGCGCGGCATGCTGCCCGAGCTCCAAGCGGGGCCCGGGCGGAAGCGCTACTCAGCGGCCTGCTGGTTGCCGAAGATCTCGATCGTCTCGCCGGCGGCGAGGGTCACGACGGCCTTCTTCCAGGAGCGCGTGGTACCAGGGGTCTGGTAGCGGACGCGCTTCTTCTTGCCGGAGACGTTGAGCGTGTTGACCTTGACCACGTGGACGCCGAAGAGCTTCTCCACGGCGCTGGCGATCTCCTCCTTGGGGGCGGACTTGGCCACCTCGAAGGTGTACTTGCCCTGCTCCATGAGGTCGAAGGAACGCTCGGAGACGATCGGGCGGATGATCACGTCGTAGGCGGAGTTCATTATGCGAGCACCTCCCCGAACTGATTCGCGATGTCGGCGGTCATGACGAGCGCGCCGTTGTCGATGAGGGTGCGCGTGGTGGCCTCGGAGACGCCGATGACGTTGACGCCGGCGAGGTTGCGGAACGAGAGGTAGGTGTTGACGTCATCGTCGGGGACGACGATGGTCACGCGCTTGTCGCCGATGCCGAGGGCGCCGAGAAGGGCCTTGGCCTGCTTCGTGGACGGCTTCTCGAAGGAGAGGGCGTCGACGAGCACGAGCTCCTGGTCGGCGACCTTGCCGGAGAGCACGGAGCGCATGGCGAGCTTCACCATCTTGTTGTTGATGCGCTTGTTGTGGGTGCGCGGGGTGGGGCCGAAGACGACGCCGCCACCGGTCCACTGCGCAGCGCGGGTGGAACCCTGGCGAGCGCGGCCGGTGCCCTTCTGACGGTAGGGCTTGGCGCCGCCGCCAGAGACGTCGTGACGGTTCTTCACGGCGTGGGTGCCCTGACGAGCGCAGCTGTCCTGGCAGACCACGACCTGGTGGATGACGGGGATGTTCGGCTCGATGCCGAAGACGTCGGCGGAGAGCTCGGCCTGGCCGACCTCAGCCCCCTCGACGTTCTTGATTGCGTACTTGGACATTCTGTCCTCCTTGTTAGCCTAAGAGATTTCCTGGCACTTAGGCCATGCGGACCTGGACGAGAGCGTTCTTGCCGCCGGGGACAGCGCCCTTGACGAGCATGAGGTTCTGCTCGGCGTCGATGCGGACGAGCTTGAGGTTCTTGACCGTCACGCGCTCGTCGCCCATGTGGCCGTACATGTGCAGGCCCTTACGGACGCGCGCGGGGTAGGCGCACTGACCGATGGAACCCGGGCGGCGCTGGTTGCGAGAGCCGTGGGTCATGGGGCCGCGGGAGAAGTTCCAGCGCTTGATGGTGCCCTGGAAGCCCTTGCCCTTGGAGGTGCCGATGACGTCGACGGACTTGACGTCGGCGAAGTCGGCGACGGTGACGACGTCACCGGTCTTGTGCTCCTCGCCGTTCTCGACGCGGACCTCGCGGAGGTAGCGCATCGGCTCGACGCCGGCGGCCTTGAAGTGACCGGCCATGGGCTTGTTGACGTGCTTGTCGGAGATGTCTCCGAAGCCGATCTGGACGGCGTCGTAGCCGTCGGTCGCCTTCGTCTTGACCTGCGAGACAGTGCAGGGGCCAGCCTGGATGACGGTGACGGGCACGACGTTGTCGTTCTCGTCCCAGATCTGCGTCATCCCAAGCTTGCGGCCAAGGATCGTGCTGACCATACGCTTTCCTAACCCTCGGTGGTCATGGGATCTGCCGGGCGCCCCTTGCGCCCGTCCCCAGCGGACCACGTCCTGTATCTGCTGCTCAAAGGGTATTTCATGGCCTCTCGGCACAGCTGTCCCCTTTTTGTGCAGCCCGTCTAGTCTACACGCGCCAGCGCACCTGCACAATGTCTCCATAGAATTTTTGGGTATGCTGAGCTGGGGCTGCGCATTCCGCGGTGCCGGGCGTATCCATAGCACCCAACACGCGCGCACCAAGCTCGTGTCCTTCTCGCCCAACGCCGCATGCTGCGCCGGAATTTGGGGATATGCGTGTTTCGGCGCCGGATTCGCCAGATGTGCGTGTACATTCCGCCGAAATTGAGGGATGTGAGTACACGCCATCACGCATATGCGGCTAATCGGGCGCAGCAGGCCCCCGCCTAGCGGCTCGCAATCGCTTGGCGTGGGTTACTGGTTCACGATCTTCTCGCACGCGAAGGTGCGCGCCTCAGGGTCGAACTCGTAGACGAGCACGCAGCAGTTGCCGAGCCGCACGTCCTGGGGGCAGCGCGCAAGCCCCTCCCAGGCGAGCTTGAACTGCAGCGTGGCGGATCCGTGACAGACCGCCAGCGCGCAGTCGACGCCCGGCGCGCTCATGACGTCGGTCATGGCGGCGACGATGCGCCTTCGCAGAGCGACGCTCCCCTCACCGCCGTACGGGACGAGCGACTCGCCCGGGTCCCAGAGCTCCGACGGCACGTCCGCCTGCGGCCCGCCCTCGAACACGCCGTAGCTGCGCTCCATGAGGCCGTCCATGGGCTCCACGGGCGGCAGGTCCTTCTCGCCCGAGCGGCGCAGCTCCTCGCGCACCACCTCGAGCGTCGAGACCGCCCGGCCGAGCGGCGAGGTGCACATCCGGTCGAAGCGGACGCCCTGCGCGGCGAGCCAGCGCCCCGCACCCCGCGCCTGCTCGACGCCCAGCTCGGTGAGCGGCGAGTCGCAGCGTCCCTGGACCCGCTTCTGCAGGTTGAACTCGGTCTGCCCATGACGGAGCACGTAGAGCGTCGGCATGCTAGAGCGCCTCCGTCACGGCGGCGAGAAGGTCAGCGTACTCGGTGAACGCCGGGAGGTCGGGGTTGTCGGCCTGGATCTGCGGCGTGCTGCGGAAGAGGAAGCCCGCCTTGCTCGCGCGGATCATCGCGAGGTCGTTGAAGGAGTCGCCGGCGGCGATGGTGTCAAAGCCGCAGCTCTGAAGCGCACAGACGGTCGTGAGCTTGGAGTTCTCGCAGCGCATGCGGTGGGCGAGGATCTCTCCTGACGGGGCCACCTCGAGCGAGTTGCACATGAGCGTGGGCCAGCCCAGCTTGGCCATGAGCGGGCGCGCGAACTCCTCGAACGTGTCGGAGAGAATCACGACCTGGGTGCGCTCGCGGAGGGCGTCGAGGAACTCTCGCGCACCGGGGAGCGGGTCGATGCGCGCGATGACGTCCTGGATCTGGGACAGCCCCAGCCCGTGCTCGCGCAGCGTAGCGATGCGGAAGGCCATGAGCTTGTCGTAGTCCGGCTCGTCGCGTGTGGTGCGGGAGAGCTCCGGGATGCCGGACTCCTCGGAGAACGCGATCCAGATCTCGGGCACGAGCACACCCTCGAGGTCGAGGCAGACGATGTTCATGGATGCTCCTTCGTCGGGCCGTCTTCTTCTCGTCATCATACACAGCAATGGTTTCGGCTTCGCAACGAGCGGCGGACGGCATTGGATTGTCCAAAACGGTTGCTTGTGCGGCGTTGGGCCCTGCTTGAGAATCAAAACGCTCGTTCGTGTGGCGCAGATTTCCCGTATTTCGTCACCCATGGCTTCGATTTTTTTAAGTTTGCCCAATTGAGAATATGTGTCTTTGAATTATTTTGCTGTTGTGATTCAAAATCACGCTACACGAGCCAGCGCTTTGATTCTGAAGCCAGAGTTTTGTAGCACGAGAGCCAGTTTTATGCATTCGAAGGTGTGGGAGGCCCGTCATGGGGTACAAGTCCGTGAAGAACGCCCTGCCGTCGACCGAAAGGACGCCCATGGCACCCCACTACGAGCTCTTCATCATGCCCGCCTGCCCCTACTGCCAGAAGGTCCTGCGCTTCATGGAGCGTCGCGGCATCGAGATGCCCCTGCGCGACATCACCTCCGACCCTGACGCCCGCGAGGAGCTCGTTCGCGTGGGCGGCAAGCCGCAGGTTCCCTGCCTGTTCATCGACGGCGCCCCGCTGTACGAGTCGGACGACATCATCGCGCACCTGCAGCGGCACGTCGTCGGAGCCTAGGGGCGCACCGCCTCTCCTGTCGCAGCAGCTCAAAGGACTTGTAAACCACATTTGACAGAAGCTCGGGCAGGCCTCGGCTACGGTGGGGATGACGGGAGGGCAGATGGACGTCGGATCGAACATACGAAGCCTCAGGCTCGCGCGCGGACTCACGCAGGAGAAGCTGGCGGACACGCTCTACGTGAGCCGACAGACTATATCGCACTGGGAGTCCAACCGGACGATGCCCGACGCACAGTCCCTCGTCATGATGGGGGCGCTGTTCGAGGTGCCCGTCGACACCCTAGTCAAAGGGGGCGTGGAAGCCATGATGGAGGTTCAGGCACGACAGTCGAGAAGGGCGCATGCCTCGTTGGCGTTGAGCACGGCGATCGGGCTTGCGGGATGCGCCGTCGTTGCGCCGGCGCTCGTACAGGCACTGGGCCCGGCAGCGGGCGGCGTGCTCTCGCTGACGCCGCTCGCGACCGCCCTCGCCGTGGCGGGCGCGGCGAGGGCACACGGACGGGAGGCGGCCTCCGTCTCCGTGCTGCGCGAGGTGCTGCGCAGCGGACTCGTCCTGCGCCTGGTTGCCCAGGGTGGTCCGCGCGACATGTCCGTTTTCGTCGCGGACGACCAGGGCGGCAATCCCTATGCCATTGACCACACCGCGCGCGTGGTTCGCGGAGAGCGCTGGGTCATCCGCGACCACGAGGGTCGTCGCGTAGCCCGCGTGGCCTACCGACTTATCACGGCCGGGATCCAGACTCCGTCCCTGGAGGCGCGCGTCGACGGAGTGGGAACGGTATCCCTTCGTAAGAACATGCTGCTGAACGGGGAGCACCATGGCATGGCGGCCGTCTGGAAGCTCGACGGGTGCGACGTCGGCATCTCCGGCGACTGGCTCGGCGACCACATCGAGCTCACGCGTGGCGACAGGCAGCTCGCCACGCTGTCCTTCTCGTCACGCGAGAAGGGCGAGGTGACCGAGCTGCGCCTCGAGCGCGGAGTCGACGCCGACCTCGCCGTCACCCTCGCCTTTCTTGTCGCCCTCATGCGCGCGGAGGAGCGCCGAGTCTAGACAGCGGGACTTTCACCCGGCCGCATCCCGTCCGCTCGAGGCCGTATACGAGTGGAGCCCCGACCTTCCGGAGAGAAGTTCCGCAAAGCGCACTTCTCGTAGGAAGGTCGGGGCTCCCCTTTGAGCGTTAGGACTTAGAGCTTGATCTCGATGTCCACGCCGGCCGGGAGGTCGAGACGCATGAGCGAGTCAACCGTGGCGGCAGCCGGGTCGAGGATGTCGATGAGGCGCTTGTGGGTGCGCATCTCGAACTGCTCGCGGGAGTCCTTGTCCTTGTGCGGCGAGCGGATGACCGTGTAGAGGTTGCGCTCGGTGGGCAGGGGGATGGGGCCGGACACGCGGGCGCCCGTCTTCTGGGCGGTGTCGACGATGAGCTTCGCGGACTGATCAACGACCTCGTGGTCGTAGCCCTTGAGGCGAATCCTGATCTTCTGGCTTGACACTTTGTACCTCCAAATGAGCTAGGGCTCGTGGTCGTTGACTTAGGAAGCGTTTCCGCCGTTCTTGGCGACGATCTCGTCACGGATGTTCTTCGGGACGGGCTCGTAGGAGTCGAACTGCATGGTGTAGCTCGCACGGCCCTGGGTCTGGGAGCGGAGGTCGGTGGCGTAGCCGAACATCTCGCCCAGAGGCACCTTGGCGCGGATCACCTTGGTGTCGCGACGGTCCTCCATGCCCTCGATCTTGCCGCGGCGGGAGGAGAGGTTGCCCATGACGTCGCCCATGTACTGCTCGGGCGTCTCGACCTCGACGGCCTCGATCGGCTCGAGCAGGACCGGGTCGGACTTCTTGAGGGCGTCCTTGATCGCCATGGAGCCGGCGATCTTGAAGGCGGCCTCGGAGGAGTCGACCTCGTGGTAGGAGCCGTCGATGAGCTTGACCTTGATGTCGACGACCGGGTAGCCGGCGATGACGCCGCTCTCGAGCGCCTCCTGGATGCCCTTGTCGATGGAGGGGATGTACTCCTTCGGGATGACGCCACCGACGATGGCGTTCTCGAACTCGTAGCCCTTGCCCTCCTCGTTGGGCTCCATGTCGATGATGGCGTGGCCGTACTGGCCGCGGCCGCCGGACTGACGGACGAACTTGCCCTCGGCGTGCGCGACGGCCTTGCCCGCGGTCTCGCGGTAGGCGACCTGCGGCTTGCCGACGTTGGCGTCGACCTTGAACTCGCGACGCAGGCGGTCGACGATGATCTCGAGGTGCAGCTCGCCCATGCCGGAGATGATGGTCTGGCCGGTCTCGTGGTCGGTGTGGACCTGGAAGGTCGGGTCCTCCTCGGCGAGCTTGGCCAGGCCCACGGACATCTTGTCCTGCTCGGCCTTGGTCTTGGGCTCGACGGCGACGGAGATGACCGGGGTCGCGAACTCGATGGACTCGAGGATGACCGGGTGCTTCTCGTCGCAGAGGGTCTCGCCGGTGGTGGTGTTCTTGAGGCCGACGCAGGCGACGATGTCGCCGGCGGAGCACTCGTCACGGTCGACGCGCTCGTTGGCGTTCATCTCGAGGATGCGGCCGAGGCGCTCGCGGTTGTCCTTGACCGAGTTGTAGACGTAGGAGCCCGCCTCCGCCTGACCGGAGTACACGCGGATGTAGGTGAGCTTGCCGACGTAGGGGTCGGTCATGATCTTGAAGGCGAGGGCCGCGAAGGGCTCCTTGGGGTCGGCGTGACGGACCTCGGGCTCACCCTTGAGGTTGGTGCCGTCGATCTCGGTGACGTCGAGCGGGCTCGGGAGGTAGTCCACGACGGCGTCGAGGAGCTCCTGGATGCCCTTGTTCTTGTAGGCGGAGCCCACGAAGACGAGGTTGAGCTCGCCGTCGATGACGCCCTTGCGGAGAGCCGCCTTGAGGACGTCGACGTCGATCTCGGCCTCCTCGAGCACGGCCTCCATGATCTCGTCGGAGAAGTTGGAGGCGGCGTCGAGGAGCTCCTCGCGCTTCTCCTGGGCCAGGTCCACGAACTCGTCGGGGATGGCGTCCATGGCCTCCGGGTAGATCATGCCCTTGGCGTCCTCCTTGAAGTCCCAGGCGGTCATGGTGACCAGGTCCACGAGACCCCAGAAGTTGGACTCGGCGCCCATCGGGATCTGGGCCGCCACGGCGTTGGCGTGCAGGCGGTCCTTCATGGTCTCGATGGCGTGGAAGAAGTCGGCGCCCACGCGGTCGTACTTGTTGATGAAGGCGATGCGGGGAACGCCGTAGGTCGTGGCCTGACGCCAGACGGTCTCGGACTGCGGCTGGACGCCGGCGACGGCGTCGAAGACCGCGACCGCGCCGTCGAGGACGCGCAGGCAGCGCTCGACCTCGGACGTGAAGTCGACGTGGCCCGGGGTGTCGATGATCTGGATGACGTGGTCCTTCCAGAAGCACGTGGTGGCCGCGGAGGTGATGGTCACGCCGCGCTCCTGCTCCTGGACCATCCAGTCCATGGTGGCGGCGCCGTCGTGGACCTCGCCGATCTTGTGGGTCTTGCCCGTGTAGTAGAGGATGCGCTCCGTCGTGGTGGTCTTGCCGGCGTCGATGTGGGCCATGATGCCGATGTTGCGGAGGTCCTCAAGCTTGTACTTAACCTTTGCCATGTGGCTTCTCCTCGGTCTCGCGGACTAGAAGCGGTAGTGAGAGAAGGCGCGGTTGGCCTCGGCCATCTTGAAGAGGTCCTCGCGCTTCTTGATGGAGGCGCCGACGCCGTTGGAGGCGTCGAGGATCTCGTTGGCAAGACGCTCGGCCATCGTCTTCTCCTTGCGGGCACGCGAGAAGTTGACGATCCAGCGGATGGCAAGGGTGGTGGCGCGACGGGAGTTGACCTCCATCGGCACCTGGTAGGTGGCGCCGCCCACGCGCTTGGGCTTGACCTCGAGGGTCGGGCGGACGTTGTCCATGGCCTTCTTGAAGACGGTGAGGGCGTCCTCACCGCTCTTCTCGGCCACGATGTCGAAGGCACCGTAGACGATGCGCTCGGCGGTGGACTTCTTGCCGTCGAGGAGGACCTTGTTGATGAGCTGAGTCACGAGACGGTTGTTGTAGACGGCGTCAGGCTGGACCTCACGACGGTGGTTCTTGGCTGCTGCACGACGCGGCATGGTGTATCTCCTTCAGTGAGTGCGATCAGGTACGCGGCGGGACTACTTGGGGCGCTTGGTGCCGTAGCGAGAACGGGCCTTCTGGCGGTTCTGGACGGCGGCGCAGTCGTAGGCGCCACGGATGATCTTGTAGCGGACACCGGGGAGGTCACGCACGCGGCCGCCGCGGATGAGGACGATCGAGTGCTCCTGGAGGTTGTGGCCCTCGCCGGGGATGTAGGCCGTGACCTCGATGCCGTTCACGAGGCGCACACGGGCGACCTTACGAAGGGCGGAGTTCGGCTTCTTCGGCGTGGTGGTGAAGACGCGGGTGCAGACGCCACGCTTCTGGGGGTTGTGCTGCAGGGCGGCGTTCTTGGACTTGGCCTTGACGCTCATGCGGCCCTTGCGGACGAGCTGGTTGATAGTAGGCAAAGCTCTCTCCTTCTATACTATCGACAACGTGCCTGTTGTAACCCGTATTCAAGGGCTGAGCAGCACCTCTGCCCCGGATTGACGCGAGGATGAACTTTACGCGCGCCCGCTCCAGTTGTCAAAACGCCACGGGGCCGGGCGTATCCATTCTTCACCGTACGTTCACGCGCGACGCGGGGCTCTTCTCGCCGGGCACGTGCCCGCACCCCCGAACGAGTGACAGGTCTTACGCCTCGCGAGCGCGGAACGGCTCGGATGGGACGTAAAACCTGTCAGTGAGCGCGGGGTGATGCGGGTGGCTACGCCCAGGAGAGCGCCACGGCGCCGATCCCGAGGTGCTTGGCGAGCACCGGGCCGCCGTCCTTGACGCGGATGTGAGCCTCGGGGAAGGCGCGCCGCGCGGCGAGAAGGACCTCGCGCGCCTCGACCCCGCGCTCCCCGAAGTGCGAGACGAGCAGCTCCGTCGCGTCCTTGGGCGCACGAGAGACCAGCGCCTCGGCCATGCCGCGGGCGCCCCGGCCGTCACCGAGCTTGACGATGGCGCCCTCGGAGAGCGTCATCACGGGATAGCGGTTGAGCTTGGTGGCCACCGCGCGACGGATCGCGCCGAGGCGGCCGCTGCGGGAGAGGGCGGCCATGTCGGGGACGCTGAAGACGATGCGCGTGGCGGCGCGCAGCGCCGAGAGCTCGTCGACGATCTGGGCCACGGAGCCGCCCGCGTTGGCGAGCGCCCGGGCACGCCGGACGAGGAACTCGAGCGCGCCGGCCGTGCCCCAGGAGTCGAACAGCGTCACGCGGGCGTCGCCGACGGCCTCGGCCGCCTGCTCGGCGCTGCGGAACGTGCCGGACAGCCGCGCGGAGATCGTGAGGCAGAGGACCTCGTCGCCGGCGTCGAGGTGGCGGCGGAACACGGCCTCGAAGGCCGAGGGGCGCACGGCCTCGGTGCTCACGATGACGTCGCGGCCGTAGCCGACGTTCTCCCCCATGAAGCCCTCCGCGTGGCGCACGCCGCCGGACACGTAGCCCATGGGCAGCACGTCGACGCCGAGCTCGGCGGCCTCGTTGCGGGTGAGGCCGCAGGTGGAGTCGGTGACTAGAGCGAGCATGTGCGGTCGCCTCCCATCGCGCGGAACTTGTCGTAGCGACGCGCCAC
>CAUGFC010000021.1 GCA_959598545.1 uncultured Olsenella sp. | reverse complement strand
TGCCAACGACCATGCCCGAGACCGGCGCGTCCACCCACGCCACGTTGAGGTCGCGCGCGTCCGGTCCGGCGAGCCGCGCCACCTGCGCGTCACGTCGGTGCTGAAGCACGGCGACGGCATGGATCAGATCCTCGTTCGAGAGGGAGCGAGCGAGCGTGGAGACGCTGACGTTGCGCAGGCGCTCGATGCCGTAGCGGTCGCACAGGTCGCGGTTGCGGTCCGCGAGCGAGCGGATGAGGTCGAAGGCGCAGGGCTCCTTGCCCGCCGGTGCCTCACGCCAGGCGCCCATAAGTGTGACCAGGGCATCCTCGTTGCGCGCGCGCTCCGCGGAGAGCGACGCGTCATCGGTGAGGAACCCCGGGAACACGAGGGCGCTCGCGCAGTCTATGGCCTGGCTGAGATCCACGAATGCTCACTTCCGTCCGCCGAGACGAGGGCCGCCGGGCACGCGCCCGACGACCCTCTAGGCTAGCAGAACACGCCGCCTACGCGTCTGCTACTCGGCGAGAAACACGCGACCCTCGCGACGCGGCTTGGGGTCGGGAGCCTCCGCGGGATAGCCCAGGATGCAGTGGCCGATGCCCTCGTAGTCGCCCTCGACGCCCAGATCGGCGAGAATCGCCTTGCCCTCCGGGGTGTCAAACTCCTCGCGGGCGCGATGGATCCAGCAGCTGCCCAGGCCGAGCGCGTGCGCGGCGAGCATGAGGTTGCCCATCACGAGGCTGCCGTCGTAGACGCGGTTCGGGGCGTCGCGCGGGGCGAGCACGACGAGGACGACCGGCGCTCCATAGAACGGGTCCGTTCCGGAACGACCCATGACCTCGGCGTTCATGGCCGACAGCCGGTCGCGGAGCTCGCGGTTCGTGACGGCCACGACGATGGGGCCCTGGCTGTTCATGCCGCTCGCCGCCCACAGGCCCGCCTCCACGACCTCCTCGATCTTCTCGCGCTCCGGCATCTGGTCGGTGTAGGAGCGCACGCTGCGGCGCTCGTGCAGGGCTCGTATGACCTCGTTCATGATGGTCCCCTCTCGCGGTTGTCCTCGGGTTGGTTATACCCCACCCGGGCCGCGCGGGCGGCGGCGAGAAGGACGTCGAGCCGGGACGCCGTGGCGAACGGACTCCCGGGCGCCTAGGAGAGCAGGCTGAGCTTTGAGAGGGAGCGCCTGAAGGCGACGTAGTCGATGCCGCCGGCACCGCGGAGCGTAGAGAGACAGATGGGCACGGCCACCGTGTCCCCGCTCACGAGCGGGCGCACCACGAAGCCTTCCTCCGGCCTCAGGAGATTGCCGCCCACCATGAACGAGACGCCGTGCTCGTTCTCGTAGAAGTTCCGAAGGTCCTCCAGGGACCCCACCTCGACGAGGCGGGAGCGCAGCCCGCGTGCGAGGTAGGCACGAAGCACGGATTCGTTGAAGTGGTCGAAGTGCCTGGACACGAGCGCGGGGTAGTCCGCGACGTCGTCCAGAGAGAGCTCCTTAAGTCGGGTGAGCGGGTGGTCCTTGGGGAGGAGCACGCAGGAGTCTATCGTGCCCACCGACCCGCAGACGACGTCATCGTCGTCAATGCGCCCGATGCTGATGAGTCCGTCGATTCGCCCCGAGCGCAGCAGGGCGGGTGCCTCGACGCCGTCCGTCAGGCTCACCTCGACCTCACGGGAGAGCACGCGCCCCGCGACCACCGATATGAACCGGCAGAACTTCTCCACGCCGGGAAACGCCGGGCAGCAGAAGCCCATTCGAAAGGGGCCAGGCAGCACCGTGCCCGAGCTGGGCGCCGCCACGAAGCGCTCGAGGGCATCCCACTCCTCCAGGACGCGGCGCGCACGAGCCTCGAACGCGCGCCCGAGCGGCGTGGGCGTGACGCCGGCGCTGCGCCGCTCGAACAGCGGGCTTCCCAGCGCGCCCTCGAGCTCGGCCATTGCCTTCGAGACCGCCTGCACGGAGACGCCCTCGCTCGCGGCGGCAGCGGAGAAGCTCCCCAGGTCCACGATGGCACACACATATCTGACCTGCTTTATGTTCATGGACCCCCTCCCGTCGAGACGTCTCCGCAATCTTTTCCATGCTTGCACATGCGCGCCGCCCGGCCCCCGCCAATCATTCCCCTAAACGAGGGGTTGAGCATGGTCGCGCACGCTCGTCGGAGACGCGGAACGCTCGCGGGATTATCCGCAGCACCCGCGCGCCCGCCGCCCTACAATGCCTCCTATGATGTGAGAACGTTTTCAGTTGGAAAGGTCAGGCATATGGCAAACGAGAAGAGCGCCGCGCCCGCGGAACGAGACAACCGCCGCACTCGCCAACCGCTCGCCCGCTCCGCGGCGAAGGCCCGCGCCGACGCGACGTTTCTGCGCCGGCTGCGCCGCCACCACGACGAGCTGCGCTGGCTCTACATGGAGCTCTACGACAACGGCGCCATGTTTGCCGAGCTCTGCGACCAGATGAAGTCCTTCCACGACGCGCGGCCCGAGGCGCTCCGCGCACTGGACGCCCGACGCGAGGGCCGTGCCTGGTACCGCGACCGCGACCTTCTCGGCATGCAGATGTACGTGGACAACTTCGCCGGCAACCTCCGCGGTGTGGAGGACCGCCTCGACTACCTCGAGCGGACGGGGGTCAACTACCTGCACCTCATGCCGTTCCTGGACACGCCGGCCGACCGCAGCCGCTCCGACGGCGGCTACGCGGTCTCCGACTTCCGGCGCGTGCGCCCCGAGCTCGGCACGATGGACGACCTTGCCCACCTTGCCGAGAAGTGCCACGAGCGGGGCATCAGCCTCTGCATGGACTTCGTCATGAACCACACCTCAGACGAGCATGAGTGGGCGCGTCGCGCCCGCGCGGGCGAGGGCGAGTACATGAGCCGCTACTTCTTCACCGGCGACCAGGCCCTCATCGACCGCTACACGCGCGACGTGCCCCAGGTCTTCCCCACCACCGCGCCCGGGCACTTCACCTATCTGCCCGAGCTGGGGCAGTCCGTGATGACGCAGTTCTACCCCTACCAGTGGGACCTCAACTACAAGAACCCGCGCGTCTTCAATGAGATGATGTACAACTTCCTCTACCTGGCCAACCAGGGCATGGACGTCATCCGCATCGACGCCGTCCCCTACATCTGGAAGCAGCTCGGCACCAACTGCCGCAACCTCCCGCAGGTGCACACCATCGTGCGCATGATGCGCATGATCTCCGAGATCGTGTGCCCCGGGATCGCGCTGCTGGGCGAGGTCGTCATGGCGCCGGTGGAGGTCGTCCCGTACTTCGGCACGGTCGAGAAGCCCGAGTGCCACATGCTCTACAACGTCACGACGATGGCCACCACCTGGAACAGCGTGGCCTGCCGCGACACGCGGCTCCTGCGCCGGCAGCTCGAGGCCGTCAGCGGACTGCCGCGCGAATACACGTTCCTCAACTACCTGCGCTGCCACGACGACATCGGCTGGGGCCTGGACTACGCGACGCTCTCCGACTGGGGCATGGAGGAGGTTCCGCACAAGAGCTATCTCAACGCCTACTTCCAGGGCCTCACGGAGGGCAGCGTCTCCCGCGGCGAGCTCTACAACGCGGACCCGGTGACCGGGGACGCGCGCTTCTGCGCCACGACGGCCTCCATGTGCGGCATCGAGGCGGCGGGCTTCGAGGGGGACGCGGATGCCATGGACGTGGCCATCCGCAAGGACGTCATGCTCCACGCCTACCTGCTCACCCAGTCCGGCCTGCCGATCGTCTACAGCGGCGATGAGGTGGGGCAGGTCAACGACTACGCCTATCACGAGGACCCCGAGCGCGCGGACGACTCGCGCTACCTGCACCGCGGCCGCTTCGACTGGGCGCTCGTCGACCGCGCCGAGGAGCCGGGCACCGTCCAGCAGCGCCTCTACGACGCCCTGCAGAGGCTCGAGGGGATCCGTCGCAGCGAGGATATCTTCGGCGCGGACGCGGAGATGAGCGTCGTGGGCTACAGCGACCCTGCCATCCTGTGGATCGAGCGGCGCCTAGGCGGCGAGACCCTGCACGCGGTCTTCAACTTCAGCGACGAGGATCGCACGGTCTGGATGCCGGAGCGCGCCGCGTACACCGACCTCATGACCGGCGAGGAGACCCCCGAGCTGGAGACCTTTGAGCTCCCGGCCTGGGACTTCAGGTGGTGGCTCCACTAGGAGCTGGCGCGCGGCGGACACGTGGCGTCGGTCGCGCAGCCGTTGCCCAAAACCGGACGACCTGCACGGAAAACGGCCCCCGCGCCAGCACGCGGAGGCCGCCCGTGCAGAACTCAGCCGAACGTGGCGGCGCGCTCCGGGAGGCCGACGGGCCCGCCGACAGAGACGCGCCGCAGGGAGGCGGCCCGTCCTCTACTTCTCCTCGTAGAGCTCGATGATCGCGTCGTCCTTGATCACGAACGCCAGGCGCACGCTGTCGCTGATGCGCTCCGGCCCGAAGATCGTGCGGTCGGCGTCGAACATGTAGTGCTCGATGTCATCCACGCGATAGGCCACGTGCGACTGCTTGGAGAGGATCTCCGGGAAGCGCGTCCCCTCCTCGAACTTGAGGTACTCGATCTTGTAG
This sequence comes from uncultured Olsenella sp., assembly GCA_959598545.1. Lineage (GTDB taxonomy): Bacteria > Actinomycetota > Coriobacteriia > Coriobacteriales > Atopobiaceae > Thermophilibacter. The sequence goes on along the minus strand of CAUGFC010000021.1, from coordinate 14,995 downwards.
TCGTACTCGTCCACGCTCTCGTTGACCCAGAAGCCGCCCCACTCGTTGTAGACCATGTTGGGCTTCTTGTTGAGGACGGGGATTCCGATGTGCATGTACTCAGCTGACATGTGAGCCTCCTGACCCGTGTCCGGAACCTGGCGAGAAGAACCTCGTGCACCTACTCCTTGAAGAAGGACGGGGTGTGCGCCGGCGTGTTCCAGAGCCTCTCGAACTCGTCGTCCCACTTGGCGACGTTCATCTGGAAGCCGCCGGACTCCTGGACCGTGAGGATCTCGCCCACCATGCTGGCAACGACCTCGACGCCTCGCTCGTTCAGATACTTCACGGCGTCCTTGAAAAGGATGAGCATCTCCATCATCGTGGTGGCGCCGCAGCCGTTGATCATGACGAAGGCCTTGTCTCCGGAGGCGAGGCCCGTGGCCTCCACGAGCTTGGGGGCGATGAGGCCGATCGTCTCGGCGGAGGAGGCCATCGGGACGCGGACGCCGCCGCCCTCGCCGTGCTGGCCGGCGCCGATCTCCATCTGGTCGGTCTCTCCGAGGTCGCCGAAGGAGGCACCGCTCTGAGGGTGGGTGGCATCGGTGCTCTTGACGGTGATGGAGGCCATGCTCGCGGCGTAGCGCTCGGCGATGTCCGCCACCTCGTCGAGGCTCTTGCCCTCGGCGGCCGCCGCGGCGGCGATGTGGTAGAGCGGCACGCAGCCCGCGAGGCCGCGCCTGTTGTCCTCGCCTGCCGGGTCGTAGCGGATCTCCTCGCCGGTCACGACCTGGCGCACGTTCATGCCCGCCTTCTGCGCCAGCTTCATGGCCTGCTTGCCCGCCAGCTGGTCGCCGGCGTAGTTGAGCGTGAGGAGCAGGACGCCGTGGCCCTTGTCGGCGAGCTTCAGGGCCTCGAAGACCGCCATTCCGTTGGGCGCCGCGAAGATGTCGCCGTCGACCTGGACGTCCAGCATGCCCGGGCCCACGAAGCCCTTCTGGGCGGGCTCGTGGCCGGAGCCGCCGTAGGTCACGATCGTCACGCGGTCGGCGTCCGCAAGTGCGCGGCTCACCACGGTGTGGCCGTCGACGGTGAGGATGTCGCCGTAGGCCAGCGCGAAGCCCTCGAGCTCCTCGTCGGTGATGGTCTCCTGCGCGTTGATGAACTTCTTCATCATGGTCCGTGCTCCTCTCAGTCGTCTGTCCCGCTCGGGCCCCTACGCCTCCGCGAGCCCCTTGAAGAACCGTGCCATCGAGACCGCGCCCGCGTCGGGCGTGCCGATGGTCTTGTCGCCGTAGCTCTTGGCCCGGCCGAACTTCGACGGGAAGTTCCTGCTGTTCTCGGCCCCCGCCTCGGCGGCCTCGGCCGCCTCGTCGAAGAGGTCGAGTTCGTCTCCGGCGCAGGCAGCGATGGCCTCGCTCGCCGGGATCAGCGCGTCCATCATCGTCTTGTCGCCCACCTGTGCCCCGCTCATGTCGGAGAGTTCCTCGAGGGCGTTGGCAAACATGGCCTTGAGCTGCTCGACCGTGACCTCGCTGGAGTCGGGCGCCGCCTCCTGCAGGCCGTCGAGCCAGGTGTTCCACAGCGGCACGGCACTGCCGCCGTTGAGCACCATCACGGACATCGCCGCGTCGTCGAGCATCTGCTTGACGGTGCCGTTGGCACCCGCCACCGAGCTGCTGATCGCAGAGGCGATCTTGGACATGGTGATTCCGTGGTCGGCGTCACCGAAGCGCGAGTCTATCTCGGTCAGCTCTGCCTCCGCCGCTATGACCTCCATGCAGCCATGGAGCAGCCGCGCCGCCAGCTCGTCCCGTGTCATCTGGGCATTCCTCCCCCGTCGAGGCCTTCGTTGCCACCATCGTATGGGGCGCCCTGGGACGCGGGGCAACGACACGGGCGAACAGCTCGCTGGTCTCGGCCAGCGGCGCGCGTCGGGGCGGCGATCTCCCGCCGCGCGCGCCGCGTGCGCTACACTAGGGGCATAACAGGGAGGTTAACGTTAACATGGACATCAACCAGATCGCCCAGATGGCGGGCGTGTCCCGCGCCACCGTCTCACGCTACCTGAACGACGGCTACGTCAGCCAGGAGAAGCGCGCCGCCATCCGCCTCGTCATCGAGAAGACCGGCTACGTGCCCTCCCACCAGGCAAAGTCCCTGCGCACCGGCAAGACCAACGTAGTGGGCGTCATCATCCCCAAGATCAACTCCGCCTCGGTGAGCCGGATGGTCGCAGGCATCACCCTCGTCCTCAACGAGGCCGGCTACCAGGCCCTTCTCGCCAACACGGACAACGACGCCGCGCGCGAGGTGGACTACCTGCGCCTCTTCTCCGAGAAGAGCCAGGTGGACGGCGTCATCCTCATCGCCACCGTCATCACGCCCGAGCACCGCGAGGCCATCGCGGGCCTGCCCGTGCCGGCCGTGGTGCTCGACCAGGACGTCGACGTCTGCTCCTGCGTCTACCAGGACGACTACGCCGCCATGCGCGAGGTCGCCGCGGTCGCGCTCAGGACGGCGACCCGCCCTGCCTACATCGGCGTCTTCGAGGAGGACGTCGCCGTCGGCCAGATGCGCCGCAGGGGGTTCCTCGCGGCGTGCGCCGACGCCGGCCTTGAGGTGCCCGAGCGGGCCCTGCGCATCGCCGGGTTCTCCGTCGACTCCGGCTACGAGCAGGCCGAGGCGCTGCTCGAGGACTACCCCGAGCTCGACGCCATCGTCTGCGCCACCGACTCGATCGCCTACGGCGCCCTCACCTGCCTGCGCGAGTACGGACGGCGCGTCCCCGAGGACGTCGTCGTGACCGGCGTGGACGACTCCGAGATCTCGCAGATCGTCACGCCCACGCTCACCACGGTCCACAACCACTACAAGACCTCCGGCGCCGAGACCGCGCGCATGCTCGTGGGCTTCATGTCGGGCGAGGAGAACGTGCCGCGCAAGGTCAAGATGGGCTACGAGGTCGTGACGAGGAACTCCACGCGCTAGCCTCCCGACCGCCGAACCGTTTGCCGAGAAGAGCGTCCCGGTCGCGCCCCGAGCGCCATAATGGGTGTGGAATCGATTCCGCAACCGAAGGGATGGCCTATGTTCTCCGTCTCCGCACTGGGCGAGCTCCTCATCGACTTCACCGACGCCGGCACCTCCGCGGGCGGCCAGCGCCTCTTCGAGCGCAATCCCGGCGGCGCGCCCGCCAACGTACTCGTGGCGCTGGAGAAGCTCGGCCACAGGACGGCGTTTCTCGGCAAGGTCGGCTGCGACATGCACGGCGAGTTCCTGCGCGCCACGCTGGAGGAGCAGGGCATCGACACCACGGGCCTCGTCTCCGACCCGGACGCGTTCACGACGCTGGCCTTCGTCGCCCTCTCGGCGGATGGCGAGCGCGAGTTCTCCTTCGCGCGCAAGCCGGGCGCGGACACCCGCATCACCGAGGGTGAGCTCGCGCGCGACGTGATCGCGGCCTCGAAGGTCTTCCACGTGGGCTCGCTCTCCCTCACCGACGAGCCCGCGCGCTCCGCCACGCTCGCCGCGCTCGAGGCCGCCCGCGAGTCCGGATGCACCCTCTCCTACGACCCCAACTACCGTGCGAACCTCTGGCCGTCTGTCGAGGCGGCCTGCGAGCAGATGCGCGCCGTGGTGCCCCAGATGGACCTCATGAAGCTCTCTGACGAGGAGTGCGCGCTGCTCACGGGCACGGATGACCCGGAGGCCGCCGCGGCGGCGCTGCTGGCGGCCGGCCCCAAGGTCGTGGCTGTGACGCTCGGCGCGGGCGGCGCGTACGTGCGGACCGCCGACGGCGGCGCCGAGGTCCCGGGATTTCCCGCGGACGCCGTGGACGCCACGGGTGCCGGCGACTCCTTCTGGGGCGGCTTCCTCGCGGGCTTCTGCGAGAGCGGCAAGGCGGCGGCGGAGGTCACCGTGGAGGACGCCGCGGGCTTCGCGCGCCTGGGCAACGCCGTGGCGTCGCTGTGCGTCCGCAAGCGCGGCGCCATCCCCGCGATGCCGGAGCGCGCCGAGGTCGAGGCGCTTCTCGGCGCCTGACGACAACCCAGGGAAATAACGTACAAAATTCGGCATGTACGTTATTTTCAACTGGGAATAAACAAACCTGAAGCAAATCCTGTGCGTTGTTAGACGTTCAGCGCGGCGAGAAGGGCCGCGCGCCAGCGCCCTGCGAGGCGCTCCGCCGACCATGCCGCGTTCGCCGGGCTCGTCGACGGCAGCACCTCGGCAGGAAGGCCCGTGACGGGCTCGAGCCACCGCCGGTAGAGGCGCCCCGCGGTGCCGCCGTTGCAGATCACGGCGCGGACCGGCGCCACGCGCGTTATTCTCGCCACGTCGGCGGGGACGACGTTCCTGATGGAGGCGTCGGACGACCCGCGGACGTCGCAGGACTCGATCACGTCCCAGAGCGCCACACCGTGCCGCAGCAGCAGCTCTCGCTTGGCCTCGACGTCCCCGGGCGCGGGCTCCGTCTCCCCCAGCGCCTCCGCGACGACGCGCCAGAAGCGGTTGCGCGGGTTGCCGTAGTAGAAGCGGTTCTCACGCGAGAGCACCGAGGGGAACGAGCCCAGCACGAGCACGCGGCTGCGCTCGTCGAAGATGGGCTCGAAGCCATGGGCTATGTGCTGATAGTCGGACATGCCGCTCATGGTATCCCAGCTACCGCCCGCCGGAGACGGGACGGCGTTTGGCGATGCAAATTCACCAAAGCGACCCGCATGAGCGTAGCTTATGCTAGTGGGCAGCCACCTCGACCCCCGAGAGGACGCCATGCTCGAGATTCCGTGTGACATAACCGACCCCCTGGGGCTTCACGTGCAGCTCGCGGTGCTCCTCTCCAGCGAGGCCCAGCGCTGGCGCAGCCGCGTGACGCTCGAGCATGCGGGGCGCACGGTGGGGGTGACGCAGCCCATGGAGCTCATGATGCTCGGAATCCGCAGCGGCGAGCACATCGTCGTGCGCGTTGAGGGCCCCGACGAGGCAACCGCGGCCGAGGCGCTCCGCAAGATCATGGCAACGTTCTAGGCGGCGCGACGCGCGCCCGCACGGCGAAAGGAGCTCGCATGCTCAACGGCATCCCCAAGAACGTCTCACCCGACCTCATCAAGGTCCTCATGGAGATGGGCCACGGCGACGAGATCGTCCTCACCGACGGGAACTACCCCGCCACCTCGAGCGGCAACACGGCGCTCGTGCGCTGCATCGGCCTCGGCGTGCCGGAGCTGCTCGAGTCCATCCTCACCCTCATGCCGCTGGACGACTACGTGGAGAGCCCCGTCGCCATGATGGAGGCCCCCGGCGCCGACGAGCCGCCGATCTGGGCGGAGTACCGTCGCATCATCGCCGAGAAGTGCGGCGACGTGAAGATCTCCCACATCGAGCATGACGCCTTCATCGAGCGCGCCCGCCGCTGCTACGCCATCGTGGCCACCTCCGAGGAGGCCACCTACGCCAACATCCTGCTGCGCAAGGGCGTCGTCCAGTAGGCCGAGAACAGCGACTTGCCGCGCCCAGCAGGGCCGGGGCCCATGTCCGCCGCGAGTTCTGCAGCCGCGTTCTTTGCGGCGAAGCTGTTCGAAGCGCCGGATATGGGCCCCGGCCCTGCTGGGTGCCCGCTACCGCACGATCTCGCTCAGCGCCACGCGCACGGCCTCGTCCTCGTCGTCGGTCACCATGACGAGCTCCGGGTCGAGCGGCGAGATGTTGCCCTCCTCGAGCACGGTGCCCTCGAGCCAGCCCATGAGGCCGCGCCAGTACTCGGTACCGAAGAGTACCACGGGCGTGCGGGCAACCTTGTGCGTCTGCACGAGCGTGAGCAGCTCGAAGGCCTCGTCGAGCGTGCCGAACCCGCCTGGGAAGATGATGGCGCCGCGCGAGTACTTCACGAACATGGTCTTGCGCACGAAGAAGTAGCGGAAGGTCATGCCCAGGTTGACCCACTTGTTGATGCCCTGCTCGTGCGGGAGCTCGATGCCCAGGCCCACGGACTTGCCGCCGGCCTTGGCCGCGCCGCAGTTGGCGGCCTCCATGATGCCCGGGCCGCCACCCGTGATCACGGCGACGCCCTTCTCGGCCAGCTTGCGGCCCACGTGACGCGCGGCGCGATACATCGGGTCCGTGCGCGGCGTGCGCGCCGAGCCGAAGACGCTCACGGCCGGCCCCAGCTCCGCGAGCGCGCCGAAGCCGTCCACGAACTCCGCCTGGATGCGCAGGACGCGCCACGGGTCCATGTGCAGCCAGTCGGTGTCCGCCTCGGGCGCGAGGAGGTTGCCCGTCGAGGTGTCCGACGGAATCATCGGCCCGCGCAGGATCACGGGTCCGCGGTGGTAGGTGGCGTCGAACGCCTCGTCCTTCTCGTCTGCCATGGCCTCTCCTTTGGTTGGGCGCACTACGTTACGCTCCCGGCATCAGCTGCAGGTAAGCTGCACCCTAGCCTTTGTGTACCCATTTGGGGCGCTCCCACTCGCTCCGGCGCCCCTCGGCCCCGACGACCGCGCCTCTCGCGGGTATGTACACAGTTCAGACTTTGATTCTCAACCAACCACGTAGGCTACCTGCGGCAACGCAAACCATGGACAAATATCAAAGTTGCATCAGCGTACATACCCGGAACGGGGCGGCACGCCCAGGCCGCGGCCCCTACCCCAGGCCGAGCGCCATCCCCACGAGGCGCACCAGCAGCGCCACGACCCACGCCACGCCGCACTGCATGGCGACCACGGCCCACATCATGCGCGTGCCCAGCTCGGCCTTCACCGCGGACACCGCGGCAACGCACGGCGTGTAGAGCAGCGTGAACGTGAGGAACGCAAAGGCCGTGAGCGGCGAGAAGAGCTCAGGCAGGCCCGCCGTGGAGCCGCCCATGAGAACGGTCAGCGTGGCCACGACGTTCTCCTTGGCGCCAAAGCCCGCGGCGAGCGCCGCCGCCGCGCGCCAGTTGCCAAAGCCGAGCGGCACAAAGAGCGGCGCCAGCAGGGCGCCCAGCGCGGCGAGCATGCTCGCGCTTTGGTCGCTCACCACGTTGAGTCGCACGTCGAAGGTCTGCAGGAACCAGATCACCACGCTCGCCACGAAGATGATCGTGAACGCCTTGGTGGCGAAGCCCTTGGCCTTGTCCCAGGCCAGGCGCGCCACGGTGCGCGGGGCGGGCATGCGGTAGTTGGGGAGCTCCATCACGAAGGGCACCGGGTCGCCCTTGAACGCCGTCCCCTTGAGCACGAGCGCCACGAGGATGCCCACCACGATGCCCATGAGGTAGAGGGCGATCATCACGAGCGGCGCGCACTCCGGGAAGAACGCGGCCGAGAAGAGCGCGTAGACCGGCACCTTTGCCGAGCAGCTCATGAACGGCGTGAGCATGACCGTCATCTTGCGGTCGTGCTCGGAGGGCAGGGTGCGCGTTGCCATGATGGCGGGCACGCTGCAGCCAAAGCCGATGAGCATGGGCACGAAGCTGCGGCCGGAGAGGCCAAGCCGGCGCAGCAGCTTGTCCATCACGAAGGCCACGCGCGCCATGTAGCCGGAGTCCTCGAGGATCGAGAGCAGGATGAAGAGCACCACGATGATCGGCAGGAAGGAGAGCACGCTGCCCACGCCGGCAAAGACGCCGTCTATGACCAGGCTGTGCACCACGGGGTTGAGCCCAAAGGCCGTGAGCGCGGCGTCCACCTGCGCCGTCACCCAGTCAATGCCGGCGGCGAGAAGGTCGGAGAGCCGCTGGCCCACCACGTCGAAGGTGAGCCAGAAGACGAGCGCCATGATGGCGACGAACACCGGGATGGCCGTGTATTTGCCCGTGAGGACGCGGTCGGCCGCCACCGAGCGCGCATGCTCGCGGCTCTCGTGCGGCTTGACCACGCACTCGGCGCAGACGCCCTCGATGAACGAGAAGCGCATGTCCGCAAGGGCCGCCATGCGGTCGCGGCCGCTCTCCCCCTCCATCTGGCTGATGATGTGCTTCACGGCGTCGAGCTCGTTCTGGTCCAGCCCGAGGGCGTCCATCACGAGAGAGTCGCCCTCGATGAGCTTGGTCGCCGCAAAGCGCACGGGGAGGCTCGCCGCGGCGGCGTGGTCCTCGATGATGTGGCAGATGCCGTGGATGCAGCGGTGCAGGGCGCCGTGGTCGGGGCCGTCCGCCGCGCAGAAGTCCACGCGGCCCGGGTGCTCGCGGAAGCGCGCCACGTGCAGCACGTGCTCCACGAGCTCGGAGATGCCCTCCTCGCGCGCGGCGGAGATGGGCACCACGGGGATGCCGAGCGCCGCCTCCAAGCGGTTCACGCTCACGGTGCCGCCGTTGGCCGTGAGCTCGTCCATCATGTTGAGCGCGAGCACCATCGGCCGGTCGAGCTCCATGAGCTGGAGCGTCAGGTAGAGGTTGCGCTCGATGTTGGTGGCGTCCACGATGTCGATGATCGCGTCCGGGTCGTCCTCCAGGATGAAGCGGCGGCTCACCACCTCCTCGCTCGTATACGGCGAGAGCGAGTAGATGCCCGGCAGGTCCGTGACCGTGACCTCGGGATGACCCTTGACCTGGCCGTCCTTGCGGTCCACGGTGACGCCCGGGAAGTTGCCCACGTGCTGGTTGGAGCCCGTGAGCGCGTTGAAGAGCGTGGTCTTGCCGCAGTTCTGGTTGCCAGCGAGGGCGAGCTTCAGCGGACGACCCTCCGGGATGGCCTTGCCGGCCGCGCGCGGGGCGTACTTCTCGCCGATGGCGGGGTGCTCGGCAGCCTCCAGGCGCTCGCGGCCGCGCGGGGCGTCGTGCATGTCGTGCACCTGCGTGAGCGCGATGTGCGCGGCGTCGTCCCGGCGCAGGGTGAGCTCGTAGCCGCGCAGGCGGATCTCGAGCGGGTCGCCCATGGGGGCGCGCTTCATCAGCGTGACCTCCACGCCCGGCGTGAGGCCCATGTCGAGGATGTGCTGGCGCAGCGACGGCTCGTCGCAGTCCACCGACGCGACGACGGCGTCCTTGCCGATCTCCAGCTCGTCCAGGTTCATGCATGCCCTTCCTCACGGCTTATACGCACGCCATTGTAGCCCGAGGCGCACGGCGGCGTTTGCCGTGTCCCAGAATCGTCGGCCTTCTCGCCGGACGGCGCCGGGCCGTCCCGGAATCGCCGGGTTTCTCGGCCGCGCGTCCGGGAATCCGAGATGTTCCCCCGCCCGCGACACGCCGCACCGGAGAACCTCGCCCATTCTGGGATGGAGGCCCAGCCCAAACGGAGAACCTCCCGATTTCCGGGACAGCGGACGCCGAGAAGAACGAGCCGCCGCGCCCCTACGCGCGGGCGAGGAAGGCGACGCCGAGGGCGCCGGGGCCGCAGTGCGAGGTGATGACGTTGCCGGTCTCGTACCACTCCGCGCGCTCGAAGCCCAGGTCGCGGGCGTGGCCCTCCACCGTCTGGACGACCTGCTCGGGCAGGCCCGGGGACTTCACGAACACGATGCGAGCAGGGTCGAACTCCTCGCGCAGTGCCAGGTAGTCGACAAGCGCGACGGCGGCCGAGGACATGGAGCCGCGCAGCTTCTTGGTGGCCACGAGCCTGCCGTCCACGAGCTCGACCACGGGCTTGATCTTGAGCAGCGTGGCCCCGAGGAACGCCACGTTGGAGAGGCGCCCGCCGGCGCGCAGGTACCCCAGGTCGCCGGGGAGGAACGCCATGCGGGTCCGCGCGGCGGCGTCTGCGGCGTGGGCGCGGGCCTCGTCGAGGGTGGCCTCGGGATGGGCGGCGAGCCAGGCCGCGAGCTCGCGCACGACGAGGCCCTGCCCGATCGTGACGTGGCGGGTGTCGAGCGTCGCCACGTAGTCGCGCCCCTCGGCCGCCGCCTCGGCCGAGGCGAGCGAGCAGGTCGTGACGGCGGAGTAGGCGACGTGCAGGATCTGCGCCTCGGGGTCCTCTGCGTGGATGCGGTCGAACACGACCTGGAAGTCGTGGGGGCTGCAGCCGCTCGTCTTGGGCAGCACGCCGAGCTGACGGCACTGCTCGAGCATCTCCGCGGAGGTGAGCTCGCCGTCGTCGATGGTCTTCTCGCCTATGGTCACGTGCATCGGGACGAGCACGACGCCCAGCTTTGCCGCCTCGGCGGGGGTGACGTCGCATCCGGTCTCGGCGGTGATCACGATCTTCGGCATGAGTTCCTCCCGGGTCGCAGACATATGCGTATTTTAGCCGGAAGCCGGCCTTCTCGCTCGCGGGCTTTCCGCAGATGCGACACAACTTTGGTTCGAAAATGTGCGATGCTAGAAGACCAGAGCGATATCAGAGGGAGAGGGAGGGGACATGTATCTCGAGCACGTCGGCTCGCCCGCAGACGTCCGCGCCCTCCCCGACTCCGCCCTCCCCGCCCTCGCCGCCGAGATCCGCTCCGCCATCGTCGGGAGCACGTCCGTCATAGGCGGCCACACCGGCTCCAACCTCGCGTCCGTCGAGCTCACCATCGCCCTCCACCGCGTGTTCGAGACCCCGCGCGACAAGATCGTCTTCGACGTCTCCCACCAGACGTACGCCCACAAGATGCTCACCGGCCGCGCACCCGCGTTCCTCGACCCCGCGCGCTACGGCGAGGTCTCCGGGTTCTCCAACCCCTCCGAGTCCGAGCACGACCTCTTTGCCATGGGCCACACGTCCACGTCCGTGAGCCTTGCCTGTGGCCTCGCGGCGGCGCGCGACCTCGCGGGCGAAAAGTACGACGTGGTGGCCGTCATCGGAGACGGCTCGCTCTCGGGCGGCCTGGCCTTCGAGGGGCTGGACAACGCCGCCGAGCTGGGCAGCAACCTCATCATCGTCGTGAACGACAACGAGTGGTCCATCGCCCCCAACCACGGTGGCCTCTACCGCAACCTCGCCGAGCTGCGGGCCACCCGCGGCGAGGCGCCGAGAAACGCGTTCCGCGCGCTGGGCCTGGACTACCGCTACCTCGAGGACGGGCACGACATCGCCGCCCTCGAGGCCGCGCTTGCCGAGCTGCGCGGCACGGACCACCCCGTGGTGCTGCACGTCCACACCGAGAAGGGCCACGGCTACGCGCCGGCCGCCGGCGACCCCGAGGGCTGGCACCACGCCGTCCCCTTCGACGTCGAGACGGGCGCCGTCCTGCCCGGCGCCGCGGCCCACCCCGCCGACGAGAACTACGCCAACGTCACCGGCGCGCTCCTCATGGACTGGATGCGGACGGACCCGCGCGTCGTCGCGGTGAACGCCGCCACCCCCTACATCATGGGCTTCACCCCCGAGCTCCGCGCACAGGCGGGCGCCCAGTTCGTGGATGTCGGAATCGCCGAGGAGCATACGGTCAGCTACGCGACCGGTCTCGCCCGCGGCGGCGCCCGACCGGTCCTGGGCATCTACGCCACCTTCCTGCAGCGGGCCTACGACCAGCTCTGGCACGACCTCTGCCTGAACGCCGCCCCGGTGACCATCCTCGTCTTCGGCGCGTCCGCCTTCGGCACCCCCGACGCCACCCACCTGGGCTTCTTCGACATCCCCATGCTCGGGTCCATGCCCGGGCTCACCTACCTCGCCCCCACCTGCATCGAGGAGTACCTCGACATGCTCTCCTGGTCGATCGAGCACGAGGACGGGCCCGTGGCCATTCGCGTGCCCGTCGCGGAGGGCGTGGTGTCCCGTCCGGACTTCGCGCGCGCGGACGACTACGCCCGCGGCTGGGAGGTCCTGCGCGAGGGCTCCGACGTGGCCCTGCTCGCCCTCGGCGACTTCCTCCCGCTCGGGGAGCGGGTCGCGGACGCGCTGGCCGAGCGCGGCGTGAGCGCCACGCTGGTCAACCCCCGCCTCGCCACCACGCCCGACGAGGCCCTGCTCGGGCGCCTCGCCGCCGGGCACCGCGTGATCGTGACCCTCGAGGACGGCATCCTGGACGGCGGCTTCGGCGAGCGCTGCGCCCGCGCGCTGGCGACCGATGACGTCCGCACCCTGTGCTACGGGCTGCCGCGCGCCTTTGTGGACCGCTACGATCCGGACGCCCTTCTCGCCAGCCGCGGCATCACCGTCGAGGGCGTCGTCGCGGACGCGCTGGCCGCGCTCGGCCGCTAGGCCCTACTCCACCTCGTCCGGCTCCACGGCCTCGGCCGCCTCTCCCCTCTCGGCGCGCGCCTCGGCGAACTTCTCGCGCATCGTGGGGTTCTTCCAGGTGAGCTTTCTGATGGTGAGCTCGTCGGCCTTCTTGTTGGCAAGACGCAACTGGTTCTCCGACGAGGTGAGGTTCTCCTTGACCTTCTGGAGGTGCTGGATGGTCTTGTCGATCTCGTCGATCGCCGTCTGGAACTTGCGGGACGCCGTCTCGTAGTTCTTCCCGAACTTGTCCTTGAAGTCCTCGAGCGCGTCCTCGAAGCGCGTGATGTCGATGTTCTGCTGACGGACCTCCGCGAGCTCGCGGCGGTAGGAGTGCGCGTTCTCCGCGGCGTTTCTCAGCAGCGTGATCATGGGGATGAAGAACTGCGGGCGGACGACGTACATCTTCTCGTACTCGTAGGAGACGTCCACGATGCCCGAGTTGTAGAGCTCGCTCTCCGGCTCGAGCATGGAGACGAGCACCGCGTACTCGCAGTTCTTGTTGCGACGGTCCTGGTCCAGCTTCTTGAAGAAGTCGGCGTTCTTGTGTCGGCTTGAGGCGGCCGAGGCGTCGTCCTCGTTCTTCATCTCGAACATGATGGAGACGACCTCGACGCCATCTTCGTCCACCTCGCGGAAGACGTAGTCGCCCTTTGATCCGCCCACGACCTCGTTGTCCTTGTGGAACTCCGCGCCGCGGAAGCCGAGGCTGCGCCAGCGGTTGAACTCCATCTCGCAGTGCTGCTCCAGCGTCTCGCCGATGAGCTTGGTCGAGAGGCGGGCGCGCTGGTTGCGCAGGCGCTCGATCTCGTCCTCGCGGTCGCGGATGGTCTGGTCCTTGTACTGGGCCTGCTCCGCCATCTGCTGGCGCAGCGTGGCCTCCGTCTGCTGGCGCTCGAGCTGCGCGGCGCGCAGGCTCCCCTCCAGCTCCACGATGCGGCGGTCCTGCTCGCCGGTGGCCTGGGTGACGGCGAGGGCCTTCTCGGCGTCGAACGCGGACTCGCGCGCCTTGAGCTGCTCCGTGAGCTGCGCGATCTGGCGCTCCCGCTCGGCGAGCTGCTCCGCGAGGCTCTTCTCGGCATGCGCGCGCTCCAGGGCAAGCGCGTCCGCGCTCTCCCTGACGCGGGCCTTGAGCTGGGCGATCTCCGCGTCCTTCTGCGCCGAGGACGTCAGCGCCTCCTGACGCGCCCGCGCGACGGCGGCCTCGACCGCGCTCTCGCGCTCGCGCTCGGCGCTCCTCTCGCGCGCCGCCAGCTCACGCTGGAACTCGGCGTCGCGCACCTGGCGCACGATCTGCGCGTACTCCGTCTCGTCGACCTGGAACACCTCGCCGCAGTGCGGGCACCTGATCTCCGCCATGGGACCCTCCGTCCTTCTCGCCTGGCGTAAATCTTACCCGCCCCACCGGACAACAATTGCGAGAAGCCCGGGACCGGCCGTCCCACACGGCCCTCCCGCGCGACCGACACGCATCAGTGACAGGTCTTACGCCTCGCGGCGGCCATCGGGCGCCCACGATGCGCACAACCCGTCACTCAAGGACTATTTGGGGCGCAGGGCCGCCTTGTAGTACGTAAAACCTGTCACTCGAGGGCCATCCGGGGCGCAATACCGCCTGCGGCACGTAAAACCCGTCACTCGAGAAGGACGGCGGACGCCCGGTCGCCGACCGCCGACGAGAAGGGCCCCGTGCCGGGCATGCTGCCGGCACGGGGCCCGAGTCGCCGTTCTTCTCGACGCGCTAGCGCCCGAAGGGGTTGTTGCGCTGCTGCTGGTACTGCTCGTAGAGGCGGATGAGGTCGTCGACGCTGATCTCCTGGCCGTTGACCGTCACGGTCTCCTCCTCCTGTTGCTCCTGCAGCGCCTCGTCGGAGCCGAGCGTCACCTCGAAGGTCTTCTCCTGGTCGCCGCGCATGACCGTGACCTCCACGGTGTCACCGATCTCGTGGGAGCGCACGACGAGGATGGCACCGTCCGCCGAGCCGATGGTCTCGCCGCCGATGCTGGTGATGACGTCGCCGACCTGGATGCCCGCCTCGGCGGCAGGCCCGCCCTCGGTGACCTCCACGACGTAGGCGCCCTCGTCGACCGCCAGCCCGTTGGAGAGCGCGTTGGACGGCGTCACGGTCTGCATGGAGAGGCCGATGTAGGCGTGGGTGACCGTCTCGCCGGCGATGATCTTGTCAGCGACCTGCGTGGCGTAGTCGCTCGGGATTGCGTAGCCGATGCCGGCGAAGCTCTCCGTGTCGGACGAGAAGAGCGTGCAGATGCCCACGAGCTGGCCGCGGTCGTTCACGAGCGCGCCGCCGGAGTTGCCCGGGTTGATCGTGGCGTCAGTCTGGATGAGGTTGGTGTAGAGGGTGTTGCCCGAGGTGCCACTGAGCAGCGTGCTGCGCGAGAGCGCGGAGACGATGCCCTGCGAGACGGAGTTCTCGAGGCCGAAGGGGCTGCCCACGGACATGACCCAGTCGCCCACCTGGAGCGCGGAGGAGTCGCCGACCTCCATGGGCGTGACCTCGTCGTCGCCGAAGTCCACGTGGATCACGGCGACGTCGCTGGAGGGGTCGGTCCCCACGAGCGTGGCGTCGTAGCTCTTGCCGTTGTAGGCGACCGAGATGCTCTCCGCGTCCTCAACCACATGGTTGTTCGTGATGATGTTGCCGTCGGTGTCGTAGATGACGCCGGAGCCCATGCCCTCGCCCTCGGCGAAGGTGCAGTAGATCGTGGCCACCGACGGGAGCGCCTTGGCGGCGACCGCGTTGGCGGTGGTGGTGTCCTCGTCGGAGGGGTCGATCGTGATCTGCTGGGTGCCGTCGGTAGCCACGATCTGCGTGTCCGTCATGCCGACGACGCCGGTCGCGAACAGCGTGCCCGCCAGCAGGCCCGCACCGAGCACGCCGCCCAGAAGCCCCATCAGCAGCGCCCCCCGACTTCGACCACGACCC
>CAUGFC010000020.1 GCA_959598545.1 uncultured Olsenella sp. | reverse complement strand
TCGTGAACCCCACCTACGAGGAGCGCGACAACTCCGACCTCGACCTCGAGCTCGGTGGCGCCGAGGGCTTCATCTCCATGCTCGAGGCTGGCGCCGAGGAGATCTCCGAGGAGGACATGCTCGCCGCCATGGCCTTCGGCCAGGAGGCCATCGCCGCCTTCTGCGCGGAGCAGAAGAAGTTCTTCGACAAGGTCCGCGAGGTCAACGGCGAGTTCCCCGTCCGCGAGTACATCCTCGACGAGCCCATCCCCGAGGTCCACGACCGCGTCTTCGCGCACTACGACGAGATGGAGGCCGCCCTCAAGGACGCCGACAAGCTCTCCCGCATCGGCAAGGTCGAGGCCCTCAAGGCCGCCATCAAGGCCGAGTTCACCGAGGAGGAGCAGGCCCAGTGGAGCCGCGCCATCCCCGTCGAGCTCAAGTCCCTCGAGAAGCACGCGATGCGCCTCATGGTCGTCGAGACCGGCGAGCGCGTCGACGGCCGCACGCCCACCGAGGTGCGCCCGCTCATGGTCAAGGGCGACTACCTCCCGCGCGTCCACGGCTCCGGCCTCTTCCAGCGCGGCCAGACCCAGGTGCTCTCCATCTGCACCCTCGGCATGCTCAACGAGTGGCAGCGTCTCGACACCATCGAGCCCGTCGACGGCAAGCGCTACATGCACCACTACAACTTCCCGCCGTTCTGCACCGGCGAGACCGGCCGCATGGGCAGCCCCAAGCGCCGCGAGATCGGTCACGGCAACCTCGCCGAGCGCGCCCTGCTCCCGGTGATCCCGTCCGAGGACGAGTTCCCCTACACGATCCGCGTGGTCTCCGAGGTCATGGAGTCCAATGGCTCCTCCTCGATGGGCTCCACCTGCGGCTCCACGCTCGCCCTCATGGATGCCGGCGTGCCCATCAAGCGTCCCGTCTCCGGCGTCGCCATGGGCCTCATCCAGGAGGAGGGCAAGACCGTCGTCCTCACCGACATCCAGGGCCTCGAGGACTTCCTCGGCGACATGGACTTCAAGGTGACCGGCACCACCAAGGGCATCACCGCCATGCAGATGGACAACAAGGCCACGGGCCTCACGCCCGAGATCCTGCGCTCCGCGCTCATGCAGGCGCACGAGGGCCGCATGTTCATCCTCGACGCCATGCTCGACGCCGTGCCCGCCGTGCGCGAGAAGACCAAGGAGTCCGCGCCCCAGATCATCAGCCTCCAGATCCCCACGGACAAGATCCGTGACGTCATCGGCTCCGGCGGCAAGGTCATCCGCGGCATCCAGGAGGACACCGGCGCCACCGTGGACATCCAGGAGGACGGCACCGTCTTCATCGCGGGCGTCGGCGGTGCCGGCGACGCGGCGGCCGAGCGCATCAAGGCCATCGTCAAGGTCCCCGAGGTGGGGGAGGAGTACACCGGTCGCGTCGTGGGCATCCAGGCCTTCGGTGCCTTCGTCGAGCTGCTGCCCGGCAAGGACGGCCTGCTCCACATCTCCCGCGTCGCCCAGGGCCGCGTGGACAAGGTCGAGGACGTCCTCAACATCGGCGACGAGGTCAAGGTCCGCGTCCTCGAGGTCGACGAGAAGGGCAAGATCAGTCTCGACCGCATCGACAAGCCCGAGGCTCCCGCCGGCTCCGGCCACGGCCGCTCCCACGAGGGCGGCGACAAGGGCGGCCACCGCGAGCGCCGCGGTCCGCGCCGTCGTCCCGGTGACAACGGCGGCGACGAGCGCCCGCGCCCGCGTCGTCACCACGGAGCCTAGCGCGACGTCAACCTCCGACGTGAGCTGATGGACGCCCCGGTGTTCCTCCAGGAAGTGCGCTTCGCGGAACTTCCTTTCGGAACACCGGGGCGTCCTTGCGTCGGTCGGCTGGGGCGCTTACCTGAAGGGTTGGGCCACGGGCTCCTCTCGGGCCTCGTGCTCCCGTGGAACCATCGTGGAACCTCTTGGGATGACGTGCTTCTCGTTTACAATCGAACCATATGCGAATTGGCACGGCCACGGGCCGTCTGACATAGCCAGAAGCTGACGAAAGGATCCACCCCGGAATGCCCAAGAAAGACATCGCGCTCAAGATCATCCCGCTGGGAGGCTTGGACGGCATCGGCAAGAACATGACCGCCTTCGAGTACGGAGACGACATGGTCCTCGTCGACGCCGGACTCATGTTTCCCGACGAGGCCCAGCCCGGCATCGACCTCATCCTTCCCGACTACACCTACGTGCTCGAGAACGAGGACAAGCTCCGCGGCATCATCATCACGCACGGTCACGAGGACCACACCGGCGCCCTGCCGTACCTCCTCGCCGACCTTACCCGCAAGGTCCCCATCTACTCGAGCAAGCTCACCCTGGGCATCATCCAGGGCAAGTTCGACGAGCACAACATCAAGAACCCCAAGACGCGCGAGGTGAGCGACGGCACCACGATCACGCTCGGCGCGTTCACGATCACGTTCTTCTCGATGACGCACTCCATCCCCGCGGCGTTCGGCATCTTCATGTCCACGCCCGCCGGCACGGTGATGCACACGGGCGACTTCAAGTTCGACCAGACGCCGATCGACGGGCGCCGCCCCAACTTCCATGCCATCAACAAGTTCGGAGCCTCGGGCGTCGACCTGCTGCTCTCGGACTCGACCAACGCCACTAGGCCGGGCTTCACGCCCTCCGAGGCCGCGGTGGGCCGCGACCTGCGTCACGTCATCAAGAACGCCAAGGGTCGCGTCTTCGTAGCCGCGTTCTCGAGCCACATCCACCGCCTCCAGCAGATCTGCGACGCCTCGGTGGCCGTCGGCCGCAAGGTCGTCGTCACGGGCCGCTCGATGCTCACCAACACCCGGGTCGCGCGCGAGCTCGGCTACCTCAGGATCGCCGAGGACGACATCATCGACGCCTACGACGTCGACCGCATCCCGGACGAGAAGGTCGTGGTGCTGTGCACCGGCAGCCAGGGCGAGCCGCTCTCCGCCCTCGCGCGCATGGCCACCGGCGAGCACAAGTCGCTCTCCATCCACGAGTCCGACACCGTGATCATCTCCTCCACGCCCATCCCCGGCAACGAGAAGAGCGTCCAGTCGATCATCAACGAGCTCTCCAAGATCGGCTGCGAGATCTATGACAAGTCGAAGGGCACGGTGCACGTCTCTGGCCACGCCAGCCAGGAGGAGCTCAAGCTCATGCTCGCCATGGCGCGCCCGCGCTACTTCATGCCGGTCCACGGCGAGGCCCAGCACCTGCGCGCCCACGCCGAGCTCGGCGTCCAGATGGGCGTGCCCGCAAGCCACGTCTTCGTGCTCGACAACGGTGACTCGCTCGAGATGGCCAAGCACAAGGTCCGTCGCGGCCGCGCCGTCGAGTCAGGCGTCGTCTACGTCGACGGCGGGACCGTCACCGAGGCCAACCCCGTCGTCCTGCGCGACCGCCAGAAGCTCGGCGCGGACGGCGTCATCACCGCCAGTGTCGTCGTCTCCAAGCGCGGCGGCTCCGTCAGCGCCGTCGAGGTGCTCGGGCGCGGCCTCTCCTCCTCGGCGGAGGGTCTGCTCGCCTCCGAGGGGCGCGAGGCTGTCCGCTCCCAGGTCACCAAGCTCATGGCCGGTGACGGGGCGAGCGTCGACGCCCTCAGGCGCGGCGTCCGCAACTCTCTCTCCAACCTTCTCTGGAACAAGACGCACACGCGGCCGATGATCATCCCGGTCGTCATGGAGGTCTAGCGCATGCCCGCAAACCGCGCCTCAAACGCAGCAAAAAAGGGCAGCTCCAAGTCTCGCTCCCGCTCCGTGGGGACGCGCGCGGGCTCAGGCGTGCTCGTCGGCACCGTGCGCGGCGACATCGTCGGCATCGTTCTCGTCGTCGTTGCCTGCGCCCTGCTCGCGGCCCTTCTCGTCCCCTCCACGGCCGTCGTCACGAGCGCCGTCCGTGACTTCCTCGCGCTCTCCTTCGGCGTCGCGGCCGCCCTCGTCCCCTGCGCCGTCCTCGCCTTCGCATGCACCTTCTTCGTCGACGGCGAGCAGGGGCTGCCCGGGCGCATAGCGCTCGGCCTGGGCCTCGTCGTCATCGCCGTCCTCGCCATGGTCTCGCTCAACGCCCCCGGCGCCGCAGCGAGCCCCGAGTCCGTCTTCGACCCCGACATCGCCCGTGCGACGGGCGGCTACGTCGGCGGCGCCCTCGCGTGGGTGCTGCTCACGCTCCTGGGCACGGTCGTCGGCAACATCCTGCTCGTCGGCGTGATCCTCGCCGGCGTCGTCGTGTGCGGCTTCTCCGTGTCCGGCGCCGTCTCGCGCGCCCGCGAGCGCCTCTCCGCGGCCGCGGCGGCCCACGACCAGCGCGTCCGCGAGCGTCGCGAGCGCGAGATCATCGATGCGGCCGCCGACGAGGACCTCGTCGCCGCCCCCGCCCAGTCGCTCTTCGACGCCCCCGCGGCCGAGGAGGGGGCGACCACCTTCATCGGCAACAGGAAGACGACGGTCCTCAAGCGCGGCGGGCGCGGCCGAGCCCAGGGGCGCGCCGCCCTTCTCGACCCGGTCCAGGACCCCGCGCCGACCGCCGTCCTCGAGCATGCCGCGGCCCCCGAGGCGCCCGCGGAGGCCGCCTCGGACGCCTCCGCGGTGCCCGCGTTTCTCGGCGCCGCCGCCAAGAAGGGGAAGGGTAGGGCCAGGAAGGACCAGAAGGCCGCCCCGAAGGAGCCGCCCGCCACGCTCAGCCGCCCGGGCGACGGCGACGAGACCTATCAGCTCCCGCCGCTCTCCATCCTGCGCGAGAACCCCGACGCCGGGACCTCGTTTACCGGGGACGCCGAGCTCAGGGCAACCGCAGAGCGCCTCCAGGGGACGCTCGAGGAGTTCGGCCTCACCTCTCGCGTTGCCGGCTGGATCGCCGGTCCCTCGGTCACCACGTTCAAGATCTCCATGGGCGAGGGCGAGCGCGTGAGCAAGATCGTGAACCTCGAGGACGACATCGCCCTCTCGCTCGCCGCAAAGTCGGTGCGCATCTTCGCCCCGATCCCGGGCACCTCGCTCGTCGGCATCGAGATTCCCAACGAGAAGCCCCAGCCGGTGTTCCTCTCCGACGTGCTGCCCTATGCCACGGGCGGTCCGCTCGACTGCGCCTTCGGCCGGGACTCCGAGGGACGCCCCATCGTCGTCGACCTCGCCGGCCTGCCCCACCTGCTCGTGGCGGGCACCACCGGCTCGGGCAAGTCCGTGCTGCTCAACGCCATCATCATGTCCATGCTCATGCGCGCCACCCCAGAGCAGGTGCGCCTCATCATGGTCGACCCCAAGCGCGTCGAGTTCACGGGCTACGCGGGGCTTCCGCACCTCTACGTGCCGGTCGTCACCGAGCCCCGCCAGGCCGCGAGCGCCCTGCAGTGGGGCGTCACTGAGATGGAGCGCCGCCTCAAGGTCTTCGAGCACTACAAGGTGCGCGACATCAAGACCTTCAACAAGAACGTCGACGGCGACAAGTACGCGGACATGGAGAACCCGCCGAAGCACATGCCGTACTTCGTCATCGTCATCGACGAGCTCGCCGACCTCATGATGGTCGCCGGCAAGGACGTCGAGTCGTCGATCGTGCGCATCGCGCAGCTCGGCCGAGCCGCGGGCATCCACCTCATCGTCGCCACGCAGCGACCCTCCGCCGACGTCGTCACCGGCCTGATCCGCGCCAACATCGACAACCGCGTGGCGCTCTCCGTCGACAACTCCATCAACTCGCGCATCATCCTGGACCAGAAGGGCGCCGAGCAGCTCCTCGGCAAGGGCGACATGCTCGTCAAGCTCCGCGGCAAGAAGCCGAGGCGCGCCCAGGGATGCTGGGTCTCGGACGAGGAGATCGAGAAGACCGTCGCGTTCATACGCGAGCAGGTCGTTGCCGACTACCACGAGGACATCCTCACGGCCGTGGTACCCAACTCGCCCGGCGGCGCCGAGGGCGGCGCGCGCTCCGACGACGACCCGCTGATCTGGGAGGCCGCGCGCATCGTCGTGGACTCCCAGCTCGGCTCGACCTCGGGCCTGCAGCGAGCGCTCTCCGTCGGGTACGCCCGCGCCGGCCGCATCATGGACATGCTCGAGACGAAGGGCGTCGTCGGGCCCGCCAACGGCTCAAAGCCGAGAGAGGTCCTGCTGGACAAGGACGGCCTCGAGGAGCTGAGGGTCGCCGAGGAGACGTACCGGGAGGTCGAGTAGGGAGATGGCCATTCCCCGCTTCAGTGAGATTCTCGCCTCGCGCCGCCGTGAGCTCGGGCTCACGACCGCGCAGGCGTCGCGCGTGCTCAAGCTGCGCGAGGACGTGCTCCTCGCCTTCGAGAACGGCGACTACGAGCACATGCCGCAAAGCGGCTACGCCCAGGGCATGCTCTCGAGCTATGCTCGCTACCTCGGGCTCAACGCACGCGAGATCGTCGACCTCTTCACCGAGGAGCTCTACGAGTATCGGCACGGGACGTCCTCGCACGAGCTCAGGCGCCGCACCCGTCACACGCAGTCCGGTCGCATCATCTCCGGGTACGAGACCCCCAACGAGGTCGAGTCCCGCCCGAAGGCCTACGTCGAGTACCGACCGCTCCTCCCGAGCGGCGGTGGTCCCGCCGGCGACCTCGGCGACTTCGCGACCACGGCGCCCGCGCGCCCGCGCATGTCGGTGCCGCTCGCCGGCGCCGGGACGGCCGCTCCCGGCACGCGGGGCTACACCGGAACCCCGGCCCGCGAGGACGAGCGCCCGGGTCGTCGCGGCCCCGGGCGGCCCTACAACGCGCCGTCCGCGCGCGAGCGCGAGTCTTCGTCGAGCACGGCACGGCGCAGGCCGCCCGCCTCGCGCCGCCGTGGCATCGACCAGACCGCACGTCTCGACGGCGCCCGCAGCTATCCCGCCCGGGGCGCGCGGGGTGCCGACGGTGCCGTCTACATGCGCGACGACGTGAGCACGCGTCGGGTGCGCGCGGGGGAGTACACCGACGACCTGCGTCTCGACGGAGAGGCGCGCCCGTCGGTCTCCGCCGCCACCGCGTCGGGCCGACGCTCCTCGCGCAACATCGCCAACGTCGAGCGGCCCAACGTCCGCCGTCGCGCCCCGCGTGCGCTGGCCTACGGGTCGCGCGGGCGTCGCCCCCCTGCGCGGGGCGGGCTCGTGGGACAGTTCCTCTCCGACCCCCGCAGGGCGCTCTTCGCGCTCATCCTGCTGCTCGCCGTGGTGCTCACGGCCGTCCTGGTCTTCTCGGTGAGCTCCTGCGTGAGCGCTCGCAACCAGCCGGCGACCGGGCAGGTCGTCCCGGTCCAGAGCACTGACGGAACCCGGTCGGACGACGAGGGCGCGACCGACGGCGATGCGGCATCCGACTCCGACGAGCCCGCCGCGGACGACTCCGATGGCAAGGACGCAGACGCCGCCGACGAGCCTGCGGAGGGCGCCGACGGCACCGCGGCCGATGGCGCCAAGGACGAAGAGCCCACCGAGACGGTCGTCGAGGTGAGCGTTGCCGAGGGGTCCGTCTCCTGGGTCGAGATCACCTGCGACGGCAAGAGCGAGGTCGCCGAGAGCGTGACCGGCCCCTGGACCAAGTCCTATACCGTCGAGGACTCGATATCCATCCAGGTCGCCAACCCGGACGCCGTGACCGTGACCAAGAACGGCGAGAAGGTCGCCCTCTCCCAGCGTGCGGGCGGCCTCGGCTCCGTCAAGATCGACGGTACGCCGGCCGCCAAGGCCGACGCCTCCGCCGGCGAGGGCGCCGCGGACGAGGGCGAATAGCAAACGTGCGGGGCACCGCCCCGGGAACAGGAGTTGACCATGGCAAAGGAATCCAGCTTCGACGTCGTCTCGACCGTCGACATGCAGGAGGTCGACAACGCGTGCCAGCAGGCCGCGCGCGAGCTCACGCAGCGCTACGACCTCAAGGGCACGGGCGCCACGCTCGAGCTCTCCAAGAAGGAGGGGGTCATCAAGATCGCCGCCCCCTCCGAGTTCGTCGCCTCGCAGGTGCGCGACATCCTCGGCTCCAAGCTCGTGAAGCGCGGCGTCGACCTCGCGGCGGTGCGCTGGGCCGACCCCGTCGCCGCCTCCGGCATGAGCGTCCGCCAGACGGGCACCGTCATCCAGGGAATCGACCAGGACACGGCCAAGAAGATCGCCAAGGACATCCGCGACCTCAAGCTCAAGGCCAAGGCGACCGTCGAGGGCGACAAGCTCCGCGTGAGCTCCGCCTCGAAGGACGTGCTCCAGTCCGTCATCGGCGAGCTCAGGCAGCGCGACTACGGCCAGCCGCTCCAGTTCGTCAACTACCGCTAGCGAGGGGAGCATCGTGCGCTTTCTCATCGTCACGCTCGGCTGTGCCAAGAACGAGGTCGACTCGGACCGCATGAGGGCCCTGTTGATCGCGGGCGGGTTCGAGGAGACCGCCGACGTCGCCGACGCCGACGTGGCGATCGTCAACACCTGCTCCTTCCTCGCCTCCGCCACCGAGGAGTCCGTCGAGGCGACCCTCTCCCTCGCCGAGGAGCGCGCGGAGGGCGTCCGAGAGCTCCCGATCGTGATGTGCGGGTGCGTCCCGTCGCGCTACGGAGACGCGCTCGCCTCCGAGCTCCCCGAGGTCGCCGCCTTCGTCCGCGCCGAGGACGAGGACGGGATCGTCGCCGTCGTCCGCGACGTGCTCCGCCTTGGGGACGCAAGCCCTGACGTGGTGCCCGAGACGCTCCGCACCGTCGAGGGGACCAGCGCCTTCGTGAAGATCTCCGAGGGCTGCGACCGGTTCTGCACCTTCTGCGCCATCCCCTACATCCGCGGGCGCTACCACTCGCGCCCCGCCGACGAGATCGTCTCCGAGGTGCGCTCGCTCATGGAGGGCGGCGTGCGCGAGGTCGTCCTCATCGGCCAGGACACCGGCGTGTGGGGCTGCGACCTTGCCGAGGGCGAGACGCTCGCCGCGCTGCTGCGCCGCGTCGCCGAAACCGTCCGTCCCTACGGCGGCTGGGTCCGCGTCCTCTACCTCCAGCCAGAGGGCATGACCGACGAGCTCATCGCCGTCATCCGTGATGTCCCCGAGGTCCTCCCGTACATCGACATCCCCATCCAGCACTGCTCCGCGCGCGTGCTCAAGGCGATGGGCCGCTCCGGCTCCCCCGAGGAGCTGCACGCGCTCTTCGCGCGTCTTCGCTCGGAGATACCCGGCATGGTCCTGCGCACCACGGGCATGGCCGGCTTCCCGGGCGAGACGGACGACGAGGCTGACGAGCTCTACGAGTTCATCGCCGACGAGGCCTTCGACTACTGCTCCGTGTTCGCCTACTCCCAGGAGGACGGCACCGCGGCCGCGCGCATGACCGACCAGGTCGAAGAGAGCGTCAAGCTCGAGCGCGCGCAGCGCCTGATCGACCTCACCGAGCAGCTCGGCTTCTCCGCGACCGCCGCCCACGTGGGCGAGCGGGTCCGCGTCATCGTCGACGGCATCGAGGAGGGCGAGGACGGCCCCGAGCTCATCGGCCATGCGTGGTTCCAGGCGCCCGACTCCGACGGCGCCGTGCACATCCCGTACGGCGAGGCCACGGTCGGCGACATCGTGACCGTCGACCTCGTCGACTCGTTCTGCTACGAGCTCGTCGGCGAGCTCGTGGGGGAGGGTGAGTGACATGGCCGGCGAGAAGGACATCTGGACGCCCGCGAATATCGTGACCTGCGTGAGGATCGCCTTCATCCCGGTCTTCATGGTGGTCGCCATGATGGCGCACGGATACGCCAACGCGCCCCTTGCCGTCGCCGCCTTCCTGATCTATGTCACGTTGTCGCTTACCGACAAGGTTGACGGACACCTGGCCCGCTCCCGCAACGAGATCACTGACTTTGGGAAGTTCCTCGACCCCATTGCCGACAAGCTGCTGGTCTTCTCCGCACTCCTGCTTCTGCTCGAGGACGGCGTCATCTCCGTCTGGGTCGTCTTTGTCATCTTGGTTCGCGAGTTCCTCGTGAGCGCCCTGCGCATGGTTGCCGCCTCCAGTGGACAGGTCATTGCCGCCGACAGCCTCGGGAAGGCGAAGACCGCCGTCACCATGGTCTCCCTCTGCGGCTATTACCTTGCGTTTGCCCTCTCTGCCGTCTCCTTCAACGACTACGGCGTCATCTCCTTTGTCTCCTGGGCGCTCATGATCGCCGCCGTCGTGCTCACCGTGGTCTCGGGCGTCCAGTACTTCTGGAACGCGCGTCACGTTGTGTTTGGGAGGTAGCCGTGGCACCGCGCTCAATCTTCTCGGACGACGCCGTGCTCTATGACAAGTGCGAGGAGCTCCTCTCGCTCGCGCGCGAGCGTGGCGTCACCGTCGGCACCGCCGAGTCGTGCACCGGCGGGCTCGTCTGCGGCGCCCTCACGTCCGTTCCGGGCTCGTCCGACGTCGTGCGCGGCGGCGTCGTGAGCTACGCGATCCCCGTGAAGCGCGAGGTTCTCGGCGTCTCGGGCGACGTCCTCGACGACCCCTCCCTCGGCGCCGTCTCCGCGGAGTGTGCCGAGCAGATGGCCACGGGCGCACGGGACGTGCTCGGGTGCGACTACGCGGTGTCCGTCACCGGCATCGCCGGGCCGGGCGGCGAGGAGCCGGACAAGCCCGTGGGGACCGTCTGGATGGGCGTCGCGGGCCCGAACGGGGTCTCCTCACGGCTCTTCCGCTTTGACGGGGGCCGCGCTGACGTGCGCCATGCCGCAGCCTCCTCCGCTGTCGAGCTCCTTCGTGCCGCGGTCATGGAGAGACTGTGAGCCTCGCGACTCTCGTGCGGGGAGTGGCGCGACGGTGAGAATTCCGACCGGGATCGCTGCCTCGGGTCTCGCGGCGTGCCTCGGTTGGCGTGACAGCTTCCGGTCGGCCAGCGGGGAGCGAGCGTCACTTTGGCGCAAGCGACTCCCGATACGCTTTCCCCAATCCCGTTGACACAGAACGGGTGTTCGTATACCATCGCATCGGAACGCGAACAAGGGAGCTGGAATGGCCAAGAGCAAGGGCATCACCAAGGAGATCCGTCCCCGCACCACGGGCGAGGAGCGTCAGAAGGTAATCGACGACACCACCAGCGAGATAGAGAAGAAGTTCGGCAAGGGCGCCATCATGCGCTTCGGTGACGACGGCCCCAGCCTCGAGGTCGAGGCCATCCCGACGGGCTCGATCGCGCTCGACGCCGCGCTCGGCATCGGCGGCGTCCCCCGCGGCCGCATCGTCGAGATCTACGGCCCCGAGTCCTCGGGCAAGACCACGCTCTCCCTCGAGATTCTCGCGGAGGCCCAGGCCATGGGCGGCGTCGTGGCCTTCATCGACGCCGAGCACGCGCTCGACCCGGGCTATGCCGCCCGCATCGGCGTGGACATCGACGAGGTCCTCATCTCCCAGCCGGACACCGGCGAGCAGGCGCTCGAGATCTGCGACATGCTCGTCCGCTCCGGTGCCATCGACGTCGTGGTCGTCGACTCCGTCGCCGCGCTCACCCCGCGCGCCGAGATCGAGGGTGAGATCGGAGACTCCACGGTCGGCCTGCAGGCCCGTCTCATGAGCCAGGCCCTGCGCAAGCTCGCCGGCTCGCTCTCCAAGTCCAACACCACCTGCATCTTCATCAACCAGCTTCGCGAGAAGATCGGCGTCATGTTCGGCAACCCCGAGACCACGCCGGGCGGTCGTGCGCTGAAGTTCTTCTCGTCCGTCCGCATGGACATCCGTCGCATCGACTCCATCAAGAACAAGGACGAGGTCATCGGCAACCGCGTCCGCGTCAAGGTCGTCAAGAACAAGGTCGCCCCCCCGTTCAAGCAGGCCGAGTTCGACATCATGTACGGCCAGGGCATCTCCAAGGAGGGCTCCATCCTCGACATGGCCGTCGACTACGAGGTCGTGAACAAGTCTGGTGCCTGGTACACCTACGGGCAGGAGCGTCTCGGCCAGGGTCGCGAGGCCGCGAAGGAGTTCCTCGCCTCCAACCCCGACCTCATGGACGAGATCGACCACAAGGTCCGCGTCGCCTGCGGGCTAGAGCTCGGTGACGAGCGCGTGGGCGAGATCGTCGAGGGCGTCGAGGTTCCCGGCGTCGGCGGGGACGCCCTCTAGTGTCCGTCTCCGCCTTCTCCTGGGAGGTCCGTCTGCCCGAGCGCGGATCGAGGGCGTCCATGGCAGGCAGGGCCCCTCGTGCGACCTTGCTCGTCTCCTCCGCTGACCACGGTGACGAGTCGTTTTCGATCCCCGTCGCCGTGGGGAGGCGGCTCGAGGCCCAAGCCGCAGGCGGCCCTTTCGCGCCCTCCTGTCGTGCGGAGCTTCTGTACGCGGTCCGGGAGATGGCGCGCTCGTGTGCGCACTCCCGCATGGAGGACCTCGTCGGACGACGCGACTACTCCCGAGCCGAGCTCTCCGATCGTCTCCTTCGCGACGGCTATGGCGCCGAAGTCGTGGAGGAGCTCGTCGAGCGTGCCGTTGAGGTCGGCATCGTCGACGACTCCCGCTATGCCGCCGCCTTCGCCCGCGCCAAGGTGCTGGCCGGGTGGGGGAGGATGAAGATCGAGCGCGAGCTCTCCCGCCGCGGGATCTCTCCCTCCGACGTCCCGGGCTGGCCGGAGGACTTCGTATCAGGCGACGAGGAGCGCGAGCGGGCTCGCTCCCTCGCCTCGAGACGTCGGCTGACCGGAAGGAACGACTATCAGAAGCTCGTCCGCTTCCTGTGCTCACGCGGCTTTTCCGTTGGCCTCTCCACGTCCGTTGCCCGCGAGGTTCTCGACCAGGCCGACGTGTAGCGGCCCTCCGCGCGCGGAAGGTCGTCAAAAGCGAGACGCGTCTTGCCCGTCAGCCGGGAATGCCGTCGACTCCGGGACGACGGCACTCTCCTACCTGCGGCGCATTTGACAGAATCCTTACAACGGGGCTAGGATAGGACTGCTCGTGGAGCGCATTCTCTCGCTGGTCTGCCAGCTGCCGATTTTGTCTCTCTGTACGTCACGATAGCTGCCATAGCCGCTCATGCGGCAAGCGTCAGACTGCACCTCCACGGCGGGTTCCGTCGCGTTCGCGCACGGTCTCCTGAACCCACTGATGAACTGAACCTGAGGAGCAGACATGACAGACCCAATCACCATCGTCGTCGGGGCGGTTTGCCTCGTCGTCGGCGCCGCACTCGTCTATTTCATCCTAGCCGGCAAGAGCGGCTCCAAGCTCAAGGACGCCGAGGCGCGCCTTGCCTCCGCCCAGTCCGAGGCCGAGCGCATCGCCCAGGAGGCCGCGCGCCAGGCCGAGAACGCCAAGAAGGAGGCCGTCCTCGAGGCCAAGGAGGAGATCCTCGCGCTCAAGCAGACCTCCGAGGCCGAGGAGAAGAAGCGCAAGAGCGAGCTCCAGTCCCTCGAGAACCGCATCATGCAGCGCGAGGAGTCCCTCGACCACCGCAACGACGCCCTCGACCGTCGCGAGCACCAGCTTTCCAGCCTCCAGGGCCAGCTCGACCGCCGCAAGAGCGACCTCGACGAGCTCTTCGACCGTCAGAGCGCCGAGCTCGAGCGCATCGCCGGGCTCTCCTCCGACGAGGCCCACGACGAGCTGCTCGCCCGCGTCCGCTCCGAGTCCGTGCGCGAGGAGGCCCAGATCCTGAGGGAGTCCGAGCAGCGCGTCCGCGCGCAGGCCGACAAGACCGCGCGTGAGATCATCTCAACCGCCATCCAGCGCTGCGCCGCCGACCAGGCCGGCGAGATCACGGTCACCTCGGTTCACATCCCCTCCGACGACCTCAAGGGCCGCATCATCGGCCGCGAGGGGCGCAACATCCGCACCTTCGAGCAGGTCTCCGGCGTCTCGCTCGTCATCGACGACACGCCCGAGACCGTCGTCCTCTCGAGCTTCGACCCCGTCCGCCGAGAGACCGCGCGCGTCGCCCTCGAGAACCTCATCGCCGACGGTCGCATCCACCCCGCCCGCATCGAGGAGCTCTACAAGAAGGCCGAGGCCCTCGTCGCCGAGCGCGTGCGCGAGGCGGGCGAGCAGGCCGCGTTCGACGCCGGCATCCACGACCTGCACCCGGAGCTCGTGAAGACGCTCGGCGCCCTGCGCTATCGCACCTCGTTCGGCCAGAACGTCCTCCAGCACTCCATCCAGGTCTCCGCTCTCTGCGGCATCATGGCCTCTGAGCTCGGCCTCGACGAGGCGCCCGCCAAGCGCGCCGGCCTTCTCCACGACCTCGGCAAGGCCATCGACCACGAGGTCGAGGGCCCGCACGCCGTCATCGGCGCCGACCTCGCCCGCCGTCACGGCGAGCGTCCCGAGATCGTTCACGCCATCGAGGCCCACCACGCCGACGTCGACCCCGACACCGTCCTCGACGTCCTCGTCATGGCCGCCGACGCCATCTCCGCCGCGCGCCCCGGCGCCCGCCGCGAGTCCGCCGAGAACTACATCAAGCGCCTCGAGAAGCTCGAGGAGATCTCCAACGCCCACGAGGGCGTCGAGCGCACCTATGCCATGCAGGCCGGTCGCGAGCTCCACGTCATGGTCGAGCCCGAGAAGATCTCCGACGCCCAGGCGACCGTGCTCGCGCACGACATCGCCAAGCAGATCGAGGACGAGATGGAGTACCCCGGTCAGGTGCGCGTCGTCGTGATTCGCGAGTCCCGTGCCGTCGACGTCGCCAAGTAGGACCATGTCCGGCGCCTCAGACCTCGCGGGCTTCGTCTCCACCATGGGTGGGGACCGCGCCCTTCGCGTCGAGGAGAGCCTCGGCGAGGGCTTTGTCAGGCTCCGCGTCGCCGAGGCCGAGCGTCGTCAGGCCAAGCATGACGTCAGGTGCGTCGAGGACGCACTGATCGAGATGCTCCGCAACGCCCGCGACGCCGGTGCCCGACACATCTACGTCGCCACCTCCCGTGAGGGGGACCGCCGCACCACCTGCGTGCTCGACGACGGCTCCGGTATCCCCGAGGACATGCACGACCGCGTCTTCGAGGCGCGCGTCACCTCGAAGCTCGAGTCGGTCCACATGGACCGATGGGGCGTCCACGGGCGCGGCATGGCGCTCTTCTCCATCCGCGAGAACGCCGTCTCGGCCGAGGTCATGTCCTCGGCCCCCGGCAAGGGGTCCGCCCTTCGCGTGGTCACCGACGCCACGGTCCTCCCGGAGCGCGCGGACCAGTCGAGCTGGCCTGCCCTCGGGGTGGACGAGGAGGGCAACGAGACGTGCGTGCGCGGACCGCACAACATCGTGCGGACCTGCTGCGAGTTCGCGCTCGAGGAACGCGGGACCTGCGAGGTCTACCTCGGCTCGCCTGCCGAGGTCGCTGCCACGGCACGCGCCCGCGCACGGCAGACCGTCGAGGGTGCAGACCTGCTCTTCCTGGACTCCCTCGACGAGCTGCCCGTGGTGGAGCGCCTGCGCGCGGCCTCTGACGCTCGCGAGCTCCGCGAGCAGGCGACGGCGCTCGGCCTCGAGATGTCCGAGCGCACGGCCCACAGGATCGTCTCCGGTCAGATTCCCCCGGTCAGAAGCGTCCTCGCTCGGCTGACGCGCTCGTCCGCGGGCCCCGGCGCCACCACGACCCGCGAGGTCGACCTCGCGCGCGACCGTCGCGGCCTCAGGCTCGCGCCCGCCGACGTCGACGAGTTCTCGCGCGTTATGGAGCGCGACTTCGGCCTTCTCGCGGACCGGTACTACCTCTCGCTTGCCGGCGAGCCACGCGTCCGCGTCACGGGCAGCCGCCTGACCGTGACCTTCGACCTCAGGCCCTCCGACTAGCGGCTCCGCACTTCTCAGCACGGTTGACAACCTCTAGAATCGAACGAAAGACCAACAACGGAGCACGAACGTCGCAGCAACGCAACAGGAGTTTACACATGGACTATCTGAAGGTCTCGAGCAAGTCCTCGCCGGCGTCGGTCGCCGGCGCGATCGCCGGGCTCGTCAAGGACGGCCTCCCCGTCAACATCCAGTGCGTCGGCGCGGGCGCGGTCAACCAGGCCATAAAGGCGATCGCGATCGCGCGCGGCTTCCTCATCCCCACCGGCATCGACATCTCCTGCGCCCCGACCTTCTCCGACGTCGAGATCGGCGGCGAGAGTCGGACGGCCATCCGCATCGCCGTCTACGTGCACCGCATCACCGCCCCTGCCACCCCCGCGGGCGTCGAGGCGGTCGAGGCCTGATGGAGCATCCCGTCGAGCTCGTCGGAAAGACGTACTACGTAAAGACCTTCGGCTGCCAGATGAACCTGCATGACTCCGAGCGCGTCGCCGGCGTGCTCGACGAGTGCGGGTGCGTCTGCGTGGACGACCCCGACCAGGCCGACATCGTCGTCTTCATGACGTGCTGCGTGCGCGAGAAGGCGGACCAGCACCTCTACGGACAGGCGTCGGCCATGGTGAGCGCCCCGCTGCCCCCCTCGGGGCGTCGCGTCGTCGCCATCGGCGGCTGCATCGCCCAGCGAGACGGCGAGAAGATCCGCGAGAATGTCGCCTGCGCCGACGTCGTGTTCGGCACGAGCGCACTGGCCAGCCTGCCGACGCTGCTCGCGGACGCGTTCGTCGGTGACGGGTCGCGCGTTGCCGTCGACACGGTCGAGGAGGACCGCCCCTTCTCGACCGACCTCCCCAGCCATCGCGCCCAGCGCTTCCACGCGTGGGTTCCCATCATGACGGGCTGCAACAACTTCTGCACCTACTGCATCGTCCCCTACGTCCGCGGACGTGAGAAGAGCCGCACCATGGAGGGCATCGTCGCCGAGGTGGGGCAGCTCGTCTCGGACGGCGTGCGCGAGGTCACCCTGCTCGGCCAGAACGTGAACTCCTACGGGCGCAACATCTACGGCGAGCCGAGGTTCGCCGAGCTCCTGCGTCGCGTCGCCGCAACCGGCGTCGAGCGCATCCGCTTCACCTCCTCCAACCCCAAGGACCTCGAC
This sequence comes from uncultured Olsenella sp., assembly GCA_959598545.1. Taxonomy (GTDB): domain Bacteria; phylum Actinomycetota; class Coriobacteriia; order Coriobacteriales; family Atopobiaceae; genus Thermophilibacter. Next base: position 3,474 of record CAUGFC010000020.1, on the reverse strand, counting down.
GACGAGGTCATCCGTGCCATGGCGGAGACCCCTGCGGTGATGCCGCACCTGCACCTCGCCGTCCAGAGCGGCTCGACGCGCGTGCTCAAGGCCATGAACCGCAGGTACACGCGCGAGGGGTACCTCGAGCTCGTCGGCCGCCTGCGCGCAGCCATGCCCGACCTCGCCCTCTCCACCGACATCATCGTCGGCTTCCCGGGCGAGACCGAGGAGGACTTCGAGGACACCCTCTCGCTCGTCCGCGAGGCCGGCTTCTCCTCGGCCTTCACCTTCATCTACTCCCCGCGTCCCGGCACGCCCGCCGCCGAGATGGCCGACGACACGCCGCGCGAGGTCATCCAGGAGCGCTTCGACCGACTTGCGGAGCTCGTCGCCCAGCAGGCGCACGACGCCAACCAGTCGGATCTCCACCAGCTCGTGAGCGTGCTCGTCGAGGGCAGCTCCAAGAAGGACGGGGGCGTGCTCGTCGGCCACAGCGAGAAGAACCGCACCGTGCACTTCTCGCTCCCCGAGGGCCATGCGCCCGAGGACCTGGTCGGTCGCATCGTCGACGTCCGCGTCGAGGAGGCAAGGACCTGGTACCTCCGCGGAAGCGTGGAGGGCGAGCCTCGGTGAGCGGGCTTCCCGTCGTCTGCGTCGTGGGCCCCACGGCGTCCGGCAAGAGCGCGCTCGCCGAGCTCGTCGCGACGCGCCTGGGGAGCTCCGTCGTCTCCGTCGACGCCATGCAGGTGTATCGGGGCATGGACGTCGGAACCGCCAAGACGCCCCTCGACGAGCGTCGCTGCCCGCTCCTGATGGTCGACGTCGTCGACCCCGACGAGGACTACTCCGTCCAGCGCTTCCAGACCGACGCCCGCTCCTGCGTCGACACGCTCCTCGCCGAGGGGCTCACGCCGGTGCTCTGCGGCGGCACCGGTCTCTACCTCAACGCCGTGATCGACGAGATGACGTTCCCCGCCGGCGAGAAGGACGGCGGCGCCCGCGAGCGATACGAGCGCATCGCCGCGGAGCAGGGGGCCGACGCCCTGCACGCCCTTCTCGCCGAGCGCGACCCCGAGAGCGCCGCGCTCGTCCACCCCAACAATGTCAGGCGCGTCGTGCGCGCGCTCGAGATGTCCGACGAGGGCGTCTCCTACGCCCGCCACCACGAGGGCCTCCATGAGCGCGCCGCCCACTACCCTGCCCGCATATGGGGCCTCTCGTGGCCCCGAGAGGACCTTTACGCCCGCATCGACGCCCGCGTGGACCAGATGGTCGAGGCGGGCCTCGTGGAGGAGGTGCGCGCCCTCGTCGGCCGGGGGCTCACCGCGGACGTCACCGCCGGACAGGCGATCGGCTACAAGGAGATCCTCGAGGCGCTCTCCGGTCGCGTCGAGCTCGAGGAGGCCGTCGAGCTCGTCAAGCGTCGCACGCGGCGCTATGCCAAGCGCCAGCTCTCCTGGTTTCGCCACGACGGGCGCGTCAGATGGCTCGAGATGGGCGAGGTCAGCCTCGAGGATGCCTGCGAGCGCATCGTCTCCGACCTCGATCGGGAGGAGGGCTAGATATGGCTCGCTTCGAGCCGTTCTCCACCGCCCCCGTTCCGGAGCGGGCCATCCTCGTCGGCGTCGACCTCGGACGCTCCGAGTGGAGCTGCGAGGAGTCCCTCGCGGAGCTCGCACGTCTCGCCGAGACCGACGGGGCCGAGGTCGTCCTCACCATGACGCAGCGGCTCGACGCTCCCGTGCCCAAGACCTTCATCGGGAAGGGCAAGGTCGAGGAGCTCTGCTCCTACGTGCGAAACCTCAATGCCGACGTCGTGATCTTCGACGACGAGCTCACGCCCTCCCAGCAGGCGAACCTCGAGCGTGCGGTGGGGGAGCCCGTCAAGATCATCGACCGTACCGCCCTCATCCTCGACATCTTCGGCGTGCACGCCAAGACGCACGAGGGACGCCTCCAGGTGCAGCTCGCGCAGCTCCAGTACGTCCTGCCGCGCCTGCGCGGCATGTGGAGCCACCTCGTCGGCGAGCAGACGCGCGGCGGCATCGGAAGCCGCTTCGGCCAGGGCGAGAGCCAGCTCGAGGTCGACCGTCGACTCGTCCGCGCACGCATCTCCACGCTGCGACGCGAGCTCGAGCGGCTCGAGAGGCGCCGCGGCGTCCAGAGCAAGGCGCGCTGGGACTCCGGCGTCTACCGCGTGGCGCTCGTCGGCTACACCAACGCGGGAAAGTCCACGCTGCTCAACCGCCTCACCGGGGCCGGCGTCTACGTGCGCGACGAGCTCTTCGCGACGCTCGACCCGACCACGCGCGCCCTCGACCTCGAGGAGGGTCGCAAGATCACCGTCACGGACACCGTAGGCTTCATCCAGAAGCTGCCGACGATGCTCGTGGAGTCGTTCAAGTCGACCCTGGCCGAGGTCCGTGCCGCCGACCTCGTGCTGCTCGTGGTCGACGCCTCGGACCCTCATCGCGAGCTCGAGATCTCGGCGGTCCGCTCCGTCCTCGAGGAGATCGGCGCCGACCGTATCCGCTGCGTCGAGGTCATGAACAAGTGTGACCTGCTCGACGCCGACGAGCTGCGCGACGTTCGCGTCGCCCATCCTGACGCACAGCTCCTCTCCGCGTTCTCTGGTGAGGGCGTCCGCGGCCTGCTCTACCGGATCGCGCAGGAGGCGAGCGCCGACAGCGTCTCGATGACGGTGCTGGTTCCCTACGACAAGGGCCTGCTGCTCAAGATGGTCCACGAGCGCTGTCAGGTCATTCGAGAGAGCTACGTGCAGGAGGGCCTCCTCGCCACCGTCCGCGCCGACGCCCGCATGGCCGCCACGCTCGCCCCGTACTCCGTCGAGGAGGAGGCCTAGCCCACGAGGGCGCAGAGGGCGAGAAGGACCGGCTGGTGGATCACGTAGACGGCCAGCGCGTGGCGTCCGACGAAGTTCAGGGGCGCGATGTTGGCCCGCCTTACCCATTCCGGGTAGCCGCGCTCCGACCACCAGGCGCCCATCGCGGCGCCGCAGAGATACAGGGCGAGGTAGGGGAGCAGGGGATAGTAGTCGCCCGAGGAGAAGCTCGCGTCGGGCAGGCCGAGCCATGACAGCCAGGGCGTCGCGTACAGCTCCCCGGGGAGCTCGACGGAGAAAGCGCCGAAGCTCACGACCCCGTCCGAGATCCCCTGAAGCGCCAGGAACGCAAAGAGAAGGACGAGGGCGGCGACAGGCCCCCGGGGCATAAGGCCGACACGCCCGAGCGCCCAGGCAACGAGCGTGCAGGCGGCCATGCAGTAGATGATGCCGAAGGATATGGGTGTGTCCACGGAGGCGACCGAGGTAACGACCCATATGGCGAGCGCGACGAGGCCGTACTGGGCCGCGCGACGCAGGTTGTTGCGCGACAGGGGGCACATGCAACCCGCGACGAAGAGAAACGTCCAGGAGATGCTGCAGCGCCAGACGTCCTGCAGGGGAGGGGCGAACCAGTCCATGGGGCTCCC
>CAUGFC010000019.1 GCA_959598545.1 uncultured Olsenella sp. | reverse complement strand
ATGGCGCGCGTCGGCGAGGTCACCTACGACACCGTCCAGCGCGAGGTCTCCGGCTACTGCCCCGAGGGCGCCAAGCACGAGGACTGGGACGTCCGGGGGCTGCACAAGTGGCTCGAGGAGCTCACCGGCCGCAAGGATGCCCCCGAGGTCGCCGACGACCAGGACGAGGGCGACGTCGCCGACGCCGTCAACGAGTACGTGCGGCGCTGCTTTGACGAGAAGGCCCAGCGCATCGGCGAGGCCCCCATGCACGCGCTCGCGTCCCAGGTCATGCTGCGCGTCATAGACACGCGCTGGATGTCCTACCTCCAGGAGATGGACTACCTCAAGACCGGCATCGGCCTGCGCGGCTTCGGCCAGCGCGACCCGCTCGTGGAGTACAAGAGCGAGGCCTACGCCGCCTTCTCCGAGCTCGTGAACACGATGTACGAGGACTTCCTGCGCACGATCCTGCGCATCGAGGTCGCCGTCCGCCCGAACGCCCCCTCCGCCCCCGCGGACGAGGAGCCCGCGGAGCTGCGCGGCGCCAGCTACTCCGGCCCCGCCGAGGTCGACGGCGACCAGGGTCCCCGCGGCGCGGTGGCCCCGCAGGGCGCCCCCTCCGGCATGCCCCCGGCGGCCCCCACCGCCAAGCCCCGCACCTATCGCAAGGCGGATGACCCCGACCCCTACGTGAACGTGGGCAGAAACGACCCCTGCCCCTGCGGGAGCGGCAAGAAGTTCAAGAACTGCCACGGCAGGAACCGGTAGATGGCGGAGGTCACCAGGCCCGACCTCGACGCGCTCTCGTCGCGCCTCGCCGAGGTCGAGGGCTATCTCCACATCGACGAGAAGCGCGGGGAGGTCGCGGACCTCGAGGCGAGAAGCGCGGCGCCCGGCTTCTGGGACGACGCGGACGCCGCCCGCGAGCTCATGGCCCGCCTCGCCGCCGCGCGCGATGACGTGAACGGGATCGACGCCGCCCGAGCGCGCCTCGAGGACGCCCAGGCTGCGCTCGAGCTCGCCGAGGAGACGGGCGACGAGGACCTTCTCGCCGAGGCCGCCGGCATCGCCGCCGCCCTCGAGGACGACCTCTCGGAGCTCGAGCTCTCGAGCTGGTTCACGGACGAGCTCGATCACGGCGACGCCATCGTCACGGTGACCCCGGGCCAGGGCGGCCTCGAGGCACAGGACTGGTGCGAGATGCTCTTCCGCATGTACCAGCGCTACTGCGATCGCCGCGGCTGGAAGGTCGTCGTCAACGACGCCGAGCCCGGCGAGGCGATCGGCCTGAATCGCGCCACCTTCACCGTGAGCGGCCACAACGCCTACGGGATGCTGCGCGCCGAGCAGGGCGTGCACCGGCTCGTGCGCATCTCGCCCACCGACGCCAAGAAGCGTCGCCAGACCACTTTCGCCGGCGTCGAGGTGCTCCCGGTGCTGCCCGACGACATCGAGGTGGAGATCGACCAGAACGACCTGCGCATCGACGTCTACCATGCGTCCGGCCACGGTGGCCAGGGCGTCAACACGACCGACTCCGCGGTGCGCATCACGCACCTTCCCACGGGCATCGTCGTGACCTGCCAGAACGAGCGCAGCCAGCTCCAGAACAAGGCGTTCGCCATGAGCGTCCTCAAGAGCCGACTCTATGAGCTGGAGCTCGCCCGCCGGGCGGAGGAGCTCGACGAGCTGCGCGGCCCCAAGCACGACATCGGCTTCGGGAACCAGATCAGGAGCTACGTGCTCTACCCCTACCAGCTCGTCAAGGACCTGCGGACGGGCGTCGAGACGAGCAACGTGGACGCGGTCCTCCAGGACGGTGACCTCGACCGCTTCGTCGTCGGCTATCACCGTTGGGCCGTCGGTGGCGGAGGCGAGCGATGAGGGGCATTCCCTGGCGGACCGTCGTCCGCGACACGCTGCTGATCGTTGCCGGCTCGATCGTGTTCGCGATAGGCGTCGACGTGTTCGAGGTCCCCTACGGCCTCGCCGCCGGCGGGGTGACGGGCCTCGCGATGGTCTTCTCGGCCATCGCCGAGACCTTCGGCGTGACGCTTCCCGTCGGCTTGCAGACTATCGTCATGAACGCGCTGCTCATGATCTTGGTGGTGCGCTCGGGGAGCCGCGGCTACGTGGCACGCACCGTCGCCGGCATCATAGCCTGCGGCTTCTTCACCGACGCGCTCGTCCCCTTCCTGCCCGTGGTCGGGGGCGAGGAGGACCTGCTGCTCTGCGCGCTCTGGGGCGGCGTCATCACCGGCCTCGGTCTCGGCCTGGTCTTCAGGACGGGCGGCAACACCGGCGGCACCGACATCGTGGCCCAGGTCCTGTCGAGAAGGACCGGGCTGCCCGTGGGCACCTCCGTCATCATCGTCGACGGCCTCATCATCGCCCTCTCCGCCACGGTCTTCTCCGTCGAGCAGGCCCTCTACGCCGCCGTCGCGATGTTCATCTCCGGCAAGGTGATCGACGCCGTGGTGGACGGACCGGGAGGGGCTCGAGCGGCCTACATCATCTCCGACAGGCACGAGGAGATCGCGCACGAGATCCTGCATACGCTCGAGCGGGGATGCACCCGCCTCGAGGCGCGCGGGATGTGGAGCGGCGAGGAGCGCCCCGTGCTCTTCTGCGTGCTCGGCCGTTCCGAGACGGTCTGGCTCAAGCAGACCGTCGCCCAGTGCGACCCCCGGGCAATCGTGGTGATCTCGGAGGTCCACGAGGTGTTCGGCGAGGGCTTCCGCCAGATCAGGGCGTGACGCGCGGCCCTGCCGGCCCGCGTCTTTCGAAGTCTGGCGGCCGACGCGCGCCGTCAGATGGTATCTTCTGTGTAGGTGCATGTCCGCGTGTCGCGACGAGCTGCAGGGAGTCGCGGTCGCACATCTGACGCGAGGAGAGGGATTCATGACAGACGACGAGCTCAGGCGCGTAGCCACGGAGATCCGGAAGGGGGTTCTCACGGGAACGCACGCCGCCAAGTCCGGTCACCCCGGCGGCTCGCTCAGTGCAACCGACATCCTGACGTACCTCTACTTCGAGGAGATGAACGTCCGTCCCGAGGAGCCTCGCTGGCCGGGACGCGACCGCCTCGTCCTCTCCAAGGGCCATGCTGCGCCGGCCCTCTACGCGACCCTCGCCGAGCGCGGGTTCTTCCCCAAGGAGGAGCTCGAGACGCTGCGCCACATCGGCAGCCACCTCCAGGGCCACCCCAACATGAATGACACCCCGGGCGTGGACATGTCCACGGGCTCGCTCGGCCAGGGCGTTTCCGCCGCCGTCGGCATGGCCCTCGCCGCCCAGCACTGGGGCGACGCGTACCGCACGTACTGCCTGCTCGGTGACGGCGAGATCGAGGAGGGGCAGGTCTGGGAGGCCGCGATGTTCGCGGGCAACCACGGCCTCGACAACCTGGTGCTCGTCGTCGACCACAACGGCCTGCAGATCGACGGCACCATCGAGGAGGTCAACTCCGCGATGCCCATCGCCGACAAGTTCCGGGCGTTCCGGTTCCACGTGATCGAGCTCGCCGACGGCAACGACATGGCCCAGATCCGGGCCGCCTTCGCCGCCGCCCGCGAGGTGAAGGGCGCGCCCGTCTGCATCGTCGCCGAGACCGTCAAGGGCAAGGGCGTCTCGTTCATGGAGAACCAGGTGGACTGGCACGGCAAGGGACCCAACGACGAGCAGTACGAGCAGGCCATGGCCGAGCTCGCTAAGGAGGCGTAGGCGCATGGCTGACGTGAAGAAGATCGCCACCCGCGTGAGCTATGGCGAGACGCTCGTGGAGCTCGCCGCGGAGCACGACGACTTCGTGGTGCTCGACGCCGACCTCGCCGCGTCCACGCAGACCGGCAAGATGAAGGACGCGTACCCCGACCGCTTCTTCGACGTGGGCATCGCCGAGCAGAACCTCATGGGCGTCGCGGCGGGCATCGCGACCACCGGCCGCACCGCCTTCGTGAGCAGCTTCGCCATGTTCGCCGCCGGCCGCACCTACGACCAGGTGCGCAACTCCATCGCGTACCCGCACCTCAACGTTAAGATCTGCGCCTCGCACGCCGGCGTCTCCGTCGGGGAGGACGGGGCCACGCACCAGTGCAACGAGGACATCGCCCTCATGCGCGTCATCCCGGGCATGACCGTCGTCGTGCCCTGCGACGACGTCGAGGCCCGTGCCGCGGTGCGCGCCGCCTATGAGCTGGACGGCCCGGTCTACATGCGCCTGGGACGCCTCGCGGTGCCGGTGGTGAACGACGAGAAGGACTTCTCGTTCACGCTGGGCAAGGGCATCGTCATGCGCGAGGGCACCGACGTGACGATCGTGGCCTGCGGCCTCATGGTCCAGGCGGCGCTCGAGGCGGCCGACGCGCTCGCCGAGAGGGGCGTGTCCGCCGAGGTCATCGACATGCACACGATCAAGCCGATCGACGCGGACCTGATCGTGGAGAGCGCGTCCAAGACCGGGCGCGTGGTGACCTGCGAGGAGCACTCCGTGATCGGCGGCCTGGGGAGCGCGGTGTGCGACGTCCTCGCCGAGCGCTGCCCCGTTCCCGTCCGCAAGGTGGGCGTGAACGACGTCTTCGGCGTCTCCGGCCCCGCGACCGACCTGCTGCACCTCTACGGCCTGGACGCCGAGGGCGTGATCGCCGCCGTCGACGGGCTGCTCGCCTAGGTCTTCTCGCCGGGCGCCCCCGGTCGCACAGATTGCATGGCCATCCCGTCTGCCTCATGTGCTTTGTGAGGTAGAACGGTTGAGGCCGGCTCCTTTTGCTAGACTACTCGCGTATCTGTCACTCCTAGCAGGATAAGGAGCTTCTGTGGCCAGTCACTTTCGCAGCACTGAGCGACAGGGGTCGGAGGGCGTGGAGCAGCCTCAGGACACCATGTCCGACATGGCTCCGCAGGTTGAGTCTGTGAGCGCAGACGACACCGGCGCCTTCCTGACGGCGAGCGTTCCGACCGATGACGTCATCCCCGTTCAGGACGAGTCCCGGGCGGACATCCCCGAGGAGGTCCACGTGGTCACCGCCTCGGAGCCCGAGGGCGCTCCCGTCGAGCAGCCGGCGTCCCAGAGCGTCTACTCGTCGCTTGCCAGCGACGATCCCGCTCCCGCGGTTCCGCGCACCGGCACCCCGACCGTGTCGTTCAAAAACGTCACACTCATCTACCCGGCCCAGCCCAACAAGCCCGCACTCGACGACGTCAGCCTCGACATCTACCCCGGCGAGTTCGTGTTCGTCGTCGGTCACTCGGGCTCCGGAAAGTCGTCGCTTCTGCGCCTCATCACGCGCGAGCTGAAGGCCAGCTCCGGCCAGGTCATCGTGGCCGGGCAGGACCTGACCAAGATGCGCAACAAGAAGATCCCGTATCTTCGTCGCCAGATCGGCACCGTCTACCAGGACTTCAAGCTCCTGCCGGACAAGACCGTCTACGAGAACGTCGCCTTTGCCCTCGAGTGCATCGGCAAGCCCAAGTCGGTCATCAAGGCCCAGGTGCCCGAGGTGCTCCGCCTCGTCGGCCTCGCCGAGCGCATGAACCACTTCCCGGACCAGCTCTCCGGCGGCGAGCAGCAGCGCGTCTCCGTGGCCCGCGCCATGGTCAACCGCCCGCCCCTGCTCGTCTGTGACGAGCCCACGGGCAACCTCGACCCGGCGATCTCGCTGGGCATCATGAAGCTGCTCGACATGATCAACCGCGCCGGCACGACCGTCGTCATGGCGACCCACGACCGCGAGATGGTCGACTCCATGCGCAAGCGCGTCATCGCGCTCGAGGCCGGCCACATCGTCCGCGACCAGGAGAGGGGAGGCTACGGATACTATGGTGCCCTCTAACTTCGGCTACTCCCTCCGTGAGGCCGGCCATCACTTCCGCCGCAACTGGACGACGGTGCTCGGCGCCATCGTCACGATCTTCCTCTCGCTGTTCATCATCGGCCTCTTCGTCCTCGGCTCGGTCCTGATCTCCAGCGTGGTCGGCGGCGTCGAGGACAGCGTCACGATCCAGGCGTACCTCTCCGACGACGCCGACGCGTCCGCGATCGACAGCTTCCAGGCCAAGGTCGAGGGCTGGGACACCGTCGAGTCCGTGACGTACAAGTCCAAGGAGGAGGCGCTCCAGGACTACCGCACCTCCATGTCGAACCGCAACGCCAGCGACGCCGTCGCGGCGCTTGACGGCGAGAACCCCCTGCCCGCCTCGCTCGCGATCACCCTCACCGACCCGCAGGAGGTCGAGGCGACCGCCGAGCGCATCATGGAGGACCCCTCGTTCCTCCAGATCCGCGACACCGCCGACGACCCCACGTCCTCCGCGGCTGACGACGTGATCTACGGCCAGGGCACGGTCGACCGCCTCTTCGAGGTCACGAGCTACATCCGCATCGGCGCCGTGGCGCTCGTCGTCATGCTGACGTTCGTGGCCTTCGTGTTCATCAACAACACCATCCGCCTGGCCATCACCGCACGCCGTCGCGAGATCGCCATCATGCGTCTCGTCGGCGCCTCGAACGGCTTCATCCGCGGGCCCTTCGTGATGGAGGGCGTGCTGGAGTCGCTCATCGCGGCGGTCCTCGCCATCGCGGCGCTCGCCGTCGGCGCCAACGCGCTGCTCCCGGTGCTTCAGGCGAACCTGTCGTTCCTCGCGTTCGAGATCCCGGCCACCGTCCTCTACGCGACGTTCGGTGGCCTCCTGCTGGTGGGCGTGCTCATCGGCCTGTTCGGCTCCGCCATCGCCATGAGGCGCTACCTCAAGGTGTAGATTCGCCGATCGTGCTTATGCGGTGCCGCAGGGCCCCGGCATTCCTCCGAGAAGTGCACTTCGTGGAACTTCTCTCCGGAATGCCGGGGCCCGCCGTATACGCCCGTCGGCGGCCTGGAGGGGTAGGCGGTGGCGGTCTCGTTGCAGTTGTGCACGAGTTAGAGCGCGAATCGGCTGCCGTCGGGATTTGCCAACTGGGGAAATACGGATTGGCCGGCACGTAACACGTGCACAAGTGCGCTTGCGCGCGGCCATGCGGTAAGCTGGACGCAACGGCAAGAGCGCGGACGGCGAGAAGAACGGAGGGGCATGGGACGCGGGCGCCCACATCGCGGCAACAGGAGACGCGGGCGCGGCGGCGGGCCGCGCAGGAACGCGCGCACGCTCACGGGCACGCTCGTGGTCACCCGCCCCGGTGCCGCCTTCGTGGAGACGTCCGAGGGGGCGTTCGACCTCGTGCGCCACGGCCAGCGCGAGGCAATGAACGGCGACGAGGTCGAGGTCGCGCTCGTGGAGCAGCGCGGCAGGAAGCCACGGGCGGTGGTGCGCTCCGTGGTCTCCCGCGCCGTGGAGACCTTCCTCGGCCGCTTCGCCCCCGCCGGCCCGCTCGGCGCGGTGGTCCCGCTCGACGCCCGCATCGGCCATGACTTCTTCGTGGTGCCCGAGGATCCCTCGCCCGCGCGGCTGGGCGTCTCCGACGGGGACGTCGTCATGGCGCGCATCACCGAGTACCCCACGCGACAGAGTGCGCCCCTCGTGACGCTCGAGCGCCGCCTGGGGTCGGCGGACGAGCTCGACCTCAACGTGGAGGCGGTCGTGGCCTCCTTCGGCCTCCCCGGCGACTTCCCGGCGTCGGTGCTGGAGCAGGCGGGCGCCATCGAGGCGCGCGTGGAGGACGAGCTCGCGAAGGACCCGTCCCGCCGCGACCTGCGCGCGACCCTGTGCGTGACCGTGGACCCCGTCGACGCGCGCGACTTCGACGACGCGGTCGGCGCGCGCCGCCTGGCTGACGGCGGCTTCGAGCTCTCCGTGCACATCGCCGACGTCTCCCACTACGTCGGCGCGGACACCCCGATCGACAACGAGGCCAAGCGGCGGACCTGCTCGGCCTACCTCGTCGACCGCGTGATCCCCATGCTTCCCGAGCAGCTCTCGAACGACGTCTGCTCGCTGCGGCCCAGCGAGGACCGCCTGGCCATGAGCGTCGTCATGAGGCTCGACGAGCGCGGGCGCATGACGGGGGCCCGCATGGCGAGAAGCGCGATCCGCTCCGCCGCGCGCCTGGACTACGACACGGTCGACGAGGTCCTTCTCGGACGGGCGGACGCGCCGAGCGAGGAGGTCGCCGAGCTGCTGCGAACGCTCGACGAGATTCGGGCCCTGCGCGAGGGCGTGCGTCGCGAGCGGGGTGCCGTCGACTTCGAGACCGTGGAGGCCCGCGTCGTCCTGGACGAGACGGGCGCTCCCACGGGCGTCTCGGTCCGGAGGCGCACGCGGGCGACCGGCCTCATCGAGGAGGCCATGCTGCTCGCCAACGAGTGCGTCGCCGCACGGCTCGCCGAGCGCGACATGCCGGCAGCCTATCGCGTCCACGAGCGGCCCGCCCCCGAGGACCTCCGCGCGACGCTCCAGCCGCTGCGCGAGCTCGGCCTGCTCGACGCCGAGACGACGTCCGGCCTGCTCGCGGGCGACCCGTTCGCCATCCAGCGCATCCTCTCGCTGGCCCGCGGCACGGACGGCGAGGGACTCGCGAACGCGCTGCTGCTGCGCGCCCAGCGACGGGCGGTCTACCTGCCCGCGAACGAGGGGCACTACGCGCTCGGCGCCCCGGCATACTGCCACTTCACCTCGCCGATCCGGCGCTACCCGGACGTGCTGGTGCACCGCGCCCTGAAGGCGCTTCTCGACGGTCGCGCGGAGGGGCGGGAGATGCGCGCACAGGCAACGGCCCTGACACAGCTCTGCCGCACCTGCTCGGAGCGCGAGCGCGCGGCGGACGCGGCCTCCCGCGCGTCACAGAAGATCAAGATGGCGGAGCTGTTCTCGGATCGCGTGGGCGAGCACCTCGGGGGCGTGGTCTCGGGATGCGAGCGTTTCGGCCTCTTCGTCACGCTGGACGAGACGTACGCCGAGGGTCTCGTCCCGGTGCGGGCCCTGGGAGGGGAGTGGTTCACCTTCGACGAGGACCGCATGACGCTCACCGGCGAGTCGTCCGGGGAGACCTGGGGCCTCGGGCGACGCGTGGTCGTTGAGGTGACGGGCGTGAACGTGCCGCGCGGCCAGATCGACCTCGCGCTCGTCCGGATGGGGTGACGAAGTCCCCCGTCGGGCGTCTTGCCTGGGCCATAATGGGAAGACTAAGAGTCATGAGACCGTTCGCGGCGCATCGCGCCGCTGGAGGAGGCTATGGAGCACACCGAACTGACCGACGAGCTCGAGCGCGCCGAGGGGCTGCTGCTCCAGGACGAGGCGGGGCTCGCGCTCGACCTTCTCGCGCACCTCGCCGAGGACGCGGAGGCATACGTCGACGCCAACTGCCCGACGACCGACGAGCTGCAGTGGTTCGCCTTCCCCACGCTCTTCGAGCGGCTCGCGTACCGACGCGTCGAGAAGGACCCCCGCGAGCTACGCGACGTGGGCGAGCCACTGGGCCGTCTCTACGCGGACCTGGCCCTCGCCTGCGCCCAGGCGGAGGACTACGAGGCGGCGGCCTCCGCGCTCAAGAGCGCCGTCCGCTGGAACCCCATGGACTGCGCGTCCCGCCTGAACCTCGCGGACCTCTGCCGCATGTCCGGCGACGCCCAGGAGTGCCTCGCCCTCAGCTACAGCGTCTTCGAGCGCGCGAGCGACGCGGCGCACCTGGCGCGCGCCTTCGCGAACTTTGCCGGCTGGTTCCAGGCCACCGAGAAGCCCCGTGCCGCCGCCGCGGCCCTGCGCGCGGCGCGCAACCTCGACGTTCGCGACGGTTCGCTCGCCGCGGTCCTGGACCAGGCGGCCGGCACCGACCACGACCCCGACCTCGTGACGGATGCCGAGGCGACCGACCTTCTCGCCGCCGAGGGCCTGCCCGACGGCGCCAACGCCGAGATCGCCGTCTGCCTGCTCATGTGCGCCACGGACGCAGCCGCGGCGGGGGCGCGCGGCGAGGCGGCGACGCTCACGCTGCGGGCGCGCGACCTGGTGGGCGAGCCGGCGGCGAAGGCCCTGCTCGAGCTCATCCGCGAGAGCGACGCGGAGGGGGGCGCCGATGGCCAAGAGTAAGGTCGTGCGCCAGGCCGCCGCGGCCAAGGCGACCAAGCAGGCGGGTCCCGGCAAGCGGACCATCGCGAAGAACCGCTCCGCGCGCCACGAGTACTTCATCGAGGAGACCTTCGAGGCGGGCATCGAGCTCACGGGCACCGAGGTCAAGAGCCTGCGCGAGCGGGCGTGCCAGATCACGGACGCGTTCTGCCTCATCCGCGGGCGCGAGGCCTGGCTGCACGGCGTACACATCCACCCCTACTCCAACGGCGGCGTGTGGAACGTGGACCCCGACCGCAAGCGGCGTCTGTTGCTGCACCGCCGCCAGATCGACTACCTGGACGGGAAGCTCCGGCAGAAGGGCCTGGCCCTCGTGCCGCTCGAGATCTACTTCGACGAGCACAACCGCGTGAAGCTGGCCATCGGCCTCGCGCGCGGCAAGAAGCTCTACGACAAGCGCGACGACATGGCGCGACGCGACTCCGACCGCGAGATCGCCCGCGCCCTCAAGGAGCGCAGCAGGTAGGCCAAAAGGGGACAGTCCCCTTTTGACCCGTCGGAAGGGAGCAGGACATGGACGCAAGCGCACTGTTCAAGTTCTCGTCGGGGCTCTACGTGGTCTCGGCGGACGATGGCGAGCGCACCGCCGCCTGTCTCGTCAACACCGGCCTCCAGGTGACGTCGAGCCCGCTGCAGGTCTCCGTCACGGTGAACAAGGAGAATTTCACCTGCGGCGCCATCGAGCGCGCCGGGCACTTCTCGCTCGCCGTGGTGGACGAGTCCGCGGACATGCTCTTCGTGGGGCGCTTCGGGTTCCGCACCTCGGCGGACTATGACAAGTACGACGGCATCGCGAGCGCCGTCGCCGCAACCGGCGACCCCTATCCCGCCGAGCACGCTTGCTCCTTCGTGGCATGCAACGTGGTCCAGACGCTCGACGTCGGCACGCACGTCACCTTCGTCGGCGAGGTCGTCGATGCCGGCAACCTCTCCGACGTGCCGCCCATGACGTACGCCTACTACCACGGGACCCTCAAGGGCAAGACGCCGCCGAGGGCCTCCTCCTACGTTGGGGGTATAAGGTAGGTCAGGGCGAGAGGCGCCCTTCGAATCCGAGAGAGGAGACACGCATGTCCGAGGAGAAGAAGTACACGTTCCGCTGCACCGTCTGCGGCTGGGAGGTCACCGTCGACACGCCCGAGCTGCCCGAGGACTTCGTCTGCGAGGTCTGCGGCGTCGGCCCCGACATGTTCGAGCTGGTCGAGGAGTAGCACGGACCACACGCGTGACCAGTGGGGCGGCCTCTCGCGGGGCCGCCCTCCGTTGTCTCGGCTAATAACGGACAAAATTCAATTAAACCATCTATATATACAGATAAGAAAAACAAGAATATTGAATTTTGCCCGTTAATCGGACGGGCGAGAAGAACGTCGCTCCGCGACTCGCGCCGCGCGAAAACGGGTAGAATACCCCCACGGCCGCGCGAGCGGCCCGTACGTTGACAGCCGCATGGTGGCGGTCCTTCTCGCCATGCCCTGTAACCGGGGGTGACTGGTTTCGACAGGGTGGGCCTGAGATGGGCAGCAGGTCGTGGTCTCCTCGCCACGTTAAACAGGGGTACCGTCAAATTGAATTGACGAGAACAACTCTTTCGAGCCTCAGCTGGCTCTCGCTGCTTAGTCTTAACTAACCAGCGCGTCAAACCGGGGATCGCTCCCGTTCCCGGGGCGGCGTCATTCTAGGGAGATGCGCGCGCGGACGTGGCCGGTATGCCGCGCGCAAAGGCCGAACCGGCTGGGACGCCAAGCGCGGGTGACCAGGTGCGCGGCGTCTAAGACTCAATTGGCCACTGAGCCTGGAGACACCTGTCAGGGGTTCGCTTTGGACCGGAGTTCGATTCTCCGCACCTCCACCATGCACGCTTCGCGGCCGCCGTCCCTCACCGGGCCAGCGGCCGCTGTCATTTTTCGTTGGGAGGTCTCATGTCTGACGAGAAGAACGACGCCGTCGCGCCCGCGCTCGTGCTGGAAGGCGGCGGCTTCCGCGGGATGTTCACGGCCGGCGTGCTCGACGCGCTGCAGGAGCGCGGCATCTATGCCTTCTCCGGCATCTGGGGCGTCTCCGCCGGCGCGGTGAACGCGGCGAACTTCCGCTCACGCCAGATCGGCCGTACCATGCGCGACATCCTCGCCTTCCGCGACGACCGCCGCTTCATGTCGCTGTGGTCGTTCGCCACGACCGGGGACATCGCCGGTGCCGACTTCATGTACGACGAGGTCCAGAACCGTCTGGACCCCTGCGACGTGGCGACGTTCAACGCGAGTGAGACGCCCCTGTGGGTCGTCGTCTCGGACGTGACGTTCGGCACGCCGGCCTACCTGCCGGTGCGGAGCTTCCCCGAAGACATCGACCGCGTGCGCGCCTCGGCCTCGCTGCCCACGGTCTCGCGGACCGTGGAGCTTGACGGCCACCGCTATCTCGACGGCGGCACCACGGACTCGATTCCCTACGCGGCCGCGCTGGGCCTGCCGGGTGCGTCCGAGGTCGAGGGTCGGCCGGCCGCGGAGCGCGCGCTCGTGGTGCTTACGCAGGACCGGGGTTACGTCCGCGAGCAGGCGGGCTCGAGCGAGCAGATTGCGCTGCGCTCGCACCGCTACGACCGCTACCCCTACTACCTGGAGGCGCTGCGCACCCGCGCCGAGCGCTACAACGCCCAGCGCGAGCGGCTCTGGGAGCTCGAGGGGGCCGGAACCTGCCTCGTGATCGCCCCGGAGGAGCCGGTCGCCGTGGGGTCGTCCACGCGCGACGGCGAGGCGCTGCTGTCGCTCTACGTGGCGGGCCGTCGCCAGGCGACCGAGCGCCTGGCCGAGATCGAGGCGTTTCTCGCCTAGGGCCCTCTCGACGGACAGGCCCTGGCGTCCCGGAATCGGGGGCGTTCCCCGCGGGCGAGCGGGGCGTGTCGAGGCGTGCCTACGCCAGACGCGTGACCTTGACCTGGTCGACGAGCCCGTCCACGACGGAGCGCTCGGCGGCCTGCGTGCCGGACTCCATGACGTTGGCTGCGCCCGTCGCCATGGCCAGGCGCAACGTGTCCTCCACCCCCATGCCCTGAGCGTCGGCGTAGACGAAGGCCGCGACCACGGAGTCGCCGGCGCCCACCGTGGAGCCCACGGGGACCTTCACCGAGGAGGCGTGCCAGGTCTCGTCCGCGGTGGCGAGAAGCGCGCCCTCGCCGCCCATGGAGATCACGACACGCTCGACGCCCTTCTCGACCAGCTCGTGCGCGGCCGCGGCGATCTCCTCGACGGTGGTGAGCTCGCGACCCACGAGCGCGGAGAGCTCGTGGTTGTTGGGCTTGGTGAAGAACGGCTTGCCCGCCAGGCCCGCCTCGAGGGCGTCGCCGTCCGCGTCGAGGTAGACGTGGGCGCCCGCGTGGCGCAGCGTGCGGGTCCAGGCGCCGTAGGTCGAGCGGCTCACGCCGGCGGGGAGGCTGCCGGAGAGGACCACGTAGTCGCCCTCGCAGATCTCCTCGGCCAGGACGTCGAGCATCTCCTTGAGCATGTCGTCGGTGACCTCGGGGCCGGGCTCGTTGATGTCTGTGTGGGTGTCGTTCACCGGGTCGATGACCTTGAGGTTGGTGCGCGTCTCGCCGTTGGCCGGGAAGGCCTTCACGCGGATGCCCGCCTGCTTGAGGGCCCCGGCGATCCAGCTTCCCGTGTCGCCG
The DNA here is from genome assembly GCA_959598545.1 of uncultured Olsenella sp. GTDB lineage: Bacteria > Actinomycetota > Coriobacteriia > Coriobacteriales > Atopobiaceae > Thermophilibacter. Next base: position 6,922 of record CAUGFC010000019.1, on the reverse strand, counting down.
GAGAGGATGGCCACAGCCTCGGAGGTGCCGCCGAGCTTCTGGATCACCTTGGAGACGTTGATGCCCTTGCCGCCCGCGTCGCGGCGCAGCTCGGTGATGCGGTTGACGACGTCGAGCGTGAAGTCGGGGATGTGGACGGTCTTGTCGAGGGCGGGGTTGAGCGTGACGGTGTAGATCATCGGTTCCTCCTCGGGCGCGACGGCGGTGGTGGGTGCCCCAATTCTACCGCGCAAGCGGGGAGGGGCGCGTGCCAAGGCCAGAAAGCCCGCCGTCGGCAGCATGCACCATCGGCAATTTAGGGCAAGTCTCCTTCCTGCGGAAATGAGGATGCCGGTAGGTAGATCGAGCGGCGCAGTCGACCACGAATCGGCGTTGGCGCATGTTGGCGCGCTGTCCATGTGGTTTCAATCGGAAAAGACCAATTGTTATCTGGTTCTACATACCTCTTCGCTGGTAGAGGACCCAAGAGAGCCACTGGGGGGAGCTTTTCTACCGCTAGGGGATATGCCCAAGTTTCCTTGACTAATCCTGAAGAACAATGAAATGACGACAAATGGGTCTGTTATGCCGGTATGCCGTCTACCGACAATCCGAGAGCGTAGCCCGCGGGGACTCCCGAGGAGAAGGGTGGCACAAATGGCCCACCAGACGAGAAGAGAGAGAAGAGCGGCGCTGAGAGAGGGGGCGCGGCGCGCGGTCGGAGCGGCCATGGCTTTGGCCCTACTGCTGACGTCGCTCCCCGCCGTCCCGGCGTTTGCCGCGCCGGTCGGGGGCGACTTCCAGGGGTCGCTCGCGAGCGTGGAGAGCGTCACGTAGGACCTGGAGAACCCCAACCAGGCCAACATCGTCTTCAACACGGAAGATGGCGAGATTGAGGGTCGCCTCACCTTCCTCGAGGACGGCATCATCCACTACGTGGTTGACCCGAGTGGGAACTTCAACCCATACGCGACCCCCAACAGCAGCTCTCACACGGCCCGCATCCAGGCGCAGCCGGATGACTCGGACAACTACGAGTCGCCGAATGAGGTCGTCGTCAACACCGAGGGCGACGCGGTCACCATCGCTGCGGGCGACACGACGGTCACCCTCGACAAGGACACCGCCCTCATGACCATCGCCGACGGCGAGAAGACGGTCATGCAGGAGACCTCCCCGATCCAGTTCAACGGTAACGCCACGGTCCAGACGCTGGCCAAGGGCAACTCCGAGAACTTCTTCGGCGGCGGCATGCAGAACGGTCGCTTCATCCACACGGGCAACACCATCAACATCGCCAACGAGAGCAACTGGGTCGACGGCGGCGTTGCCTCCCCGAACCCGTTCTACTGGTCGAGTGACGGCTATGGCGTCCTGCGTAACACCTTTGCTCCCGGTTCTTACAACTTTGGCAACGGCCAGGACGTTGTGACCGCCACGCACAACGACAACAAGTATGACGCCTACATCTTCGTCTCGGACGACTCAGATGCTGGTGTCACCACGGTTGCACAGGACCTCCTCACCGAGTACTACACGGTGACGGGCAACCCCGCGCTTATTCCTGACTACGCCTTCTACGTGGGTCACTACAACGCCTACAACCGCGACTCCTGGTCCGACACGGCGCAGAACGGCTACGGCAGCGGCTGGCCCATCTACGGCCACAGCAGCTACGCGAGCGGCGAGTACGACTCCATCTCCTATGAGAAGGGCGGCACCGGCGCCGCGATGAGCGCCAACGAGCACGTTGAGTCCCTCAACGGCCACGGCCCCTCCATCTACACGGACAACATCCCCGAGGGCGTGGACTTCCCGTATGAGTTCTCCGCTCAGGCCAAGCTCAACGGCTACCAAGACTACGACATGCCGCTCGGCTACTTCCTGCCGAACGACGGCTATGGCGCCGGCTACGGCCAGAACGGCTACAACATGACCGGCGGCGTCAACGACGACGGCTCGAGCTCCGAGGCGCGCCTCGAGGCTGTTGCCGCCAACGTCGAGAACCTCAAGGAGTTCGCGGACTACGCTGACGCCCATGGCGTTGCCACGGGCCTCTGGACCCAGTCCAACCTCTCCCCTGATTCCAACTCCAACACGCTGTGGCAGACGCTGCGCGACTTCGAGGCTGAGGTCGAGAAGGGCGGCGTCACGATGCTCAAGACCGACGTCGCATGGGTTGGCCCTGGCTACTCCTTCGGCCTCAATGGCACGAAGACCGCCTACGACATCGTGACCACCAAGGCCAACGAGCGTCCGCTCATCGTCTCCCTTGACGGCTGGGCAGGCACGCAGCGCTTTGCGAGCATCTGGTCTGGTGACCAGACGGGAGGCAACTGGGAGTACATCCGCTTCCACATCCCCACGTTCATCGGTCAGGGTCTTGCCGGCAACCCCTACATGGGCTCCGACATGGACGGCATCTTCGGTGGCCATCCCATCGTCGCCACGCGTGACTACCAGTGGAAGTCCTTCGTCCCGCTCATGCTGGACATGGACGGCTGGGGCTCCTATGCCAAGATGCCCTACACCTACGGTGATCCCTACACCGGCATCAACCGCATGTACCTGAAGCTCAAGTCCCAGCTTCTCCCGTACATCTACACCTCTGCCGCCTCCGCGTCCAACGTTGAGGATTGGGCCGGCAACGACGACCTCGGCCTGCCGATCGTCCGCGCCATCCTCCTCTCCGACGACTCTGGGTACGCTGCGAGCACGGCCACGCAGTACGAGTTCACGATGGGTGAGGACTTCCTCGTTGCCCCCATCTACCAGAACACCGACGGCGACACCGCCAACGGTGGCCTGGGTGACGGCGACGACGTCCGCAACAACATCTACCTCCCGGGTGACGAGAGCACCATCTGGATTGACTACTGGACCGGCGATCAGTACACCGGCGGCCAGGTGCTCAACAACTTTGATGCCCCCATCTGGAAGCTCCCGATCTTCGTGAAGGCCAACGCCATCATCCCGATGTACGAGGAGAACAACAACCCCGAGCCCGTTACCGATGACAACCCCGAGGGCACGGACCGCACCAAGCGCATCGTGGAGTTCTACGCCATCGACGGCGAGAACGACTACACGCTGTACGAGGATGACGGCACCTACATCGAGAACAACACTGATGACTCCGATGCCGAGTATGGTGTCCAGGACAACATCTCCTACGGTCCGCACGTGGAGACGACGTTCTCCTCCAAGGTTGACGGCGACACGGCCACCTTCACCGCTGGCCAGTCCGACGGCACCTACACGGGCTACGACTCCAACCGCACCACCACCTTCGTGGTGAACGTGTCTGCCAAGCCCAGCTCCGTCGAGGCCAAGAACGGCGACCAGGTTCTCATGCAGAAGAAGGTTGACTCCAAGGAGGCCTTCGACGCTGCCACGCCGGCTGCCGGCGAAGCCATCTACTTCTACGATGAGACGCCCAACCTCAACTCCAACGCCTACTCCGACGACGAGGGCGTTCAGAGCGAGGAGTTCACCAAGACCGAGATCATCTCCACGCCCAAGCTCTACGTGAAGTTCGCTCAGACCGACGTCAACAGCGCCGCCCAGACGCTGACGGTCTCCGGCTTCGAGAACAGCGGCGACCTGCCCGAGAACGTTCTCAACGAGAACCTCGCGACGCCGGCCAACCTCGCTGCTCCCGAGGACCAGAAGACCCCGACGAGCATTGCCCTCACCTGGGATGCCGTTGAGGGCGCCACGAGCTACGAGCTCAAGGTTGACGGCGTGGTCTTCAGCATTGGTGACGCCACGACCTACAACCACACCGACCTGTCCTACAACAGCACGCACACCTATCAGGTCCGTGCGCGCAACGCCGGGGGCTTCTCCGAGTGGAGTGAGGAGCTGAGCACCGCTTCGCTCCAGGATCCGTGGCGCAACGTTCCTACGCCAACGAGCGTCTCCTGGAACGGCGGCGACACCTGGGGTGCGATCGAGAACGGCTTCGATCACGACCTCAACACCATGTTCCACTCCTCCGACAACACGGCTCTTGGCCAGCCGATGGTCATTGACTACGGCCAGGCCTACCAGCTCGACAAGTTTGTCTACACCCCGCGTCAGGACAATGGCGGCAACGGCAACGTCGTCTCCCTCAAGGTTGAGACGAGCCTTGACGGCGTGAACTGGGTCGTCCAGCAGGAGTCCTCTGAGTGGAAGACGGGCAACAACGCCGATGGCTTGGCCTCCAAGACGGTTGAGCTGACCGGCTTCGCGCGTTACGTGCGCCTCACTGCGCTCTCCTCGAGCGGTGGGTTCTTCTCGGCCGGCGAGCTCGCGCTCTACAAGGTTGACGGCACCTCCGGCTTTGAGGTCGGCTCGCTCCCGAGTGCCCCGTACACGGTTGGCACCGAGGACGTCCAGCACCTCGAGGGCAACGCCCTTGGTCGCGAGAACCGCGATCCCTACGCTGACGAGTTCCAGACCCACGTTGGCAGCAAGGCCTTCGACATCAACAACAACGGCGTGTACGACGTGTACGACATGTCCTTCACGATGTCCAAGGTCTATGACGGTACCACCAAGACCGGTGCCGTTGACGGCAGCATCGCCGTCATCCCGAGCGCGACCTCGGTCAAGACCGGCGACGTTGTGACCGTCGACCTCTACGTGAGCGACGCTACCAACGTCAACGCGCTGGGCTCCGTCATCCACTTCGACGGCACCAAGTTCGAGCTCGTCGCAGACAGCATCGAGGGAAGCGCCTACATCGCCGGCATGGAGGACGAGTCTTCCTCCACGACCACCTTCTCCGATAACGTCCAGACCGTGAACCTGGCCTTTGTGAACGAGGGCGACAAGGCCCTCTACAACGGCACGGGCGTCATGGCCACGTTCCAGCTGAGTGCCCTTGCCGACGCGGACGTCACGCTCTCCTCCACCTCCTGGCTTGTTGGCCCCGCCTGTGACGCCAAGGTTGTCGAGTCTGACGGCACCACGCCTGAGTTCCCCGAGGTTCCGGGTCCGCAGGTGAACGAGTACGGTCAGGACGCGTTCAACATCACCATGACGAACGACGAGCTGACCACTGATGACGGCACCAGCGTCGAGAAGCTCGTCCAGCAGGGCAGCTACGACGGCCTCTTCAATGGCTCGGACAGCATCGAGTTTGAGCTCAAGTGGGACATCGAGGGCAACCACGATGCCGAGACCGGTGAGCTTCCGAGCTACGTCAAGCTCCCGACGACGATGACGTTTGAGTTCAATGAGGCTTCCAAGCTCGACAACGTTGAGATCCGCAACCGTGAGAGCGGCAACGGCTGTGTCACTTCTCTCGAGGCCAAGATCTACTTCGAGGACGGCACGAAGCAGGACTTCTCCTTCGACTCTCAGGAGGCGGTCTACAACCTTGAGGTCAGCGAGGCCAACGCCGGCAAGCTTGTCACCAAGGTCGACGTCACCCCGCTGAAGAGCACGGGCGAGGCCAGTGGCACCACCCCCGACAACCGCATGCTGTCCCTGCGTGAGATCAACTTCACCTACACGGACTCCGCGGTTACCGTTGAGAGCGTCGAGCTTGGTGACAACGAGACCGAGCTCTACACCGGCGAGCTTGCGCGCGTCGACGCCAAGGCCGTCTCCACCAACGACGCCTATCCGTACGTTGACGTCACGAGCTCCGACCCGTCCGTCGTGAGTGCCGTCTCTGTGGCAGATGCCGACGGCAACGTGGTTTGGTTTGTCCGCGGCAACAACGCGGGCACGGCAATCATTACCGTTGCCTCTCACCTTGATCCCACGAAGACCGCCACGTATGACGTGACCGTCCTCGAGGGTGTGGACACCTCCGCGCTCGAGCGGGCTATCAAGGATGCCGGCGGCTTCAGCTCCTCCGCCTACACCGAGGAGAGCTATGCCGCGCTCCAGGAGGCCGTCAAGGCCGGACAGGACCTCATCGCGTCCGACAACTACACCGCCAACGACGTTGTCTCTGCGGTTGTGGCCATCCAGAGCGCCATCGACGCCCTCGTGATGCGTCCGGTCAATGACGCCGCCCTCATCAACACGAGCGCCGAGACCAACGTCAAGGTTGTTGGCCAGTCCAGCCAGATGCCCGCTTCCTCCGGTGAGGACGGCGAGGTGGACAACGTCCTCGACTACGACGACGCCAGCTACTGGCACTCCAACTACACGAACGCGGTCTACATGCCGCAGTACCTGATCTTTGACCTGGGTGCTGAGTATGATCTCACCGACGTCACCTTCCTGCCGCGTCAGAACGGCACCAACGGCGACATCTTTGAGCTTGAGATTCTCTCCGCCGCAAGCGCCGAGGAGCTTCAGGCCTACGCCGACAATGGCTACGAGGCCACCGAGGACTCCACGGTTGTGAGCCTTGGCACCTTCAAGTACGCCAACAACGGCAGGACTCTGATCAACCGTACCGAGTACCAGCAGGCCTCCTTCGCGCCGCAGACCACTCAGTACGTGATGTTCAAGGTCAACCACGCTGGTGGCGACGCCCAGGACAAGTACTGCAGCGCTTCCGAGATTCGCTTCTATGGCTCCCGCCTCGCCACGAGCGAGGAGCTGGCCGAGCTCCAGGCCAAGGTCGACGAGATCGTTGCCGAGAACCTCGACGAGACCATGTACACTGAGGCCACATGGACCGAGTTCGCCAACGCTCTCGCCGATGCTCAGCGTCTGCTTGCGGACGAGAACGCCAGCAACCTTGAGATTGCTCAGGCCCTTGCCCGCCTGGAGGCTGCGCGCGAGAACCTCACCGAGACCACGATTCCGCCGGTGGAGAAGCCCAACAAGGACGACCTCCAGTCGCTCGTCAACCAGGTGAAGGACACCGACCTCTCCGGCAAGACCGAGGAGACGGCCGATCTCTTCACGTCGGCGCTCAAGGGTGCCCAGGAGGTTCTCGCCAACGACGAGGCTACCGAGGCGCAGATCGACGCCGCCTGGCGCGAGCTCA
>CAUGFC010000018.1 GCA_959598545.1 uncultured Olsenella sp. | reverse complement strand
TGCGCCCACCACCAGGATCGCGTAGTCGAGGGCGGCGAGCGTGCGCTCGGCCTCGGCGGAGAAGTCCACGTGACCGGGCGCGTCGACGAGCATGAGATGGGCGCCCGCCCAATCGAGCGCGGCGCTGGCCGAGAAAATCGTGATGCCGCGGTCGCGCTCCATGGCGTCGGTGTCCAGGTGGGTGCTGCCGCTGTCCACGCGGCCGGGGTTGCGGATGGCCCCCGCGGCGGCGAGCATGGCCTCCGCGAGCGTCGTCTTGCCGGCGTCGACGTGTGCCAGGAGCCCCACGACGGCCTGTCTCACGCTACCTCCCCCTCTGGTGAAAACCGACGAATCCGTCTCATCATAGGGTATACTGACGGCGTCGTAGCCCCGTCGAAAGGACCCGGAGCCGTGCGCATCCGCTAGACATCCTCGGCTAAGAAACCCCTGATGGCGAGAAGAACGCCCGCCCGGCTCCTCGCCAGAGAAGAGATGTCTATGCAGCTTGTGCTCTCCGGCGTGCGCTACGCCTATCCCGCGGCCCGCGAGGCCGTCCTCGACAACGTCACCATCACCTTCCCCACCGGCTGGACCGCGCTTCTGGGCGACAACGGCTGCGGCAAGACAACGCTGGCCAAGATCGCCTGCGGCCTGCTGGCGCCGGACGCGGGCTCCGTCACGCACGGCCTGGTCTGCGCCTACGTGGCCCAGGACGCCGACGAGCCGCCCGAGGGGCTCGCCGACTTTGCGCTGGACTACGGCCGCGAGGCCCGCGAGCTGCGCGAGGCCTTCCGCATCGAGGACGACATGCCCTGGCGCTTCGACGAGCTCTCCTTCGGCGAGCGCAAGAAGCTGCAGGTGGCGGTCGCCCTCTGGGGTCGCCCGGACGTGCTCGTGGCGGACGAGCCCACCAACCACCTGGACGCGGACGCCCGCGCGCAGCTGGGAGCGGTGCTCGCGCGCTTCCGCGGCATCGGGATCCTCGTGAGCCACGACCGCGACCTCGTGGACCTTCTCGCCACGCGCTGCGCTTCCTTCGAGCCCGGGGGAATCGTCGTGCGGCCGGGCGGCTACAGCGCGGCGCACGGTCAGGCGGAGCTCGAGCGCGCGACGGCCGTCGCGGAGCGCGCGAGCGCCAAGCGCGAGCTGGCACGCCTCTCCGCCGAGAAGGACGCACGGGCCCACGAGGCCGCCCGCGCCGACGCGCGGCGCAGCAAGCGCGGCCTCGACCCGCGCGACCGCGACGCGCGCGGCAAGATCGACCTCGCCGTCTTCACCGGCAAGGACGGTCAGGCCGGACGGCTCTCCTCGCAGATGGACGCTCGGGTAGCCGCCGCGCAGGAGCGCCTGGCAGCCGCGCGCGTGACCAAGCGCTACGACGGAGACCTCTGGATGGACGCCGAGCCCTCGCGCCGTCGCACCGTGCTGCACGTGCCGCCCGCGACCATCCCCTGCGGCCCGGAGGGCACGCTCCAGATCCCCGAGCTCTGGGTGGGTAGCCGCGACCATATCGGAGTCGTCGGGCCCAACGGCGCCGGCAAGTCCACGCTCCTTACGCACCTGCGCGTTCTTCTCGCCCAGGCGGCAGACGCCGGGCAGGGCGTTGAGGTGCTGGACATCCCGCAGGAGCTGCCGGCGGAGGCCCGCGAGGCCATGGTGGGGCGCGTGACCGCGCTGACCCCGGTCGACCGCGGGCGTGTGCTCTCGACGGTGGCGCAGCTCAACTCGGACCCGGACCGCATCCTCGAGGGCGGACGCACGAGCCCCGGCGAGCTGCGCAAGCTCATGCTGGCGGAGGGCATCCTGCGCCACCCCGCGCTCATCGTCATGGACGAGCCCACCAACCACCTGGACCTGCACTCGACCGAGGCCCTCGAGCGCGCGCTCGCCGGCTACCCCGGCGCGCTCGTGCTGGTGAGCCACGACCGGCGGTTCCTCGGTGCCTGCACGAGCCGCACCTGGGAGGTCTCGGGCGGCCTCGTGCGCGAGACGTGAGCGCCTAGCGGACGACGCCCTTCCAGAGCAGGAAGCTGTAGAGCGCGACGAGCGCGACTCCGCCGAGAAGGGCCACGAGCAGCACGACCAGCGTGAGCTCCGGAGCCGCGGAGGCGAGAAATGCTGACGCAAGCGTAACCACGCCCATGACCACGAAGACCGGGCCCGCGAAGCGATGCGTGCGACGCCAGTTCTCCGGGTCCGCGAGCGTCCAGGGCAGGCGCACGCCGAAGGTGTAGTTGGGCTCGATGCGCGGCATGACGATGCCGAGCCCCACGAACAGGAGGCCCAGGAAGCCGAAGACGATGATGTTGACGAACGAGCCGCCCGCAGTCGGGAGGACGCCGAGCGCCGAGAGCGGCGTGATCCACGCCACGATGACCATGAACACCGTGAAGGCGGCCGAGAAGCCCTCGTAGACGCCCTTGAAGCGATTGAAGCTCGCGCCACGCGGGTCGAGGTGAGGGACCGCGAAGAGCAGCGCCAGCATCAGGATCGGCATGAGCGCGCCCATGAGGATCGTGGAGCCCTTGCTGTCCCAGCCGTCGGCCGTGCCGTCCACGCCCCAGTGGGTGGGCACCGTCTCCGGCATCGCGGGCAGCGCCCAGAGGACGTAAGCGGCGGCGCTTGCCAGGCACAGGGCGAGCAGTGCGGCCCACAGGGCCTTGTCGCGCGCCGTGTAGTCCAAGCCAGCCATGTCAGCCTCCTCAGACGAACCTGATGTGCGCTGTTATACCCCTCTCGCGGACATCTATCAATCTCGCCGCTCGCTGCCCCCGTGGCGCCGCTCGCCAAAGCTCAGCCAGCCGTGATGCCAGAAGAACGCAACCTCGACGGCCACGATCACCGCGCACACCACGATCACCGCGGCATAGCCCCACGGCACGTCGAAGAGCGCCATGTGCGGGAAGTTCATGCCGTACCAACCGGTGACGAAGGTGAGCGGCATCACGATCGTGGTCACCACCGTGAGCCACTGCATGACGTTGTTCTGTCGCACGTCGATGGACTCCTGATAGAGGCTGTGCACCTGCAGGCTGTAGTCCTGCAGCGACTCCAGGCGCGCGGCGAGCCGGCCCAGCAGGCGCGCGAGCGAGCGGAGCCTCGCTCGGTCCGCCGGCGCCACGAGGCCAGAGTCGTCCTCGGCAAGCTCTGCGGCAAGGTCGGACATGCCCTGGTAGAACGTGTCGAGCCCGAGCATGCGCCGCGAGTCCGCCATCATCCTGCGCCTGTCCGGTCGCTCACGGCCCTCCAGGACCTGCTGCTCCACCAGCTCGAAGTCCTCGCGCATGCGGGAGAGGCGCGCCGGGTGGTCGCGCAGGAGCTCGCGAAGCAGCGCGCAGAGGGCGCCGACGGGCCCCTCGAGGGGCGCCCTATCCTCGACGGAGCGGCCGAGCGCAGTGGCGCAGACGTCCCCGTCGTCAATGAGCACCAGCTCGTCAGGGGTGAGGATGAAGCCGAAGCGCCTTCGTCCGCTCGGCGTGACCACGAGGCCCGCGGCCCCGGTGGACGTGCGCTCCAGAAACGGCATCGCGGCGTGCTCGAGCTGTTCGAGGACCTCGCGCTGCGTGTGGGAGAGCGGACGCGCCCGCGCCTCCTCCAGGCGCAGGACGACGGCGACGTGCCCGCCGTCCTTCTCGCCCGTCGCGAGGTGCCCGTTTGCGATGTGCCAAGCCCGTGCCATGCTGTGCCTCCGCCCGCCGACGACAACGCGCCCTCGTTGGACGTTCTACCCGTTGTCGTGTGAGACAATAGCCCCGCAGACCGCAATCGAAGGAGGCAACATGGGCTGGGTCATGGAACGCGACCGCGTGCAGGTGCTGGACGAGCAGTGGAACGTGCTGGCGGAGGTGACCTTCCCCCAGGTGGAGCCCGGCGTCGTGGAGATCGACCACACCTTCGTGGACGAGAGCCTGCGCGGGCAGGGCGTGGCGGGCGAGCTCCTGCGCCGCGCCGTCGCGAGCATCGCCGCGAGCGGCTATCGCGCGCGTCCCACGTGCTCCTACGCCGTCAGCTGGTTCGAGAAGCACCCCGAGCACACCGACCTTCTCGCCTAGCGTGCCCGTCGTCGCTCATTAACGGGCAAAATTCGATACAGGTTTATATATTCGCAGGAAAGAATTACGAGAAAGTTGAATTTTGCCCGTTAATTTGGCCGCAGCGCCATCGGGGGCAAAAACGAAGCGGGCCGGGGAATCGACTCCCCGGCCCGCGGTCATTCGCTGGAGCCAGCTACCAGACTTGAACTGGTGACCCCCGCTTTACGAGAGCGGTGCTCTACCAACTGAGCTAAGCTGGCCTATCGGCGGCTAACTACTATACGAGAAGCACGCGAGCCGCGCAAGCGTCGTTTTCTCCGCGCCCCCGCCCGCCTACAGCAGCCGCAGCACGCCGCGGACGAGGCGCTCGAAGTCCTCCGCGTGGCGCTCGGCCTCCGCCAGCACGCTCTCGTGGCTCACCGCCGGCGCGCCGGACTCGTTGGCCGCGAGCGTGAGCCCCAGCGCGTGCATGCCCAGCGCCCGGGCCATGACGACCTCGCACACCGTGCTCATGCCCACGTAGGACACGCCGAGCGCGCGCAGGGCAGCGACCTCGGCCGGCGTCTCGAAGCACGGCCCCAGCACGCCCGCGTAGACGCCCTCCTCCACGTGGATTCCCAGGTCGTCGGCCACGCCGCGCGCGATCGAGCGCAGGTACGGCGAGAAGGCGTCGTTCATGTCCACGAACGGACTCTCCACGTCGCGCAGGCCGTCCCACTCGGCGAGCGGGTTGCGCCCGGTGAGGTTGATCTGGTCGGTGAGGATCCCCAGGCCCACGCCGGCGTTGCCCGGCACGGCGCCCGTGGCGCAGGCGAAGACGATGTCGCGGCAGCCGAGGTGGTGCGCGTGGCGCACGAGGGCGGTGACCTCGGCGGCGGAGTAGCCCTGGTAGAGATGGATGCGCCCGGGGTAGACCACCACCGGCACGTCGTCGATCGTGCCGACCGTGGCCTCGAAGCTGTGGCCCGGCACGGGACGCGCAGCGACGGGGAAGCCGTCGATGTCCCGGTAGTCGATGCGGCGCACGGGGCGCACGAGACTGCCCAGGTGGCCCAGGCCGCTTCCCAGCACGATGGCGACGGGGTGCTCGACGCTCGGCTTGCACTCCCTCACGGTGTCCTCGGTCACCACGCAGATCCCCTCCCTCGCGAGCCGCTCGGCGAAGACGCCCTGGCCCGCCACGAGCCTTCCGGTATACGTCCCATCGTAGACGAGGCCCACGCCGCAGGAGGGGCTCTTTGCCTTGAGCACGGCCAACGAGACCGGTGAGCGTCGCACGGCGGCGAGCGATAGGTCCGCGCCGCGGGCGAACTCCGCCGTCACGTCGCGCCCGTCGGAGAGGAAGACGCGGCCGTCCCGCTGCTCCGCCGGGGGGCGCGGCACCGGCAGGCCCGAGGCCGTCTCCGGGCACACGCGCACGACCTCGACCTTCTCCGCGAGCTCGAGGACCTCGGGGCAGGGCTTGGCGCCCCCGTCGTAGCGCACGGGGGCCCCGAGCAGACAGGCGCTGACCGCGACGCGCACGGAAGCCCTACTCCGCCAGGGTGCCCAGCTGCACCGTCACCTTGGAGAGCACGCCGTCGGTGTAGGCGTTCCACTCTTCGTTGAGCTGGGTGGACGCGGTCTGGTACTCGTTGGCGGCCACGCTGTAGGCGGCGCTCGCCGCGGCGTAGGTGGCCGCGTCGTTGGAGATCTCGTAGCCGGAGAGCGTGGCGTAGTAGGTCCCGTCGGTGCGGGCCCAGTCGTCGGCGTCGGCGTCCCACTCGTCGCCGAGAAGCCCGATCACGTAGTCGGCGTACTCGGACGTGGCCGCGTCCTCCTCGCCCTCGGCGGGCTCGGCGGGAGCCGTGGGATAGTCGCCCAGCTCTGCCGTGGTCACCTCGCTCTGGAGCTTGCTCAGCACCACGGCGTCCTCAATCATCGAGCGGGCGGCATCCTCGCTGATGCCATAGTTGGAAGCGACCTCGGCCATGTCCGTGAGGCCCATCGTGCCGGTGACGAACGCGTCGACCTCCTCGTCGCTCGCCGTGAGGCCGCGCGCCGCGGCGTCGGCGAGAATGACCTCGTTCTGCACGTAGGAGAGCACGTCGCTCGCGGCCGGGACGTCGTAGGTCCCGTCCTCGTTCGCCGTGAGGGTGGAGCTTCCCTGGACCTCCTCGAGCACCTCGCGCGCGGTGACGGCCGTCGTCGACCCGTTCGCGGTGTAGGTGGCCACGGTCGCGTCAAGCTCTCCGGGTCCGAGCGTCGTGCGCCCGCCCAGGGAGACCGTCCCGGCGCCGCCCAGGAGGAAGTGCCCCGCCAGCACACCCACGACGAGCGTCGCCACGGCGATGGCGACCCAGGCGGGCGTCGGCAGGCCGCGCCCCGCACCCTCCCACGCGACGCGCTTCTCGAGGTTCTTCTCGCCCGTTGCGGCGTTCTTCTTGCTCATGTGCGCCCTCCCACGAAGTGCCCGTCTGCCCTCACGAGTCTAGGAGGCCAGCGCCGGTCGCGCCACGCCTCCCCCGGACCGTCACAAACCTAGGAGAGAGCTTGAACGATCTGCTCCGAGAAGGACTTGATGTAGCCCGATCCACTCTCGGCGTCGAAGGACACGCGCGCGGCGAGCGCCTTCCTCGTGGCGTCCGACGCGGAGCCGCGGGCGAGACCGAGAAGGGCGACGAGCATGTCGCGGTACTCGGCGTCGCCGTGGTAGCACTGGATGGCCTCGTCGAGCAGGGGCCACACCTCGTCGGAGCGCTCCGGGGAGCTCGCGCCGAGGCGGCACAGGAACACGAAGGCCGACAGGCGCACCGTGGCCGAGCCGTCGTCGAACAGCGACGCCTCCGCGCCGTCATAGGCCCCCGCGACGGCGTCGGCGTCGAGCGCGACGAGCTCGGAGAGGGCGTCGAGCACCTCCCAGCGCGTCTGGGCCTCCGGGCGGTAGAGGGCGTCGACGAGGGCGTCGACATGCCTTGTCAGCACCTCCGGGTGCGCCTTCGCGGTGAGGGAGATCTGGTGCGCGACCTCCTGGCGACGACGCCTGCTCGAGCCGGAGAGCTCCTCGACGAGGCCGCTCACCTGGTTGCCGCCAAGTTCTTCCATCTCTGCCATGACCTGCGTTCCCTCCCTATTCGCAGAACCCGTCGACCACGGCTGTGCCGCTCTTGGGGTCCTGGTGGATCTCTATGAAGCCGAGCTTGGACGCCTCGCGCAGAAGCGCCGTGAACGAACGATACCCGTAGCTGGACTCGGAGAACTGCGGACGCTTCCGCTTCATCGTGTCCTTGAGGCGCGAGGCCAGGATGAAGGCGTCGCTCTCGCGCTGCAGGGCGTCGATCGTCTCGAAGAGCAGCTGGTAGCAGTCCTGCTTGTCCTTGGGCACCTTGGACGAGAAGTCCGGGATGCCCGGGCCGCGCGTGATGTCCTCGTAGAAGATGAACTCGTCGCAGACCTCGGTGAGCAGGCTGCTGGTGGCGTCCTTCATGCCCACGCCGATGACCGTCTTGCCGAACTCCTTGAGCTTGGAGACGAGCGGCGAGAAGTCCGAGTCGCCGGAGAGGATCGCGAAGGTGTCGATGTGGTCCTTGGTGAGGCAGATCTCCATCGCGTCCACGGCGAGGCGGATGTCGGCGGAGTTCTTGCCGGTGTAGGCGCGGTCCGGGATCTCTATGAGCTCGATGCCGAGCTCGTGGAGGGGCGTGACCGCCGCCTCGAAGCGCTGCCAGTCGCAGTAGGCGCGCTTGGCGGTGATGCGGCCCTTGTCGACGAGGCGCTCGAGGATGAGCTTGACGTCGGGGAGCGGCCCCGGCTCCTGGTGGCCGTTGCGCTTGCGGCGCCCCGTGCCCAGGGCCAGGTTCTCGAAGTCTATGAGCACCGCGATGGAGCTCTGCGGGTTGTCAGTCGTATTCATGCATCTCCTTATGATGCGAGGGCGCCCCTCGCGTCACTTCCTCTTGTCATCCTTGTCGTCGACGACGCTCATCAGCTCGGGTTCGGGGGTGCCGTCGCGGCGGGCGCGACGCACCGCCTCGGCGCGCTCGCCGTTCTCGGAGCGCCTGAGCTGGTCCTTGTTGACGCGGAAGTAGCGGTCGTGCGCCTTCCACGGGCCCACCGACTCGCCGAAGCCCATCTTCATGCCCGCGACGGTTCCGCCGATGAGCCCGATGACGAGCACGACGAGCACGGGAAACGGCGTGAGCATGGCGATCGCGCACGCGACGGCGCCCACGAGCAGCGTGACGACGTTCGCGACGACGTACTCGCGCTTCGTCACGCAGCGCTTGACCAAGCGCTCGCCCAGGCCCACGCCCGTGACCGTGCCGAAGAGCAGGAACATGAGGGCGAAGATGGCGCCCGCCACCTCACCGGACACTATGCCTGCCCCTCGTGGTCGTGGCAGTGGCACTCGTGGTCCTCGCCGTGGTGGTGACCGTGGCCCCCGCAGCACTCGTGCTCGCCGTCACCGTGGTCGTGGCCGCAGCAGCACTCGTGCTCGTCCTCCTCCCCCGCCTCGAGCAGCGACCAGTCGAGGCCGGCCGCGGCGCAGGTGCCCTCCTCCTGGTAGAGCAGGGTGAGCGCCTGCGTGCCCATGCGGGCGCCGCCGATCTGGCAGAGCATGTCGAAGAGGGTGAAGGCCGTCTCGGCGCCAGGGAGCGTGATGTCCAGGTCCTCGGAGCGCTGAAGCGCGAGGGCGATGTCCTTGCGCAGGTGCTCAGCCATGAAGCCGGGCTTGTAGTCGCCCGCGAGGGATTTGGGGGCAAGGGTCTTGGAAGCGCCGGAGCCGCCGGTGCCGCTCGCCATCACCTCGAGGACCTTCTCGGCGTCGATGCCGGACTGCTCGGCGAGGGCCAGGGCGTCAGCGTAGCCCATCATGCACGAGGCGAGGCTCACCTGGTTGCAGAGCTTGGCCGTCTGGCCGCCGCCCGGCTGGTCGAAGAAGAAGCGACGGGACGAGAAGCACTCCAGCAGGGGCATGACCGGCGCGACGTCCTTCTCGGCAGCGCCGATGATGAGGGTGAGGGTGCCGTCGATGGCGCCCTGCTCGCCGCCCGTGACCGGGCAGTCGAAGGCGTGCTTGTCCTCGACCTCGGCGGCATCGTGGATGTCGCGCGCGAGCTGCGGGGAGCTCGTAGTGAGGTCGATGAGCCAGGCACCCTTCTTGGCGGCGCGGATGAGGCCGTCGGTGGCCAGGTAGACGTCCTCGACGTCCGTGGGGTAGCCCACCATGGTGAAGACGACGTCGGCGTCAGCCGCGGCCTCGGCCGGCGTGTCCGCCCAGTGGGCGCCGCGGGCGAGAAGGGCCTCGGCCTTCTCGCGCGTGCGGTTGTGGACGGTCAGGTCATAGCCGGCGTCCATGATGTGGCCGCCGATCGCGGCGCCCATGATGCCGGTGCCGATGAGGGCGACGTTTCTGATCTGCAAATCGGTTCCTTTCCGCATGGGTCAAAAGGGGACTGTCCCCTTTTGACCCACTCTGCTGGTCGGATGCTACTTCTCGCCGCGGACCTTGCGGGCGATGCGGTCGGTGAACGAGAGGCTCTCGCGGCGGTCCTTGCCCCAGAAGAGCAGCGCCACCATGCCAGGCCCGACGTGGGCGCCGATGACCGGGCCCACGGAGCTGTAGATGACCGGGACGTCGGAGCAGCCGGGCTCCTTGCGGATCTGATCGGCGAGCCAGCGGGCGTCCTTCTCGGCGTCGGCAGAGACGATCGCCACGGGCAGCTTCTCGTCCCCGCCCTCGGCACCGAGGTAGTTGGCCTTGAAGTCCGCGATGATCGCGCGGAGGGCCTTCTTGCGGCCGCGGCACATGCCGCGCAGCGTGAGGGCGCCGTTGGTGTCGTAGGAGAGCTCGGGCTTGATGTCGAGCTTGCCACCCACCGTGGCCGCGGCCGGCGGAATGCGGCCGCCGCGGGCGAGCGCGTCGAAGGAGTCCAGGGTGAAGTAGCCGTGGACGTAGTAGCGCGCCTCCTCCGCCCAGGCGGTGAGCTCAGACGCCGTGAGGCCGTTGGCCGCCTGGCGGACCGCCTCTATGGCGAGGAGCTCGGCCGCGGCGGACGGGCAGACGTTGTCGACGACGTGGATCTCGAAGTCGGGGTGGCTCTCGCGGACCATGTCGGCAGCCTGGCGCGCCGCGTCCACGCTCGAGGAGAGGCCGCGCGTGAAGGCCAGGTAGACCGTCGGCGTTCCCTCCTCCGCCGCGCGCTCGAACACCTCGAGGTAGCGGCCGGGGGTCACGGCGGAGGTGGTGGCCACCTCGCCGGCGCGCATGCGGTCGTAGAACTCCTTGGCGGACATGGTCTGCCAGAGATCGTCCGGGTGCTCCTGGCCGCTCATGACGTACGTGAAGTGCACAATCTCGACGCCGAGGGCCTCGGCGACCTCCGGCGCGAAGTCCGCGCAGGAGTCCACGATTATCCTGACGTTCGACTTACGGTGATACGCGCGGCCCAGGCGCGCAGCATCCTGCGACGCCTGGGCGTTGTCGACGCCCTCGGTCAGGGGGGCGACGTTTTCCACGTTGTTCTCGGTGTTCTCGGTGCTACTCATTCTCTTCCTCGATCTTGGGCTTTATGATGCCGTACCCGCCATTCTTGCGGTGGTAGATCACGTTGACAAGACCCGTCGTGGCATTGGTGAAGACGTAGAAGTCGTGGCCGATCAGGTCGGTCTGGACCAGGGCCTCCTCCTCGGTCATGGGCACGAGGTCGATGTACTTCTCGCGAACGAGCTGGTCGTCCTCGGTCTCGTCGGGGCCGGGCTCGATGAGGGAGGCGAGGTCCTCCTGCGTGACGGCGCCGGTCTTTGCCTGCTGCATGCGCTGGCGACGGTCGATCACGCGCGTCTTGTACTTGCGGAGCTGGCGGGTGACCTTGTCCGCCGCCTCGTCGATGGCGGCGTACATGTCGTCCGAGCTGGCCACCACGCGAACGACGTTGTCGCGCACGAAGACGGTGATCTCGCAGGCCTTGCGCTCGGGGTTGGACGGGTTCTTGTCCACGCGAAGGACCACGTCGCAGGTCATGGGCTTGATGTCGAACACCTTGAGGGCGGCGGAGACCTTCTCCTCCACGTGCTCGCGCAGCGAGTCGGAAACACCGACCTTGCGACCCGAGATCTTGATGTCCACCATGCGAACCTCCTTACGGTCGAGGCGCGTCACCGTCCTGCGGTGCGCTTCTCCCTACCCTAGGGCCCTGCCCTATGGACAACTCATACCCACTCGGCGGCGACTCTGGCGCGAGAGACCCCGAGCGGGCCGACCTACTCGGCGGACGCGTCGGACTCGGACTCGTCCTCCGCCCCCTCGGCGGGTTCGGGCTCGACCGCGCGCTCCACCAGCCCGGTGACCTTCAGGTCGGTCGTGAGCGTGGGGAGGTCTCCGACCCAGCCGGCGAGCGCGATGCCCGCGACGCCGTTCGACTGGACCGACTCGAGCGCGGTCTGGACGGCGGACTGGAGCTCCGGGGAGCTCACGGCGACGCCCACCATGGCGGGGTCGTCGAGCGTGCCGGCGAACGCGATGTCGGAGTAGGCGGTGGCAAGGTACGCGCCCGCGTAGGCGTCGCAGATCACGTAGTCGACCGTGCCCTCCTCGAGGCTGTCGAAGGCCTCGTTGAGGTTGGCGCACGGGCTGTGGACGGTGGAGACCTCGTAGGAGTCGAGCGTCACGGCGGAGACCGAGCCCTCCTGGATGCCGACGGTCGTGCCCTCGAGGGCCGACGCGTCGATCGGAGCGGAGACGTCGCCGCGCGCGAACACGCCCACGGCGCTCTGCGCGTAGGCGCCCACGACGGTCGCGGAGCCGCCCTCGCCGGCGTCCACGCCCATGATGACGTCGCACTCGTCCGCCAGGGCGGCGTCGACGTCGCTCACCGGGACGAACGAGACCGAGGCCAGCCCGAGCTCGTCCGCGAGCGCGTGGCCCATGTCCAGGTCGATGCCGACCTGGGACCCCTCGGTGGAGGTGATGGCGAACGGCGCGGACTGCGTGCTCAGGATGCCCACCGTGAGCGTGCCGGCCTGCTTGAGGGACGTGTCGGAGACCACGGGCGCGAGCGTCTCCCGGCGCTCCGCGCGGGCCTCCTCCACGGAGGGGGTACCGAAGAAGTCGTCAAGGTTGACGGGGCCAATCTCGCAGCCCGTGAGGCCCAGCGCCGCGACGAGCGCGGCGGCGAGCGTGAACATGTGATGACGCGTCATGTGCCGATTCCTGTCTTTCCTGCTGCCTATCGTCGTCTCCCCCAGCTGACCTGGTCTTTGACCCCACACTCGCGCACCGGGGGCTTCGCTTCCGGCACCGCGGCGCCGTCACTTGAGCCCCTCTCGCCCGCGAGGCCGGATGCCTCTCGTCTGACGGGCGGTGCGGCTTACCTCTAGGACGAGCCATGCTCGCCCGGACGCGCGCGCCCGGACTTACGTGGATCCCTTTGCCCTCGTCTGGCATGGACTGAGGCGCGCAGGACGCGCCCGCAACCACAGACCTGGGTTGAGACATCCTTCAGTATACCTAGGGCGGGCATGGTTTTCTCGCCTCAACCGCCAAGCGCTCGCGCGGCCACGGCAGGCGCGCCCCTCTTTCCGGGTGTGTACGAAGTTACAGAGTTGATGTCCTTCTCGACAAGCCGTCTAGCTGCTGGTTTGTGATTTGAAGGTACCGTATTAGTTTTGCAACTTCGTACACACCCGGAGGAAGGGGCCGAGAAGGACGACGGGTCGGCACCGAACACCAAGCCGACGGGGCGGGCCTACCACACGCGGGCGAGCACGCAGGCGGTGACCGAGGCGGCACCGCGGGCGAGCAGGGCCCGGGCGGCCTCCGCGAGGCTCGCTCCCGTGGTGGCCACGTCGTCGACGACCAGCAGGCGCGCGCCGGCGACGTCCTCGAGCGCGCGCATCGTGCCCGCGAGGTTGGCGGCGCGCTCGTCGCGGCCGAGCTCGCGCTGGTCTCGGGCCGCCGCGCGCACGAGGACGTCCGCCAGCGGGACGGAGAGCTCGGACGCCAGCGCCCGGGAGACGAGCTCCATGTGGTCGAAGCCGCGCCGGGCGCAGGCCGCGGCGGTGGCGGGGACGAAGCAGAGCGCGTCCGTCTCGGTGGGCGAGAAGCGCGGGCCGCCGTCGCGCGCGGGCCAGGCGGACGCCTCCTCGAGCGCGCAGGCCATCGCCGCCGCAACCACCGGAGCGAGGCGGAGCTCGTGCGCGTCCTTGAGCGCGGTCACCGTACGCGCCGCCGTGCCGCGAAACGTGAGGGCCGCCACGGTGGCGCGCGGGACCCAGCCGCCGTCGCACTCCGTGCAGGTGAGGTAGCCGTAGGGGGCACCGCAGGACGGGCACGCCAGGCGCTGCTCCACCCACGGCAGCGACGCGCGGCACTCGTCGCAGAGCAGTTCGCCGGGTTGGTCGCAGCCTGCGCAGCGCGTGGGCCACAGGACCTCCGCGAACGCGTCGACGGCCC
Organism: uncultured Olsenella sp.; assembly: GCA_959598545.1. Lineage (GTDB taxonomy): Bacteria > Actinomycetota > Coriobacteriia > Coriobacteriales > Atopobiaceae > Thermophilibacter. The sequence goes on along the minus strand of CAUGFC010000018.1, from coordinate 9,282 downwards.
CGCGCGCCACGCCCCCAAGACGCATGCCCCGTCCCCTCGACCCCCTTTCCGGGTGTGTACGAAGTTGCAAGCCTGATGTTTTTCTCGGCAACTCATCTACCTGCGCTTTCCCGATTGCAAGGCACCATATTAGTTTTGCAACTTCGTACACACCCGGAAGGGGGCAGCGCGCAGGCAGATGCGCCGGGGTGCCCGCAGCCGGGCGCGCCCTCACGCACCATGGATTCCCAGAAGGTCGCGGACCAGCAGCTCCTGGCGAAGCAGCCAGGCCTCGTCGTCGGGCGGCTCGAGGCCGAAGCGCCGTATCACCCGACTCACCAGCAGCTGCCGGAGGCGCGGATCGGACAGGATCCCCGACGTCACCGTGCGCACCATCCAGCCCTCGTCGCGCAGGCCCTCGTTGCGGCTCTGCGTCCCGTCGAACGCACGCGGGGCGAGATGCCAGGTGTAGCTGTCGTATTCGAGGATGATGCGCTGATCCTCCCAGCAGAGGTCCACGACCAGGTATGGCCTCCCGAGGGCGGCCCTCAGGTCGGAGGGGATCTCCACGCGCACGTTGATCTGCGGAGCCGGCAGCCCGCAGCCACCCAGCTCCACGGGAAGCGTGAAGAACAGCACCACGACCGTCTCCATGGGCGAGCGCGACCCGGGCAGCGCGAGCCTCAGGGCCTCACGGACGCGACGGACGCCGTATCCGTGCTCGTGGGCGAGCCGCTCGCGCAGCTCCTCGAGGGAGTCGAGCGGCTGGCGCTCATGAAATCCCCGTGGCGTTCCGGCCGAGAGCGCGTAACCGCCGCACACCTCCATGACGGTCGCCGCGGCACGCGCCTCGCTGGAGCGGGCGCAGAGCTGTTGGAGGCAGAAGGCGGGCGAACTGAGCAGCACGCCCGGGGCAAGCTGGTAGAAGGCCCCGTCCGGCAGCGGCCCGGACCACACGTGCGAGACGACGCGCTCCGTGCGGACACGCTTGTCTCGGTCGCGAACGAGGATGTGCAGCGGGCGCCCTGGGGTCGCCTCGAGTCGCGCGTGACGCAGGACCTCGTCGTCGAGTCCGGAGGCGGATGGGGGCGTCCAGTCGCTTGGCGCCGGACACGGCCCGCCGAGCCGCTGTGCGAGGCCCTTCTCGCCCCACCGAGCGAGGGCGGACCTATGTGAGATGATTATGGTATCCATGGGGTGCAGCCTACTTGGGACACCTTGCACGTAGCTGTCCGTTAGCTTGCAGCAAACTTTCAAGGGCAAGCGTTTGCGCAGGCAGAAACCGCCATGCTTGGCAGCGAGAAGAGCTTTGGCGTTGTTTGTCTCCATCCTCCTCACACACTTTCGATACCCCCCCTCCCCTCCTTCTTCCGGGTGTGTACGAAGTTGCGAAGTTGATGTTCTTCTCGGCAAGCTTTCTATCTGCGGGTTTGTAATCGCAAGGTACCGTATTAATTCTGCAACTTCGTACACACCCGGAAGAGGGGGGGTGGCGACCTTAAAAGCGGGCGCCTATACTGGCGAGAAGAACGACGGGAGATGATCGGGATGCGCAGCACAAGGACCTTGTCGGGCGTGCTGGGCATCGTCGCCGGCGCGCTGGCGCTCTTTGGGACCGTGGCCGCCGTGGGCATGGAGCTCCCGCTCGCGACCATGCCGCTCTCGGCGAGCAGGCTTGCGGACGCGCTGCTCACGGCCTCGGAGTCACTGCGGAGCATGCCACTCGTCGCGGACCGCGTCGCGCAGGTCGTCACCTTCCTGCAGAGCGTCTCCGGCGGGAGCCTCGCCACCCTGCTGTGGGCACTCAGCATCTGCCACGTGACTGTGTGCGTGACCGCCGTCATCCTCGCGGCACTCGGCCTCCGGGATACGGGCCGCACCTGGCAGCTCGCAGTGGCGGGCGTGCTCGTAGCGGCGGACGTTGTTGCGGTCATCGTCCTCTGCTCGGCCATGAACTGGCAGCTCTACCTGGTGATGCGCTCAGTCGCACAGGGGAACCCCTGGGCCGTGGGGCGCGGGATCGCGGGGCTCGAGCTCACGCTGACGCCAGGACTCGGCCTCGCCGTCGGCGGCTTTCTCGGCGGGTGCGCGTTCGCTCAGGCGCTTCTCGCCCGGCGCCGCGGACAGGCTCCCGACACAGCCCGCACTACCGACGATTGCCAGTAATACGCGGCACCGCGTTCTGCGACGCACCTTCCAGCATGCAAAATCGCACGCAAACGTCCGCGCAGGCGAGAAAAACGCGTCGTTGCGTTCCCTAGCGGCGCCTGGAGCACGCAAAATCGCACGTTGCTGGAAATCTTTGATACTGCAGGGCCAGACCGAAACAGCTCCCGCCGCCCCTAGTTCACCCCGCGAAAGCCTCGGCCGATTATCTCCGAGCTGCTCATGATCGTGATGAACGCGGTCGGGTCCTGCGCGCGCACGAAGAGCCTCAGCCTCATGGCCTCGCGACGCGAGAGCACGCTGGTGAGGATCGTCTGGCGCTTGCCGGAGTACGCGCCCCAGCCGAAGGTCACCGTGGCGGTGCGGCCGAGCTTCTTGACGATGAACTCCTCCACGTCACGCGGGTGGTCGCAGATCACCTGGCAGACCTTTCTCTGGCGGATGGACTCGATGAAGCCGTCCACCACGAAGGTCTTGCCGATGAGCGCGAGCACGCAGTAGAGTCCCACGCGCGGCCCGAAGAGGCCGATCGCCGCCACGACCACGCCCACGTCCACGGCGAAGAGCGCCTTGCCAATCTCTATGTCGGTGCGCTTGCGCAAGATCATGGCCAGGATGTCCGTGCCGCCGGTGGACGCGCCGATGTCGAAGACGATGGCCGAGCCCACGGCCGGCAGCAGCACGGCGAAGCAGACGTCGAGCCAGAGGTCGCCGGTGATGGAGGCCGTGACCGGCATCAGCCACTCGAAGAGCGAGGTGTAGCCCGAGAGCGCAAACGACGCGAAGGCGCTCCACAGCACCGCCCGGCGGTCCAGGAACGCAAGGCCGAGAAGAACGAGCACGGCGTTCATGATCCACATGTACGCGGAGACGGGAAGCGCCGGCAGCGCGGCGTTGAAGAGGATCGCGAAGCCCGTGGTGCCGCCGAAGGCCAGGTGGTTGGGCGTCTTGAAGAGCACGAGCGCCGCGGCCGTGAGGATGAGGCCCACGTTGAGCAGAGCGAAGAACTGCGGGAAGCTGTAGGCCATGCGCTTCTTGGAGAGCCGCTCCCCGCGGGCTCGGTCCTCCTCGTCAACGACTTCCGCAACCGGCTCGACGGCCTTCTCGACCTGCTCGTCCTTCTCGCCCACTGCTGGCCCCCCTCGCGCACGACTTCGCCCTCGGCTCGGCAGTCTAACAGCTTGAGACGCGTCGTGGCAGGACGCCGAAACTCAAGTGGAGCATACGGACGTTTTTGGCTGTCAGAAACCCAAAAAGTGTCCGTATGCTCCACTTGAGCGCCACTTGTCCAAAGGAACGGCCGAGAGGTACGGGCGGACCCCGGCAATCCCTACGACTCGAGCCGCTCCGCGAGCATCTTGTTGAAGGCCTTGGGGTTGCCGGAGCCCTTGGCCGCCTTCATGCACTGGCCCACGAGGAACCCGAGCACCTTCTTGTTGCCGTCGCGGTACTGCTGGACCTGGTCGGTGCAACGCGCGAGCACCTCGTCGACGATCGCGCCGAGCGCACCCTCGTCGGTGGACTGACGCATGCCATGGGCGTCCACGTAGGCGGCCGGGTCCTCGCCGGTGCCGTTGACCGCGTCGAGCACCTCGCGCGCCTGGGCAAACGTGATCGCATCCTCGGCGAGAAGCGCGGAGAGGCTCGCGACCTGCGCCGGCGTGAGGGCGTCGTAGCTGGGGACGAGGTTCACCATGACCTTGGCCACGGTCTCCACGTTCTTCTCGCCCGCCGCGGAGAGCGTCTGCTCGAAGAAGGCCGCGACCGCCGGGTCGCCCGCAAGCTGGGCGGCGTCGGCGCGCTTGAGGCCAAAGTCGGCCATGTAGCGGTCGCGCTTGGCGTCCGGCAGCTCCGGGATGCGCGCGCGGCAGCGGTCGACGAACTCGTCCGTGAGGTCGAAGGGCGCGAGGTCCGGGTCCGGGAAGAGGCGATAGTCGTCAGCGGTCTCCTTGACGCGCATGACCACGGTGCGCCGGCGGCTCGGCTCCCAGTGGCGCGTCTCCTGGTAGACGATGCCGCCCTCCTCGAGCACCTCGGCCTGGCGGCAGATCTCGTACTCGAGCGCGTCGTGCAGGCTCTTGAACGAGTTGATGTTCTTCATCTCGGTCTTGGTGCCGAACTTGGTCTCGCCGCGGCGGCGCAGCGAGATGTTGCCGTCGCAGCGCATCGAGCCGCTCTCGAGCGAGCAGTCGGAGATGCCGAGCGTGAGGAAGGTCTGGCGCAGCTTCTCCATGAAGAGGCGCGCCTCCTCGGGCGTGCGCAGGTCGGGCTCGGTGACGAGCTCGATGAGCGGCGTGCCGCAGCGGTTGTAGTCGATGAGGCTCTCGGTGGCAGCAGTGATGCGGCCCTCCTCGCCGCCCACGTGCACCATCTTGGCGGCGTCCTCCTCCATGTGGATGCGCAGGATGCGGATGGGCGCCACGTAGCCGCCGTCGGCGTCCTTCTCGACCGTGTCGTCCGGGCGCTCCTTGGCGCCGGCGCCGGAGACCTCCAGGTCAAGCTGACCGTGCATGCAGAACGCCACGGGGCCCTGCGTGGTCTGGAAGTTCTTGGCCATGTCCGGGTAGAAGTAGTGCTTCCGGTAGAACATGGAGTGGCGCATGATCTGGCAGTTGGTGGCCAGGCCCGCCATGACGATGGACTCGATGGCCTTCTCGTTGGGCACGGGCAGCGCGCCCGGCATGCCCAGGCAGACGGGGCAGACGTTGGTGTTGGGCTCGTCGTCGTGGGAGAGGCGGCAGTTGCAGAACATCTTGGTCTCGAGCGTGGTGAGCTCGGTGTGGACCTCGAGGCCGATCACGGCCTCCCAGTCCTTGAGGACCTCGGCGAGCTTCTTCATGCGAGCTCACCTCCCTTCCCGGCAAATGCGGGCGCAACGGGGGCCCCGGAGCCGCCGGCGGCCGAGAAGGACCGCTCAATCGCGCGCGCAAACGTGAGCAGCGTGGCGTCGGCGAAGGCCGGGCCCTGGAGCTGCGCCGAGACGGGCAGGCCGGAGGTGGCGCCCAGGCCCAGCGGCACGGAGACGCCGCCGTTGCCGACGATGTTGTTGGAGATCGTGAACAGGTCCGACGCGTACATCTGCGTGGGGTCCGAGAGCTCGCCGAACTTGAACGCCGTGCTCGGCGCGGCCGGCATGAGGATGACGTCGCACTTCTCGTACGCGCGGGCGTAGTCGGCCGTGATGAGGGTGCGGACCTGCTGCGCCGGGTAGTAGTACTTGTCATAGGTGCCGCTGGAGAGGAGGTAGGCGCCCAGCATCTGGCGGCGCTTGGCCTCCTCGCCAAAACCGTGCGCGCGGGAGAGCGAGGTCTGCTCGGCGAGCGTTGCCTGGCCGGGCTCCTGGTAGCCGTAGCGCACGCCGTCAAAGCGCGCGAGGTTGGAGAAGGCCTCGCACGGCGCGATCACGTAGTAGGCCGCGATGGCAGAGGCGATGTTGGGCAGCTCCACCTCCACGAGCTCGGCACCCTGGTCCTGCAGCGCGCGGCCCGCGGCGGTAACGGCGTCGCAGACCTCGTCGGTGAGGCCGACGGCCTCCATGAGGGCGGGCACGATGCCCACGCGGCGCCCCTCGATGGGGTCGTTTAGGTGGGCGAGAAAATCGACGTCGACCGGCTGGCTCGTGGAGTCCCACGGGTCGCGCCCGCCCGCCGTGAGCGCGTTCATGGCCAAGGCCACGTCCTCGACGCTGCGGCCGAAGGGGCCGACCTGGTCGAGCGAGGAGCCAAAGGCCACCACGCCGTAGCGGCTGACCGCGCCGTAGGTGGGCTTGAGGCCCACGACGCCGCAGAGGGAGGCCGGCTGGCGGATGGAGCCGCCGGTGTCAGAGCCCAGGGACACGGTGACCTCGCCGGCGGCGACGGCCGCGGCCGAGCCGCCCGAGGAACCGCCCGGGACGCGCGCGGTGTCCCACGGGTTGGCCGTGGGATGGAAGGCCGAGGACTCGGTGGAGCTGCCAAAGGCGAACTCGTCCATGTTGGTCTTGCCCACGGGCGTGGCGCCGGCGTCGAGCATGCGCTGGACGCAGGTGGCCGTGAACGTGGACTCGTAGTTGGCGAGCATGCGCGAGGCGCAGGTGGTGCGGGTGCCCACGAGGTGCATGTTGTCCTTGAAGGCCACGGGAACGCCGGCGAGCGGACCGAGCTTCTCGCCCGCCGCGCGGGCCTTGTCCGTTGCCTCGGCGGCCTCGAGCGCGAGGTCCGCGGAGACCTGCAGGAACGCCTTGACCTCGTCGTCGCGGGCCTCCACGGCGTCGAGTGCGGCGCGGGCCACCTCGGTGGCGGTGAAGTCGCCGTTCGCGACGCCCGCCGCGATCTCGCGCGCGGAGAGCTGGTCGAGGTTCGCCATCAGCGGTCACCCCCCTGGTCGCCGAGAATGGACGGCACGCGGAAGCTGCGGTCGCGGGACGCGCCGGCGTTCTTCAGCGCCACGTCCACGGGCAGGTGACGCACCGCATCGTCCGGCACGTCCTCCCCCATCACGTTGGAGAGGTCGCCGATGGGGTGGAACGTGGGCTCCACGCCCTCGAGGTCGTACTGACGGATGGGCTCGAGCAGGTCAACGGCATCGTTCATGTACGCGGTCATCTCGTCGAGCTCCTCGGGCGTGAGCGCGATGCGCGCGTAGTCCGCGATGCCCGCGACGTCTTCTCTGGTAAGGGGCATGGGTCCTCCTATCTACACTGCGCACCATTCTACGACAGGGCGCGGCGGCGAGAAGAACCGTGTCGCAGCCTTGCAACCTTACGAAAGCGAAAGCCGGCGGTAAGCCGCATCGATGGCTCCCGCGCGCCCCGCCTGCGAGGATTGGGTCAGCAACCGAAGGAGGTCACCATGAACAAGCTCGTCTTTATCGCACTCGTGGTCATCGCCGGCCTGGCCGTCATCCTCGACGACGGCCGCGTCCGCCCGCGCCGTCACCACCGCTAGCGAGCGCCCGGGTCGCGCGCACCCCGCTCGTCACCGCGAGCGCGCGCCAGCCGGCGCAGCAGGCTGCCGAACCCCGCGGCGAGCACCTGCTGGAAGAGCGTCCCTATGACCACGGGGAACATCACCTCGCCGGGGAAGTACTCCCCCGCGATCACGGCGCCGGCGGAGATGTTGCGCATCCCCACGAGGTAGGTCATCGAGACCTCCTGCTCGTGCGACAGGCGCAGCACCCGCGCGGCGAGAAGACCGAGCGCGTAGCCGCACGCCGCGAAGGCGCCGATGAACGCGGCCACCGCCACGAGCGTGGGCGTGAGGCTGCGCACGTAGGGGGCCACGCCCGTCGAGTTGGTCAGGATCACCGCCACGAGCGCGAGCTTCGCCGCCGGGGCGATGACCGGCGAGAGGTCGCGCGCAGCCCGCCCGCGCGTGAGGTCGTTTGCCAGCGTGCCCGCGAGGGCCGGCAGCGCGATGGAGACCGCCATCTCCCCCATCATCCGCGCGGCGTCGACCTCGACCGTCTGGCCGAGGAGCGCGTGCAGGGCGAGCGGGATCGTGAAGGGGGCCGCGACCGTCGAGACGAGGATCGTGGCCAGCGAGAGCGCCGGGTCGCCGCCGAGCATGTTGGTCCACATGGCCGAGACCACGGCGACGGGCACGCAGTACTCGAGCACGATCCCGCACACGAGGTTCGGGTCGGACCCAAAGAGCGCCAGGGCGAGCGCGCAGGCGACGCACGGCATGGCCACCACCGTGAGGGCCAGCGAGACGAGCATCGGCGCCGGGTGGCGCAACGTGCGCCCGAGGTTGCCGAAGGTGTTGGAGAGCGCGCTCTGGAACGTCATGAACGCGAAGAGCGGCGTCACGAGCGGGTGCATGACGCCGATCTGGGGGAACAGCACGCCCAGGACGACGCAGGTCGGCGAGACGATCGCCATGTGGCTGCCGATGAGGCCGCCGAGCCGCTTCCACGCGTCCATTCCCGAGACCCCCCTTCCGCCGCGACCCATGGTACTTCTCGCCAGGCGGAGCCGTCCCGCTCCGTAACGCGGCGGAAAACCCACCCGCTGGGCTATGCTGGAGGGGAACGGAGTCGTCCCCCGGAGGCACCCATGACAGACGCTCGCGACATACGGCTTCTTGCCTTTGACCTCGACGGCACCTTCCTCATGCCGGACAAGTCCGTCTCGCCGCGGGCGAGAAGGGCGGTGCTCGCGCTGCGCGAACGCGGGATCGAGCCCGTCCCCACGACCGGGCGCATCTACCAGACGCTCTTCGACCGCGTGCTCGGCATGCACGGCTTCCGCTACGCGATCGCGGCCAACGGGGCGGTGGTGCTCGACGTGGAGCGTCGCCGCTTCTACGTTCACGAGGTCATCGACGCGGGCGTTGCCGCGGAGCTCGTGCGCGCGCTCGAGCGCCCCGGGGTCGTGACCTACACCTGTCTTGACGACGACGCCGGCACGCGTCTGGGCTCCAGCGTGAGCGAGGAGGACTACCTGCGCGTGCGCGGCGACGCCCCCTGGAGCGAGACCCTCGTCGAGAACGTCCCCGACGTCGTGGCCGGCTCCGGCTGCGGCGTGCTCAAGGTGGGCGCGCACTTCGTCGACCCCTGGCGCTACGACGACTTCGCGCCGCTCGCGGGGCGCTTCGACCTGGAGCCGGCGGCATCGGCGACCGGCAACGCCGAGTTCGGCCCGCGTGGCGTGACCAAGGCGACGGGGCTTCTCGCCCTCTGCGACGCCATCGGACTCGACCCCGGGCACGTCTGTGCCATCGGTGACGCCGGCAACGACTCCGACCTGCTGCGGACGGCCGGCCTGGGCGTGGCCATGGGCAACGCGAGCGACGAGGCGCGCGCCGCGGCGGACCTCGTCGCGCCGCGCAACGACGAGGACGGATTCGCCCGGTTCGTCGAGGACGTCCTGCTCGCGTGACGACGGCCGGTAGCCCGCGCACGTCGATGACTGACGACTTCTACGCACCGCGGCGGCTCGCCTGCCCTCACGGGCGGGAAAACCTGTCACCCAGGCTGAGGCCGGCGTCCGCGAACGGCGCCCGTCGGCACCAAAATGCCCCCTTTCAAGTAGGAATTGTAACGAGCGCAAGGTTTTTCTCGCCTGCCGCTTGTCTTTAATTCCCCACTCATTACTATGAATTAGGCAAATGAGCGCGCGGACCGCACGCCCGCGAGACGAAAGGCACAACATGGCAT
>CAUGFC010000017.1 GCA_959598545.1 uncultured Olsenella sp. | reverse complement strand
CGCGACCTCAACGTGGCGTGGGTGGACGCGCCGGTCTCGGGCATGGTCGTTGGCATCGACATCGAGACCACCGACCGCGACCCCGCGCGCGGCTACATCATCAACGTGGGCCTCGAGTTCATGACCGTGGGTCCCGACGCGCGCCCGCACGACCCCTTTGCCGGCTACTTCGGTCTGCCCGAGATGTATGCCGAGAAGGGCGTGCCGCTCGCGGACATCCACAGGATCTCGTGGTCCGACCTGGAGGGCAAGCGGCCGTTCCGCGAGGACGGGCAGGCCCAGGCGGCGCTTCTCGCCGCCCTCACCGCCTACCCGTACATGGCCCACAACGCCGCGTTCGAGGACTCGTGGTTCATGCTGCACATCGACGGCTACGCCGAGGCGCGCAAGGCCGGGCGCGTGGTTCCCATCGACACGCGCGACATCTGCCGTCGCGTGGACCCCGAGACCAAGACGCTCCCGCACGAGCAGCGTCCCGCCTCGCTCGAGAGCTGGGCTCGCCGGCGCGGCACGCTCAAGGCGGGGGAGTCCGAGCGGCACCTCGGCCTCGACGACGTCGAGCTCATGCTCGCCACGGTCCAGGCGGAGTTCGCCGAGCGCAACATGCTGGGTTAGCCGCAGGCGAGAAGTACTTCTCGCCGTATGGCGGCGCGCCGAGCTTCGCTGCGGCCGCTGCGCCGAAATCGCTGCATCTGCGTAACCGCTGCGCCGGAACCGGGGCCTCTGCGTGCTTGTGCCGCCGGGACCGGTACTTCTGCGTGCTCCGTCTACGCAGAAGCCCGGATTCCGGCGGCACCCTCACACAGAAGCGCCAAAACCCGCGCCAAACTCCTCGGCAACGCGACGGCGATTGTCGGGAAACCCGCTCCAGCGCACGCCGTCGATGCGCTCAAGCTCCGCGTAGAGCTTCTCGCGCGCCCGGCGCTCCTTCGCGGCGCGCGCCCGGCTCAGCTTGCGCGGGGCCAGTCCAAGGTCACGACGCACCCGCTCCATGATTGAGTCCATGTAGTCGAGATCGTCATAGTCCCTCTTCCAGAGGACGTAGGACTTGATTCCGCTTGCCAGCAGCTCGTTTCCGCGCCTGGTGTCACGTTTGACCTGCTCTGGGTCAGCATGCCAGTCGCCGTGGTAGTCAAAGGCGACGCCGCGGAAGGGTATGGGATCTCGCGTCGGACCGCCGGGGGAGAGCAAAATGAGGTCAGGTTTTCTCACGCGGAACTGTGGGATGCCCGACGAGAGACGCCTGACCTCGACGGGGTCGTTGAGGGCGACTTCCCCAAAGTGGTGCCCGCCCTTGGAGAAGCCGCGGGTGCTGCGAATGTAGAGCTTTGCCTCCATGGGGGAGGCCGCTCCCACGGGCGTCTCGTCAAGGGCTGAGCGTACCATTGCGGTGCCGCGCGCGGGGCCGAGCTCGTCAAGAAACGCACGCAGCTGATCCGGGGAGATGAGCGGGCGAGCGCGCTGCAGGAGCCCCTTGCCTGCAGAGGGATTGACGACATAGACGCCGAGAAGTTCGGCCAGCAGAAGAACCAGCTCGTTGTGCGTGAGATGGGGAGCCATCAAAACGGGCAGCAACAGCGGGGAGACGCAGCGGATTCCCGGGGCGAGACTCACGAACGAACCGGAGGGCGGCGTGGCGCTGAAGACGTGCGGGCAGACGAGCTTCGTCCTGTTTCGCGGGCAGTCTGGGCCCACGAGCACGTGCAGAGGAAGAGTTGCATTCTTGAGCTGCGGGCTTGCGGAGACCGACTCGATGAGCTCTGCTTTTCTCGGCATGTGGTTGGGCAGGCCTGTGGGGCAAGATGCTGAGCTTGCCAGGCGTTTGGGAAAGTAGGGCTGCCGGATCAGCTCGAGCGCGGTGATATGTGAGAGTGTGATGTCCATACCCTGACGATACCGCCCAGATTGCGTGGGGGCTCGAGATTCCGAGAAAGACGCTCGCGAGTCTGACGCTAGCGTGCACCAATCTTTCCGCGTCAAGTGTCGCTGCAGGTAAACGGCGTGTTCGGTGAAGCTTCGGCGCAGATGAGTCTCTTGTCCGGATGCCGGTGGAATGCTGCGAGCGGTTGTATTTGGACGGTGGGCGCGCCGACGATCAACCGACACCGAAAGAGCGCGCACAAATCGTTGCAAGTGGGTACGAGGGCGCACTTTCTGCCGCCGTAATCGGTGCATCTGCGTGATTGTGCCGCCGGAACCGGTGCATCTGAGTGAAAACGATGCCAAAATAGCGGCTTCTGCGTGACTGGAGCACGCAGAAGCCGCATATCAGGCGCAACGAATCGGGCGAGAAGAACGCCTACTCGTCGCCGAAGCTGATGCCGAGCGCCTTGGCCTCGCGCACGAGGTCGCCCTCGGGGTCCACGTACTTGAGCTTGCCGGCGACCTCCTTGAGCGGCACGCGGGTCATCTTGCCCTTCTTCTGGGCGACCATGAAGCCGAACTTGCCCTCGAGGCAGCCGAGCGCCGCCTCGACGCCGCACTGCGTGGCGAAGATGCGGTCCTGGGCGTCGGGCTGGCCGCCGCGCTGGGTGTGGCCGGGGACGGCGATGCGAATCTCACGGCCGGTGCGCTTGTCGATCTCCGCGGCGATGTCGTAGGCGACCGACGGCGTGGTGCGGGCGGCCACGAGCTTCTTGTACTCCTTCTTGGAGAGGGCGGCCTCCTCCTTGGAGATGGCGCCCTCGGCGACCACGACGATCGTGAAGCGGGAGCCGGCCTTGTCGCGCTCCTCGATGACACGGACGACGTTGTCCATGTCGTAGGGGATCTCGGGGATGAGGATGACGTCGGCGCCGCCGGCGACGCCCGCGTACAGCGGGATCCAGCCGACCTTGTGGCCCATGATCTCGATCACGAAGACGCGGCCGTGGGAGCTGGCGGTGGTGTGGATCTCGTCGATGCAGCGGGTGGCCACCTCGACGGAGCTGGTGAAGCCGAAGGTGAGGTCGGTGCCCCAGGTGTCGTTGTCGATGGTCTTGGGCAGGGCGATGACGTTCAGACCCTCCTCGGAGAGGCGGTTGGCCGTCTTGGTGGAGCCGTTGCCGCCGAGCATGAACAGGCAGTCGAGCTTGAGCTTGCGATAGGTGTGCTTCATCGCCTCGACCTTGTTGATGCCGTCGGCCTCGGGCGTGTCAAGCAGCTTGAACGGGGTGCGGCTCGTGCCGAGCACGGTGCCGCCGCGCGTGAGCAGGCCGGAGAAGTCACGGTTGTCCATCATGCGGTAGTGCTCGTAGATCAGGCCCTGGTAGCCGTCCTCGAAGCCGTAGACCTCGACGGGCTCGTCGGACTGGCGGTAGAGCGTCTTGACGATGCCGCGCATGGTTGCGTTGAGCGCCTGGCAGTCGCCGCCGCTCGTGAGAAGACCAACTCGAAGCATGGGCATTCCTTCCCTCAGGACCACAGATAGAAGAATTATGCGCCTGATTCTTCCGAGCGCGCGCTCTTCTCCGCGAGCGGCGCCGTTCTCAGGGCCTGCCGCGTGCGGCCCTGCTACCATGAGCGAGAGGAACGACGAGTCGAGGGGGGTGCCATGACGGCGGACGAGAGGCGCGAGGTGCTGGAGGCCGTTGCCGCCGGACGCCGTGCTCTGGCGAGCCTGGAGGAGGCGTCCGACGCGCTTGGTAGCGCCAGCAACTGGGGGCTTGCGGATCTGGTGCTCGGAGGCGCGCTCGTGAGCCTGGTCAAGCACGCTCGGCTCGGGGATGCCCGCGAGGCGCTCGAGCGCGCCCGGGCGGACCTCTACGCTTTCACGCGCGAGGTGCGTGACGTGCGCGGAATCGAGGAGCTGCGCGTGGACGTGGGAGGCGTGGCCTCCGCCCTCGACGTCCTTGTCGACAACCCCTTCGTGGACCTCTACGTGCAGAAGAAGATCTCGGACGCCGAGGAGAGCGTCGACGCCGCGATCACCGCGACCAAGACGGTCCTCGCGCGCCTGGAGGCGGCGCGCTAGGGAAGCCGCGTGAGCCGAGAGGGAGATCCCTCGGCCGAGTCCGAGGGGATTATGTGCGAAAAACCTCAAACCACTGCCCCCGAGTGAGCCGCCGGAGCCGGGGCGCGGAGCACCGCCATCGGCCGTACGCCGGCTTGGGGCCACATTGAGGTCCCCCGCTTCCCGACGCGCCGCGCCCGATCGCCGCGCCCGCCCCTATGATGGGCGCAACAAAGGGCGGGGGACGGAGGTTCGCCATGCGCATGTACGACATCATCGAGGGGAAGCGAGACGGCCGGGAGCTCACGGACGAGGAGATCGGCTTCTTCGTGGACGGCCTCGTGGCGGGCGAGATTCCCGACTACCAGGCAACGGCGCTCCTCATGGCCATCTACCTGCGGGGTATGAGCGACCGAGAGACCACCACGCTCACGCTGGCGATGGAGCGCTCGGGCGAGGTCGTTGACCTCTCGCCCATCCCCGGAGTCAAGGTGGACAAGCACTCGACCGGCGGCGTGGGCGACAAGACCTCGCTTGCCGTCGTCCCCATCGTGGCGTCGCTGGGGGTGCCGGTCGCCAAGATGAGCGGCCGCGGCCTCGGGCACACGGGCGGGACGCTCGACAAGCTCGAGAGCATCCCCGGGCTCACGACGGCGCTGGACCGCGAGCGCTTCATGCGCACGGTGCTCGAGCACGGTTGCGCGATCGTGGGCCAGACGGGAAACCTCGTTCCGGCAGACAAGATCGTCTACGCCCTGCGCGACGTCACGGCCACGGTGAGCTCGGTGCCGCTCATCGCCTCGAGCGTGATGAGCAAGAAGCTCGCTGCCGGCTCGGACAAGATACTGCTCGACGTGAAGGTCGGGTCGGGCGCGTTCATGCAGGACCTCGACTCCGCGATCGAGCTCGCCCAGACGATGGTGGCCATCGGAGAGGGGGCCGGCCGCACGACGGTGGCGCTCGTCACCAACATGGACCGGCCGCTCGGCCGCGCCATAGGCAACTCGCTCGAGGTGATCGAGGTCGTGGACACCCTGCGCGGCCACGGCCCCGAGGATCTCGAGCACGAGTGCGTGGCGCTTGCCGCCGAGATGCTCGTCCTTGCCGGCCGCGCCGCCACGCGCGAGGAGGGGGCCTCCCTCGCCGCGGGGGCGCTCGCCGACGGGTCCGCCTTCGAGAAGCTCTGCGAGATGGTTGGCGCGCAGGGCGGTGACGTCTCCTACCTCAGGGACACCGGCCGCTTCCGCCGCGCGTCCGTTGAGCGTGCGGTCGTTGCCGAGCGGTCCGGCTACGTGGCCCGCCTGGACACCACCGCCATTGGGGTCGCCAGCGTCGAGCTGGGGGCTGGGCGCGAGCGCCTGGAGGACGAGATCGACCCGTCCGCCGGCATCACGCTCCTCAAGAACCGTGGCGACGCCGTCGAGAAGGACGAGGTCATCGCCCTTCTGCACACCTCTGACGAGGACCGCCTCGCCGATGCGCTGCCCACCTTCGCCGCGGCGGTGCACCTCGCCCCCGAGCCTCCCGCCCCCGAGCCGATCGTGCTCGCGCGCGTGGATGCCGGTGGCGTCCTGCGCTTCGACTAGAAATCCCGCCCCCGAGCCTGCCCAGAACAGGAGACGACATGACGCTCACCCGAGAAGAGTTGGCCGCCCGCATGGACTATACCCTGCTCAAGCCCGAGGCGACCGCATCCGACATAGACCTCGTCTGCGCTGACGCGCTGCGCCTCTCGACTGCCTCCGTGTGCGTGAACCCCTGCTGGGTTCCACGCGTCGCCGCCGCGCTGGCGGGGAGCCCCGTCGCGACGTGTACCGTGATCGGCTTCCCCCTGGGGGCAACGTCGACCGAAGCAAAGCTCGCCGAGGCCGTCCGCGCGCTCGGGGACGGTGCCCGGGAGCTCGACATGGTGATCAACGTCGGCCTGCTCAGGGCTGGGGAGGAGGATGCCGTCCGAGCCGAGGTGGCCGCGCTCGCCGAGGCGGCGCACGACAGGGGCGCCCTGCTCAAGGTCATCATCGAGACCTGCCTGCTCACGGACAGGGAGAAGCGCGCCGCCTGCCGCTGCGCGCAGCGAGCCGGCGCCGACTTCGTGAAGACCTCGACGGGCTTCTCGACGGGAGGGGCCACCGTGGGGGACGTGCGCCTCATGCGCGAGGTCGTGGGGCCGGATATGGGCGTCAAAGCCTCCGGTGGCATCCGCACCCTCTCTGCCGCGCTCGCCATGATCGAGGCGGGCGCAAACCGCCTGGGCGTCTCCGCCGCCGCGAGCATCCTTGACGAGGTGGTGGAATGAGGTTCGAGCGCGTCCTCGTGATCGTCGCCGACTCGATTGGCGTGGGCGGCGCACCGGACGCCGCGTCCTTCTCGAGCGCGGGCGCCAACACGCTGGGGCATGTCGCCTCGCACTTCGCCCGCAACATGCCCAGCGCGCTGCGGATCCCGACGCTCTGCTCCCTGGGCATCGGGCTCACGAGGCCCGAGGGCCTCTCGGACGTCCCCCGGCCGGACGCCCCTCTTGGCGCCTTCGGGTCCATGCGCATCACCAGCCTCGGCAACGACTCCCTCGACGGGCACTGGGAGATGATGTGCCTGCCGGTGCGCTTTCGCGTCAGCTACTTTCCCGAGGGGTTTCCCGCCTGGCTGGTCGAGGAGGTCAGCCGGGTCTCCGGCCGCGGCGTCCTGTGCAATCGCCCGTACTCGGGGACCCAGGTCCTCGCGGACTACGGGGAGCGACATCTGAAGACCGGGGACCTCATCGTCTACACCTCGGGCGACTCGGTGCTGCAGATCGCCGCGCACGAGGACGTCGTCCCGGTGCCAGAGCTCTATCGCGTCTGCGAGGAGGTTCGCGAACTCGTGAACGGGCCGGAGGTGACCATGGGGCGCGTCATCGCGCGCCCGTTCGTGGGCGCGTCGCGGGACTCCTTCGTCCGGACGGACCGAAGGAGGGACTTCGGCCTCAGACCCTGTGGCCCCACGGTGCTCACGAGGCTCTCCGACGCGGGATTTGACGTGGTGGCGGTGGGGAAGACCTGGGACCTCTTCTGTGGCGAGGGCTTCACGCGCGCCTACCACAACCGCTCCAACATGGACGGCATGGACCATGTCGATGACGTCCTCGCCCGGGACTGGCGTGGCCTCTGCTTCTGCAACCTGGTGGACTTCGACGCGGTCTATGGCCACCGCCGCGATGTCGTTGGGGACGGACGCGCCCTCGAGGCGCTGGACAGGCGCCTCGCAAACGTCATGCGCCAGCTTGGCGAGAGGGACCTTCTCGTCGTGACGGCAGACCACGGGAACGACCCGACGTACATGGGCACGGACCACACGCGCGAGCTCGTGCCCCTGCTCGTCTGGTCCCCCTCCCTGCGTAGGGAGGGAGTCTCGCTGGGCGCGCGCACGACGGCAAGCGATCTGGGCGCCACCATTCTGGAGAACTTCGGCCTTCCCTCGATGGGGGAGGGGACGAGCTTCCTCGGCCTTCTCTGAGCCCGTTGCGGCCGTCCGGGCCGCCGCGCTCAGCCGAGCAGGTGCTCCTCGATCCAGACTGCCACGCCGTCGTGGTAGACGTCCGGGCAGACGTAGTCCGCGGCGTCGAGCACCTTCTGCTCGGCGCTTCCCATGGCCACGAACGTCAGGGGGGTCTCCGTGAAGGACAGGTCGTTGCCGGAGTCCCCGATGCCCACGGACACGGAGGGGTCTATCCCCTCCCGAAGGCAGAGCTCGAGGGTCGTTGCCCCCTTGCTCACGCCCCGCAGCGTGAACTCGAGCGTGAGCGGCCCCTGGTTGATGACCTCATAGGGGTCGGAGAGGGGCGCGAAGCGCCGCTCGGCCTCCAGACGGTCCGTCTCGCTCGCGAAGTGCGTCATGACCTTGTATATGCCGCGGTGCGCCTCGGGAGTCGAAAGCGGGTCGTCCACGCGCCTCGGTCCCTTGAGGATCAGGTCGCTTCCGTCCTCGGCTGCCAGCCATCGGTCGACAAGCATTCCCTCGCGCGTGTGGACCCACAGGCGCGTGGCAAGGTCCCCGAGCGCCTCGCGCACGACGAGGGCCTGCTCGTAGGTCATGAGGTGCTCCGTGACGGCAGGATCCGAGCCATGGCGGAAGAGCGCGGCCCCGTTGCAGCAGAGCTGCCACTCGATCCAGGGCGCGTCCATGATGCCGCTCCCCAGCTCCTCGCGCGCGCGACCGGATGCCGCGCAGAGGACCCACCCGCGACGGTGCAGCTCCATGAGAGCCGCGCGCACTCGCGGCGTGAAGTCCTCGGTGACGTGGTCGCCAAAGACCGTCCCGTCAAGGTCAAAGGCGAGAAGCCCCGCTGCTCGCCCGCTCTTCTCGGCAGTCGTGTCCATTCAAACTCCCAGATCGCAAAAAACGGGGGCGCCCGAAGGCGCCCCCGCCGCCTTGCTAGAGGCTGGCGCCGTTCGACGCGATGACTTCCTTATACCACCAGAACGAGTCCTTGCGGATGCGCGCGCACTCGCGCGGGTCGTCGTCGGTGCGGTCGACGTAGATGAAGCCGTAGCGCTTCTTCACGCCGTTGCTCGTGGAGAGCAGGTCGACGCACGACCACGGGCAGTAGGCGAGCACCGGCACGCCGTAGTCGATGGCGTGTCCCATCGCGACGATGTGGTCGCGGAGGTAGTCGATGCGGTACTGGTCGTGGACGCGGCCGTCCGGCGTGAGCTCGTCGTAGGCGCCCAGCCCGTTCTCCAGGATCATGAGCGGCTTGCCGTAGCGCGTGTAGATGTCCCTGAGCAGGTACTCCATGCCAATGGGGTCGATTGCCCAGTCCCAGTCGGTGGTGTCCAGGCTGGGGTTCTTGCACATCTCGTAGAAGCCGGGGTGCGTCTCGAAGCCGCTGATCTCGCCCTTCTTGCCGGACCAGTTGACGCCGCTCCAGCGAATCTCCCGGCTGCCGTCGTCGGGGCACCACTTGGCGCACTCGCTGGCGTAGTAGTTGATGCCGAGGAAGTCCGAGGTGCCGGAGGCGATGAGCTTCATGTCGCCGGGCTCGATCTTGGGGGCGAGGCCGTGGCGCTCGAGGTAGCGCATCGCGGACTCGGTGTAGTGCCCCTTGAAGTAGATGTCGAGGTAGTAGGCGTTCCTCAGGTCGTGGGCGTTCTGCGCGGCCATGACGTCCTCGGGCTTCGAGGTCAGCGGGTAGATCGGCGCGTAGCCGATGACCGACCCGACCATGCCACCCGGGACCAGCTCGTGGACCAGGTTGCACGCAATGGCGTGGGCGAGGTTCATGTGGTGGTTGATCTGGTAGCGGAGCTGGTTGTCCGAGAGGAACTTGTCGGCGATGAAGCACTTCTGGGTCCAGTACTGGACGATGATGCTCTGCTCGTTGATCGTGGTCCAGTACCTGACCTTGTCACCGTACTCGGAGATGACGAAGCGCGCGTACGCGGCGAAGTCGTCGACCACCTGGCGGGAGATCCAGCCGTCGTAGCGCTCCACGAGGGCCCAGGGGAGGTCGTAGTGGTAGAGCGTGACGATCGGCTCGATGTCGTGCGCGATGAGGTCGTCGATGAGGTCGTGGTAGAACTTCACGCCCTCGGGGTTGGGCTCGCCCGTGCCGTAGGGGATGACGCGCGACCAGGCGATCGAGAAGCGATAGGCCTTGAGGCCCATCTCCGCCATGAGCTCAACGTCCTCGTGCATGTGGTGGTAGTGGTCGCTCGTGACCTCGGCGGTGGCGAAGCCGCGCTCCTCGAAGTTCCTGGCGTTGATGACGTCCTGCTGCGAGGCCTTCTTGCCTCCCTCGAGGGCGGCGCCCTCAACCTGGTAGGCGCTCGTTGAGGCGCCCCAGAGGAAGTCTGCGGGGAAAACGGAGTCGCTCATGCTAGCCCTCCTTGGCGTGTGCGGTGTCGACGGGCTCGGCGTGGCTCGTCATGTCGCAGCCCCATTCGGCGCCGTTGGACCTGATGAGCTTGGAGTACCAGTGGAACGAGTCCTTCTTGATGCGCCTCATCGGGGGCAGCACGCCCGCCGCCTTGGCCTCGTTGAGCTCGTCGTCGGTTGCGTCGATGTAGACGAGGCCATAGCGCTTCTCGATGCCGTTTCCGGTGGAGAGCAGGTCCGTGAACGACCATGGGTTGTAGCCGAAGATCTCGACGCCGTCCTCGATGGCGAGGCCGAGCTGGTAGATGGTGTCACGCAGGAAGTCGATGCGGTACTGGTCGTGGACCTCGCCGTTCTCGTCCTTGTGCTCGTGCGCGCCGAAGCCGTTCTCGGTGACGACCATGGGCAGGTGGTAGTGGTCCCACAGGTAGCGCATCACGTAGCGCATGGAGACGGGGTCGATCTCCCAGTCCCAGTCGGTGTAGGGGACGTAGGGGTTGTAGCAGAGCTGGTACTGACCCGGGACGGTGGGGAAGATGAGCTTGCCCTTCTCGCCCGTCTTGTTCATCAGCTGCTCCTGGGCGACCGCGCCCACGGCGGCCCAGCGCGCGGTGTTGGAGCGATAGCAGTTCACGGCGATGAAGTCGATCTTGGCCGACTTCATGAGCTCCTCGTCACCGGGCTCGATGCCGGGGTCGATGTCGTTGTTCTTCCAGTAGTTCTTGAGGAAGGTGCTGTACTCGCCGTAGGCGTCCGTGTCGTTCCAGATCTTCTCGGTGAACTCCTCGGCGTTCATGGCAGCGATCTGGTCCATGGGCTCTGAGGAGAACGGGTAGATGGGCACCATGCCCGGGACGGGGCCGATCTTTCCGCCGGGGACGAGCTCGTGGCAGGCGTTGACCGCCTTGGCATGGCACAGGTTCATGATGTGGTTGACGCGCCACTTGTCGCGGAACCAGTCGTCGCACCCCTTGGATACGCCGAGCCAGTGGCCGTAGCAGATCTGCATGTTCTGCTCGTTGATGGCGAGCCAGTACTTGACGCGGTCGCCGAAGCGCTCGAAGCAGACGCGCGCGTAGTGCTCGAAGGCGTCCACGGTCTTGCGGCTCTTCCAGCCCCCAAGCTCCTCGTCGACCCATACGGGCATGTCGTAGTGGTAGAGCGTGACGATCGGGGTGATGTTGTGGGCGACGAGGTCGTCGATGAGCTCGTTGTAGAAGGCGATACCGGCCTCGTTCACCTTGCCGTCGGAGTGGGGGATGATGCGCGGCCACGCGAGCGAGAAGCGGTAGCTCGTGAAGCCGCACTCGGCCATGAGCTCGACGTCCTCGTGCACGTGGTGGTAGTGGTCGGCCGCGATGGAGTTGTCGGCGAAGGGGACCTTGGTCTGCGAGTTGAGGTCGATGATGGCGGGGGTGCGCCCGTCAGCGTCCGTGGCACCCTCGACCTGCCAGGCCGCGCTCGAGGCGCCCCACAGGAACCCCTCGGGGAACTTGGGATCATGGTCATAGTGCATGAGATGCTCCTTTCAACGGGACCTGCGCCGGGGACAAGCCGCCGACGGCTTTGGCTACCGTAAGCATCCCAAAAGGAGTTCATGCATGCGGGTCGTTAAGTGGACCCCCGCTCACCGCCCTAGGACCGCCGCTCGCCCTCCTTGCCGTAGAGGCGGAAGTACATGTTGTAGAGGAGGTCGAAGAAGTAGCGGACCCCGTACTCCGAGTACACGGTCCGGATCCTGCGATACTCGCGGCACGAGAGGTGGTAGACCACGTCGTAGGAGGCCGCGAGCTTTGCGTCGCGGTTGAGGGTGACGAGGACGCGCCGCGCCGGGCACTCGGAAAGCTCGATGCCCGCCGCATCGGCGAAGTTGCCCGAGGCGGAGATGACGATGACGACGTCGCACGGGTCGAGCGTCTTGAGAACGGACTCGTCGCCGTCGGAGTCGCTGATCACGCGGACCAGCTTGTGCATGAAGATCATGGACTGCTGGAACTCGCGCACGGCCATGGCAGAGAAGTCCGAGGCGAGAAGGACGGGGCAGGTGGCGTCGTGAATCATGTCCGCGAGCTCGCGCAGGGAGTCTTCGCTCACCATCTCGTTGATGTCGTCGAACATGGAGTTGATGCGCTCGACGAGGTTGGTGCGGATATCGTCATGGTTGACGTAGTCGGTGAAGTACGTCTGCCAGAGATCCCACTCCCAGTAGTTGGACTTCATCTGGCTGAAGTTCTCGAACCCCGCCGACTGAGCGAAGCGCCGGATGCCGGAGCGCGAGGTGAAGCAGTCGCGCGCGACGTCGTAGATGTTGAGGTCGGGGAACTCATCGAAGTGCGTGAGGAAGTAGCGCGCGATGATGCCGCTGGGGCTTGAGGCGGGGCTGCGGTTGAAGGTCTTGAGCAGGGAGTTGATAAGGCTGAAGTGCTTCAGCCTGCCGACGTATCCCTCATAGCGGCCGCTCTCGAAGAGGTCATCGGGAGGGGGTGTCCTGCCAGAGTCCCTGCTCTCCGCGTCGCTCATGAGCCCCCTTCCGTCAAAGCCGTGCCCCGATGGTAGCACGAAGGCGCCGACGCACGGTCGCGTCGCCGTTGCGATCTCGAAACGCAACCTCTCGCTACGCGTCCTTTCGCGCGAGGTAGTCGCCCATGATGCGACCGATGACGGCCAGCTCCGCAATCGCGAGGGCCATGGCGACGATCAGCATGACGTTGGGAATGGGGACCGCATAGGTGAAGTTGTAGACGAACGAGAAGGCGAGGCTCGCGACGACGGGCTGCCACGCGGGCTTGCCCTCGGCGATCTGCAGCAGCACAAGGTAGGTGGTCTGGACCACCAGGATGGCGAGGATGCCGAGGTAGAGATACTGCGCAGGCGTGTAGGACTCGTAGGTCGCCGTGAGCTCCGCGGCGTTGACGGCGGGGTTGTTGACGCTCTGGGCAAGAAGCTCCCCGAGCGTGCCGTCCTGGATGCGCAGGGCGACGGTGACGTTGGAGACGGCGGCGGACACGATGTCCGAGAGGATCTTGATCACGCTGGCGCCGACCGTGAGGCGCGAGACCTGCCCTTCCGAGAAGCGGCGATGGTAGGTTGTCGCCCATACCACGAGCCACCCTCCGAGGAAGCAGACGGCTCCCGCCACCCCGTAGAGCAGCTGCTGCGCCAGCGGGTCGCTCGAGAGGACGGAAAGCCCGGGGATCTGGGGGACGAAGCGCACGACCAGGCTGAAGAGGACCGTCTGGGCGAACCAGGAGACGATGATGCCCATGAGCGCGTCCGGCAGGTGGAAGGCGAGCTTGCGAAACCTGAAGACGTAGACTATGAACAGAACGGGCGCGAGCAAGCTCAGCACCGCCGCAAAGATTGCTGCCCCTACGTTGATGGTCTCCATCGTCTCCCTTTCCAGAAACGTCGTGGGGGAGGGGGCGCAAAGCCCCCTCCCCACGGGCTATTCGAGGTTCTTTCCGTTGGTGGCGATCACGTTCCGGTACCACCAGAACGAGTCCTTGCGGTAGCGCTTGCACTCGCGCTCGTCGTCGTCCGTCCGGTCGACGTAGACGAAGCCGTAGCGCTTGGCGATCCCGTTGCTCGTGGAGAGCAGGTCCATCGCGCTCCAGGGGTTGTAGCCCAGAACGGTGACGCCGTTGGCGATGGCGCGGCCGATGGCCTTGATGTGCGCGCGCAGGTACTCTATCCGATAGGCGTCGTGGACGGAGCCGTCCTTCTCGAGCGTGTCGTAGCCCCCGAAGCCGTTCTCGCAGATCATGACCGGGATGCCGTAGCGGTCGTTGATCTCCTCGAGGACGAACTCGAGCCCGTCCGGGTCGATGGGCATCGAGAAGTCCGTGGACGAGAGGTGAGGGTTGTCCGTCCCCTCAAAGAGGTCGGGCTGCACCTCGCTGACCGCGTGACCGCCCTTGCCGGTCTTGTTGTTGTCCTTGGGGCGGCGCGAGGCTCCCGGGGTGGGCGCCTTGACGCAGGCGCTCTGGTAGTAGTTGACCCCCAGGAAGTCGAAGCACTCAGACCCGCGCTTGATGAGCTCGAGGTCACCGGGCTCGATGTCGAACATGAGCCCCTGCCGCTCGAGGTAGCGCAGGACCGACGGCGTGTACTCTCCCTTTATGTAGGCGTCCATGTAGAAGTAGTTCTTGAACGCGTTGGCGCCGCGCGCCGCGAGCACGTCCGCCGGGTCGCTGCTGGCGGGGTAGTAGGGCGCGCAGTCGAGCGCCGCGCCGACCTGGGCCCCCTCGACGATCTCGTGCGCCGCGATGGCAGCCTTGGCGTGCGCGAGGTTCATGTAGTGGTTCGCCTGGTAGCGAAAGCGCGGGTTGAAGTAGTCGGCCTTGCTGATGAGGTTCTTGCGGTCGATGTAGTTCACCACGATGCTCTGCTCGTTGATGGTGAGCCAGTACCTGACCTCGTCCTTGTACTCGTTCAGGATGAAGCGCGCGTAGTACTCGAAGTCGTCGACGATCTGTCGGCTGCGCCAGCCTCCGTAGCGCTCGACGAGGGCCATGGGGAGGTCGTAGTGCCACATGGTCACCACCGGCTCGATGCCATGGGAGCGCAGCTCGCCGATCAGGTCGTGATAGAACCGGACGCCCGCCGGGTTGGGCTCTCCGGTGCCGTCCGGCAGGACGCGCGCCCAGCTGATGGAGAAGCGGTACGATGTGAACCCCATCTCCGCCATGAGGGCGACGTCCTCCTTGTAGTGGTGATAGTGATCGGCTGTGACCGATGCGTCGGCGTATCCGTACTCGTCGCGGATCTCGCGGTTGATGACGTCCTGCTGGCTCTCGGCCTTGCCGTCCTCGAGCGCGGCGCCCTCGCACTGGTATGCGCTCGTGGCCGCGCCCCACATGAACCCCTCGGGGAACGCCTTGACGATGTCCATGCGCTTCTCGCCCCCTTCTCTGCGGTGCCTAGTTCGAGTCCCTGAGCGCGCGGTACATCCGCTCCATCGACTCGGTGAGCTTGACCTCGGACATGATGGTCATGAGGGTGTCCTGCGCGTGGATGAACAGCATGGGGACCTTGGTGGAGGTGCCGGTGCTCATCTCGCGCGCGGCCTCGGCCTGGATGAGCTCGGTCTGCACCTTGTGGGCCTCGAGGATGTTGTTGCGCGCCTCCTTGAGGAGCGCCGCGGCCTTCTCGTCGTCCCCGTCCAGGAGGGCGTCGAGCGACGCCGCGGCGTTGTTGCGCGCGTCGCCGGCGGGCATGATGATCTTGAAGGCCGCCTGCAGGAACTCCTCCTCCTTCTTGAGCTCCTCCTCGGGGGTGAGACCGCTTCGCTCGTCTTTCATGGGTGCTCCTTTTCTGGAAAGGGGCGCGGCCGAGGGTTGGCCGCGCCCCGCGCTTACGACGGGAATCAGGTTGCGGGCGCTACTGCTGGGCCTCGAGCTTGGCTGCCTCGCCGCTCTCCTTGGCGACCTCGCCCTTCTCGAACGCCTTGAAGAACGGGAAGTAGATGACGAGGTACACCGCGAAGAGCACGACCCACCAGAGGATGCCGCGCAGGTCGCCCGTGAGCATCACCGTGTTGGCGATGATGGGCAGGGTGCCCACGTTGGTGGCGGTGATGGTGGGCAGCGCCAGCAGGTCGAGCCTGAAGATGAACCAGGTGATGATCGAGCCGACGATGGCCGTGATGTTGGCCGGGATGAACAGCACCGGGTTGTAGACGACGGGCGTGCCGTAGAGGACGGGCTCGTTGATGTTGAACAGCGACGGGGCGATCGTCACGCGGCCGAGCGTGCGCAGGCGCTTGGACTTGCTGAAGAGCAGCAGGACGTTGAGGGCGAGCGTGGCGCCGATGCCGCCGAGGTTGATCAGGCCGATACCGGAGATGACCTCGGAGACGTTGAGGTAGCCGTTCACGCCGGTGAGGGCGAGGGCGACGTTCTCTGCCTGGGCGGGAACCTGCCAGGCGTTGCAGAGGCCGGTCCAGGTCCAGCCGGAGACGCCGATGGTGTAGAAGAAGGTCTGGATGAAGTTCCACAGGACGAAGCCCGGGAAGGACTGCGCCACGGCCTGGATGGGCGAGAAGAGCCAGAGCACGAGGCTGTAGAGGTCGACCTGGGCGATGCCGACGATGATCATCTGGATCAGGACGCAGACGAAGATCGGGATGATGTT
The DNA here is from genome assembly GCA_959598545.1 of uncultured Olsenella sp. Lineage (GTDB taxonomy): Bacteria > Actinomycetota > Coriobacteriia > Coriobacteriales > Atopobiaceae > Thermophilibacter. The sequence continues at coordinate 7,439 of CAUGFC010000017.1, read as the reverse complement.
GTTGACCCACTCCTGCACGAACGTGGGGACCGCGGAGCCCTTCTTGAAGAGGCGCACCTTGGACCAGAGGTTGAAGACGAAGGCGACCTCGAGGCCGACGAGCATGGCCACCATGGAGCCGGTGGGTCCGAAGCGGGCGAACTCGATGGTGATGTAGGAGCCGGTCTCGTCAAAGACCCCGGCCATGGTGAGCATGTAGACGCAGATGCCCGTGATGCCCGCGGTGACCATGAACTTGCGGTGCTTGAGCGTGGCCATGAGCTCGTGCGGGATCATGAAGACGTAGATCAGGCCGAGCATCGAGAACGTGTAGGTCTGGATGAGGCCCAGGTCGGGCAGGACGGTGATCCAGCTTCGAATCGCGTTGTAGAAGAAGATCAGGCAGCCGGTGAGGATGAACGGCAGGCACTTCATGATGCCGTTCGTGAAGCCAGACAGCCAGGGGCGCGCCATGATGGCACGGGTCTTGGGGGCGAGGGTGAACTCGATCCAATGCATGAGCTTGCTTTCCTTGGCGGTTCCCTCGAACTCTTCGGACATGTCTACTCCTTTCGCTTGCTCTCGGGCCCGCGCGGGGTGCGCGGGTATACGGTGCCGGACGCGGGCCCGGCCAGAATCCATGGGGCGTGGGGGTTAGTCGCCGAGCAGCTCCTTGATGAAGCCGAGCAGGGCGGCGCCGTCCACGTTGCCGTAGATCTCGCGGGGGATGACGGCGATGATGGTGTCGCAGCCCGTGTCCTCGCGCACCTCCTCGAACTCGTCGACGGAGTTGGCGAAGTGCGGCCCGAGCAGCACGGCGTCGAAATCGGGCATCTCCTCGAGGGCCACGCTCTGGCTCTTGGCGCTCACGTTGTAGTCGAGACCGGCCTCGAGGGCGGCCTTCTCAGTGGAGCTCGCGAGAAAGCCCGAGCTCATGCCTGCACCGCAGCAAAGAAGGATGTTGCGTTCCATTGGCTGTTCCTTTTCCTCGTGTCTTGAGCTTTGGGTGAAACACCGACAATCGAAAGAGACTCCGTGAGTCTTCTGCCCAGGTCCACCTCCCCCGCTTCCGTCCACGGCTCCTACACATTTGATGAGACAAATCTATCTGCGGCGTGGTTGTGCAAGGGGTGCGTAAACTGGACCCTCCGTCCACGGATTTCTTCTTACCGTCCGGCCGGGAAACTACTGACATTCCACTGAAGAGAAGGATGGGCGGGTTCGGGGGCAGGCGAGGTCATCGGGCGGTCGCGCCGCGCGTCGCGGGCAATGTCACACGACCGTAAACGCCTGCCCGCGCCGAGTCGCATGCGCCGTAGAATCAGCTCATCGAGTTTTCGGACCAAACGGAAGGGCAAGCACCAATGGGCAAGACGCAGGAGATCCTCCACGCGCCCCACGAGCAGATCGAACAGATCCAGCTCGAGGGCATCAAGAAGACCGTGATCGCGTGCTACGAGAACGTGCCGTTCTACAAGAAGAGCTTCGACGAGGCCGGCTTTGACCCGTACGCGGTCAAGAGCCTTGACGACCTCCAGAAGGCGCCGTTCGTCACCAAGCAGGACCTGCGCGACAACTATCCGTACGGGATGTTCGCCACGCCGCTCTCCGAGGTGAAGGAGATTCACATGTCCTCCGGCACCACCGGCGTGGCGACAGTGGGCGGCTACACCCAGCACGATCTCGACATCTGGGGCGAGTGCTTTGCGCGCGGCATCGAGTACGCAAACGGCGGCAAGGACGACGTCGTCCACGTCTGCTACGGCTACGGCCTGTTCACCGGTGGCCTGGGTGCGCACTACGGTGGCCTCTACTCCGGCGCCACCACGATCCCCATGTCCGCGGGCAACACCGAGCGCCAGATCCGCGTGCTCAAGGAGATGGGATCCACGATTATCTGCTGCACGCCGAGCTACGCCATGCACATCGCCGACACCGCAATCGAAATGGGCATCGACCCGGCGCGCGACTTCCACCTGCGCGCGGGCATCCACGGCGCGGAGCCCTTCAGCGACAACTTCCGCCGCGACCTCGAGCGCAAGCTCAACTACCACGTGCTCGACGTCTACGGCCTCACGGAGACCATGGGCCCGGGCGTGGCCATCGAGTGCTGGGAGCAGGACGGACTGCACCTTGCCGAGGACCACTTCTACGCCGAGATCATCGACCCCAACACCGGCGAGGTCCTGCCTGACGGCGAGTGGGGCGAGCTCGTGCTCACCACGATCGACCGCGAGGCGTCTCCCGTCGTGCGCTACCGCACGCGCGACATCACGCGCATCCTGCCGGGCGAGTGTGCCTGCGGCTGCACGCACCGTCGCATCGACCGCATCCACGGCCGTACCGACGACATGCTCATCATCCGCGGCGTCAACGTCTTCCCGAGCCAGATCGAGGACGTCATGAAGACCTTCGACCAGGTCTCCTCTTGGTACCAGATCGAGGTCGACACCGATCACCGCTCGCTCGACATGGTCACGCTCAAGGCCGAGGTCAACCCCGGTTTCGCCTTCGACTCCGTCGCGGCCGTCGAGCGCCTGCAGAAGGAGATCTCGGCGCGCCTCAAGACGGCGCTGTCCGTGGGCGTGCGCGTGAAGCTCGTCGAGCCCAAGACCATCGCGCGCAGCGAGGGCAAGGCAAAGCGCATCGTCGACCTGCGAAAGGGGATCAAGTAATGATTGACCAGATCACCGTCTTCCTCGAGAACAAGCGCGGCCGCATCGCGTCTCTGTGCCGCACCCTCGGCGACGCCAACATCAACATGGCCGCGCTCTCCGTGGCAGACACTACCGAGTACGGAATCGTGCGCATCATCTGCAGCGACACCGAGGCGGCGCTCGCCGCCCTCGAGTCCGGCGGCTACCGCGCGATCAAGACCAAGGTCATGGCCATCGCCGTTCCGCACCACCCGGGCGGCGCGGCGGACCTGCTCGAGAAGCTCGACGACCTCGACGTGGACATCGAGTACTTCTACTGCTTCTCCACGACCGACGACCTGGCCGTCCTCGCGCTCAAGATCGCCGACCCTGCCAGCGCCGCGGAGGCGAGCTGGGCCATCGAGAAGGCTGGCTTCCACGTGTTCGAGCAGGACGAGGTCGAGTAGGCGCGTCGCGAGGCTCTTCTCGTCTGATGGGGTGCCATACATTCGTTGTATGGCACCCCATTCGTATATGTATTTTACCGTTGGGCTGACGCGACCTACCATGGACGAGAAGAACAACGTCACGGGAGGTCTCACATGGTCTTTGGCATGGGTCCGATGGAGCTTGCGGTCATCCTGCTCGTCGTCCTGGTGATCTTCGGGCCGAAGAACCTGCCCAAGCTGGGCTCGGCCCTCGGCAAGACGGTCAAGAACGTTCGTGAGGGCATGGAGGGCGAAGATCCCGACGACGTGCCCGTCGAGGCCACCGCGGACGACTCCGACCAGCAGTAGTCCTTCCTCCTGCGCCCCCGGCACCTTTCCCGCCGGGGGCGCTTTCTGTTAATTGGGGACTGTCCCCAATTAACAGAGCTCGCCGAGAAGGGCGACGGCGCGCTCGGCGAGCGGGGAGAGGGCGCGGTCGGCCTTCCAGATGACGGCAGCACGCGACTCGAGGTCCTTCTCGGTTACGGTCTTTATGTAGCAGGGGCCGGTGTCGCAGACGGTGAGGAGCGAGCGGGGGACGAGACCCACGCCGAGGCCCGCCGCCGCGCAGGAGCAGGTGCTGCGCTCGTCCTCGGTCAGGCAGGAGGGCGCGCGGTCGAGTGCCGCGGCGACGCGCCGGCTGCAGGCGAGCGGGACGTCTCGGAGCTGCTCGAGGGAGACCGAGAGCTCCTCGCCGCGCTCGAGCTCGGGCGGCATGACGGCGACGAGCGGCTCCGCCGGGGCGTAGCGGGCGCGCAGGCCCTGCGTGGGGAAGGGCGTGCGCACGACGCCCACCTCCGCGATGCCGCTCGCGACGAGGTCGAGCACCTCGGGCACGCTGCCCTCGCGCAGCTCCAGTGCGACGTCGGGGGAGCGCCGGGCGAGCTCGGCGAGCCGGCCGCCCGGGGCGAGGCTCGCAGCAGCGTCGCACACGGCGAGGCAGAGCGTGCCGGTGAGGCCCTTGCCCACGCTCGACACCTCGCGGGCCGTCGCCGTGGTCATGGCGAGGATGCGCCGGGCGCGCTCGTAGAGGAGCCTGCCGGCCTCGGTGGGGGTCACGCCGCGGGGGCCGCGCCGCACGAGCTGGGTGCCGAGCTCCTGCTCGAGCTGGGCGAGCTCGTAGGAGAGCGGCGGCTGGGAGATGTGCAGGCGCCGGGCGGCGGCCGTGATCTGGCCCTCCTCGGCGATGGCGACGAAGTACTCGAGCTGCTTGAGATTCAAGGGGCCCTCCCGGGACGGCTGCCGCATACGCAGATTGTATCGCGGGAGATTCCCCTGCCGTCCTTACATATAGCAGCCGTAGGAGACGACGAGCGGGGCGTTGGGGTTGGGGGCGACGCCGGGGTCCTCGTAGCGCTGCACGACGAACAGGCATCCCGCCGCCTCGCCGTTGAAGGTCGTCTCGGTGGTGAAGTTGCCCACCTGCTGACCCTCGGTGAAGGGCGCATCGCCCACGTAGGCGTCGGTGAACTCGCCCAGGCCCGCGGCGTCCGCCGCCTGGCGCGCGATGCCCTCGTACTCGGAGGGGTCGGCGTCGGGGACGTAGAGGAAGACGTCGAAGCCGTTGGGCGCGACTCCGTCCGCGAGCGTCTCGACGGAGGGCTCGCCCGCATCGTCGCGGAAAGTCGGCTCGGACGCGTAGAGGTTCACGGTGACGGTGCCGTCCGAGCCCTCCAGCGTGACGCCCGCGGGCGTCCCCCTGAACGCGACGGAGAGGTAGGCGTTCTCCTCGTCGTAGTACTCGTCCACCAGCTCGAAGCCGAGCAGGCCGAGGTCGGAGGTGACCTCCGAGAAGGACCGCTCGTAGAACGCGGGCTGCTGCCAGTTGCTCTGCTCGGGCTCCGCGGCGGTGCCGTCCATGACGTCCTGGACAGGAGTGCGATCGGTCTGGGCGTCGGCATCCTCCGGCGTCGTCTGGGCGCAGCCGGCGAGAAGCGCGACGGAGAGGCAGAGTGCGGGCACGAGCAGCTTGGTCAGTCGCATGGATCGCTCCGTTCGGGTCGGTTTCCTGTGCACGACCATAGCATGAAGCGACGTGTTGCGGGGCAGGGTCCTTCTCGCCCCGCAACACCGCGTGAACGGCGGATTACCAGACGTTTAAGCGGAAGTACTGATTTGTAACTGTTTTGTCAAGACACTTTCTATGAACGGTAGGATTGGGTATAACAAGCGTGTCAAACGGTTTTGGAAGGAGGGAAGTACCTATGACCAAGGTCAAGAACATGGGGCGTCGTCAGCGCAAGGTCCACGACGCCTGCCGCAACGGTTGGTTCATGAGCGGCGAGTATCGCGCGCTGTTCGACAACCACGAGCGTCGCTTCTGGGCTGACAGCCCGAGCATCCTGTTCAACGACGTTGACCAGTGGTTCTCCGCTCACGAGCAGAACCACGCAGACTCGCACCTGCTCGTTAAGTGCGTCCGCGCCGCGTAGGGCGTCGGAACGGGAGCGTTCGTGCGGGAGCCTGCGGGCTCCTTTTTCGTAGACGACGGGGGCGGGGCGCTGAACGGGCGTCCCGCCCCTTCTGCTATACGTCCGTCGCGTGGTCCAGCATGAGGGCGAGAATGACCGAGAGCCCGCGGCGCAGACTGTCCTTCTCGATCCATTCCTCGCGCGTGTGGAGCAGGTCGCCCTCGACGGTGCCCACGGTGTGCGCGGGGATGCCCAGCGAGAGCGGGATGTTGGCGTCCGTCGAGGACTCCTGGTGGTGGATCTCCTTCACGCCGCCCAGCTCGCGCAGGACCTCGTCCGTGCGGGCGATGAGCGCCGCCTGGCCCTCGGGGACGTGCTCGCCGGAGGCGGGGCGTCGGCCGATGAGCTGCACGTCGATGCGCGTCTTCTCCTTGAGGTGCTCCTCCACGAGCACGACGAACTTGCCGTACATCTCCTCGAGGCACTCCTCGGAGGCCGAGCGGTACTCCACGAGCACGCTCGCGTCCTCGGCGATGGAGTTCACCGTGGTGCCGCCCACGAAGCGCCCCACGTTGATCGTGGTCTTGGCGCGCGTGGGCAGCTCGAGGGCGTAGAGGTCCTCGATGAAGCTGCAGAGCGCCTCGATCGCGTTGTCGCGCCCGAAGTTCTCCCAGGAGTGGCCGCCCTCGGTGTGGCACCTCACGCGCCAGCGATGGCTGCCCACGGCGGAGACCACGTGCATGCCGAGGTAGAGGTCGAAGCTCGTGAACTCGCGCACGTGCCCGTCGTAGTGGCGGAAGAGCTCGCGCGTGCCGGCGAGGTTGCCGAGGCCCTCCTCGCAGGAGTTGGCTACCACGAGCAGGCGCCGGTCGAGCGGCACCTTGTGGCGCAGCAGGTAGCGCGCCGCAAGGAGCAGTCCGACGAGGTTTGCCGTGTCGTCGCCGACGCCCGGGGCCAGAAGGCGCGTCGCGCTCTCGGCGAGCGGAAGCGGTTCGGTGTCGGGGAAGACCACGTCAGTGTGGGCGGCGAAGACCGCGATGCCGTCGTCGCCGCCGGCGGGGCCGGGCAGGCTGAGGATGACGTTCTTTGCGTCGTCGATCCGGACGGAACCCACCGGGGCGCCCTGGGCGAGCAGCCAGTCGCGGATGAACTCCGCGCGGCGCTCCTCGTGGCCGGACGGAGCGGGAATCTGCGCGAGCGTGCGCAGGAGCTCGAGCTCCTCCTCGTAGCACTCGTCGGCGTATGCCTTGGCGACGCGCCTGATCTTCTCGTCCACCGTTCCTCCCGCCGCCGGTCCCTGAAAAGAGACTACCGCATTCTAAGATGTTTCAGGTTTGTTTTTCGCCTTGTGGGTCGTACGGGGCGATGGTAGGCTACCCACATCGATAGAGGAGCGGACACGAAGGGTCCCGGAGGAGCCGGCGGGCGCTGATCCCGGGACGAGGCGAGGTCCGCCGAACTGCCAAGTCGGGCGCGGCGCGGCGGTGGGCCCGCGGGAAAGACCCTCGGGACTGTCTGCGAGAAGAACTCGCAGGTGCGCTATCCTTGCCGGACGCACGTCCGCCCCGGGGCCGCGCACCTGCACGGCGAGCGAGGGATGTCATGCAGAAGCGTCCGTTTGTCACGCGCGAGAGGCTCGAGGCCATCGCGGCCGAGTACCCGACGCCGTTCTACCTCTACGACGAGTCCGAGATCCGCCGCCGCGCGGCGGAGCTCAACTCCGCCTTTGCGTGGAACCCCGGCTTCAAGGAGTACTTCGCCGTCAAGGCCACGCCCAACCCCGCCATACTTCGGGTCCTCGCGGAGTGCGGCTGCGGCTGCGACTGCGCTACGGGCGTGGAGCTCCTGCTCGCGGACCGTGCGGGCGTGACCGGCCGCGACATCATGCTCTCCTCGAACGACACGCCCGACGAGGACTTCCGCGC
>CAUGFC010000016.1 GCA_959598545.1 uncultured Olsenella sp. | reverse complement strand
AACTGCCAGGAAGTTTCTTCTTGTCAGCATGCTCTTCTCCCAACGACCGACGATATCAAACATTTGTTTAAATTGGAGACTGTCCACAATTTACAGACTGGCGCGGAGGACGGCAACGATCTCGTCGCGCGAGAGCGCGTGGTAGCCGCCCTGCATGACGAGGGTGGAGTCGGCGATGGCCTCAAGCATGTCCTCGGTGGCGCCGAGCTCGGAGATGCTCATGACGCAGCCAATCTCGCGCATCCAGGCCTCCATGGCGTCGAGACCGGCGGCGGCGAGCTCCTCGGTCGTGCGGCCCTCGGGCGAGATGCCCCACACGTTGGTCGCAAACCGCGCGAACTTCTCGACGCCATAGGGCATGACCAGGCGGTAGTACGGCAGCGCCACAGCCGTGAGCGTCATGCCATGCGTGGCGTCGGTGTGGGCACCGACGGCCTGGCCGAGCATGTGGACCTCCCAGTCCGTGGACTTGCCGCAGGCCACGAGCGTGTTGAGCGCCCAGGTGGCGCACCACATGATGTTGGAGCGGGCCTCGTAGTCCTCCGGGTTGGCCACGGCGGCGCGGCTGGCGGCCACGAGCGACCGCATGAGGCCCTCAGAGAGATAGTCGGAGGTGTTGTCGTCGGTGCCCGAGAAGTACTGCTCGGTGATGTGGTTCATGATGTCGAAGATGCCGGCTACCATCTGGTACCTGGGCAGCGTGTAGGTGAACTCGGGGTTCAGCACGGCGAAGCGCGGGAACACGCGCGCGTCCGCGAAGACGTGGCCGACCTTCATCTTGGTCTCGTGGTTGGTGATGACAGAGCCGCAGTTCATCTCGGAGCCGGTGCCCACCATCGTGAGCACAGAGCCCACGGGGACGACGTCGAGGTCGGCGGCCGGCTCGTCGAAGTCCACCCAGTACTTCTGCCAGGGGTCCACGTCCGCAGGCAGGTTGGCGGAGACCGCCACCGCCTTGGCGTAGTCGATGCAGGAGCCGCCGCCCACTGCGAGGATGAGGTCGACGTGGTTCTCGCGGGCGATGGCCACGCCCTCGCGGAGCTTCTCGACCGTGGGGTTGGGCATGACGCCCGCGTCCTCGACGACGGTCTTGCCTGCCGCCTTGAGCGCGGCGATTACCTGGTCGTAGATGCCGTTTCGCTTGATGGAACCGCCGCCGTAGACGAGCTGGACGGTGGGTCCAAAGCCCGCGAGCTCCGTCGCGAGGGCCCGCATGGCGTCCTTGCCAAAGATGAGCTTGGTGGGGTTGTGATAGGTGAAGTTGCCGAGCATGCGCGCTCCCTTCCTCGTTGGGTTGGCCTCATAGTAAGTGACGCCTCGTTACTTGTAAAGATATAAGTGACGTTATTTCGCTTATTTCTGATTTCGCTGCGGTATACTTTGCGCAGCAACCGTACGGAGGAGTCATGGCCGAGTTCATCAGGGCAAGGAGCCCCGAGCAGAAGGAGCAGCGTCTCGGTGAAATCAAGGGCGCCGTCCGCCGCCAGTTTGCGGCGCGCCCTTACCACGAGATCACGCTCACCACGATCGCCGAGGAGCTCGGCTGGTCGCGCGCCAACCTCTACAAGTACGTGACCACCAAGGAGGAGATCTTCCTCCTGCTCACGGCCGACGAGTGCGACGCCTACTTCGAGGCACTTCTCGCCGCCCTGCCCGAGGGGCGCGAGCTCTCGCCCGCCGAGGCCGCTGACGCCTGGGCAGATGTCGCTGCCGCCCACCAGGAGTACTTCCGCCTGGGCGACCTGCTCACCACGATCGTTGAGACCAACGTCACCGTCGAGCGCCTCATGGACTTCAAGCGCGGCTACTACGCGCACGTCGACGAGACGCGCGAGCGTCTGCCACAGGTCCTGGGCATCGAGCCCGAGCGCGTGGAGCCGCTTCTGCTGGCAATCTACTACCACGCCACGGGCCTCGTCAGCTCCTGCTGGAGCAACCCACTCATCGCCGAGGCACTGAGGCGCCTGGAGATCGAGCGGCCCAAGACCGACTTCCGCGCGGAGATGCGCGGCTTCATCGCCATGTGCCTCGAGCACTACACGCGCTAGGCGCTGCAAAACTCTCGCTCGTGATGAAAGATCTGCCGTACGGCTGCAAAACTCTCGCTCGTGATGAAGCTTTGCGCCCATTTCGAGCAGCCTTCGCTGAGCCCAGCGAGAAACTCCCAGTTGAGTAGATAGTAGTTTGAACCAATTGTCTCCCGAGCCCGAGTTTCCTTCATCACGAGCGGCAGTTTTGCAGACAGAGGCGTCGCTTTTCATCACGAGCGAGAGTTTTGCAGGACGCAGAGCCGGCGCGCGCAGGAGGGAAGGCGCCACGCCACTCGGCGAATTCCGCCACATGCCACGCCGAGACCCGTCAGGCAGAGTAAAGTAGCCTCAACGACCTTCCCCGCATGCGGCGAAAGGAGCCACCATGGACGAGGTCCTCGCCTACCTCAAGGAAAACCCCACGTACTTCCTGGCGACCGTGGACGAGGAGGGCGATCCGCGGGTGCGTCCCTTCGGAACCATCGCCAAGTTCGAGGGCAGGCTCTACATCCAGACCGGCAAGGTCAAGGCAGTCTCCTACCAGATGCTCGCCCACCCGCGCGTGGCGATCTGCGCGACGGGTGCCGACGGCTCGTGGCTGCGCATCGAGGCCGACGCCGTGCTCGACGACCGCCTGGAGGCCCGCGAGGCCGTGCTCGCGGAGTATCCCGAGCTGCAGTCCATGTACTCCGCGGACGACGGCAACTGCGAGGTCTTCGCGCTGGAGAACGTGACCGCCACGTTCTGCTCGTTCACCAAGGACCCCTACACGATCCGCTGGTAGCGTAGCGCCCGGACTACTCCCCAAACGAGAAGAGCGCCCTGCTCGCGCCCGCCTCGCGCCATGCGGCGAGCGCGGCAAGGCGCTCGACCGTCGACGCCGCGAGCGGCTTCGGCAGCGCATCCGGTGCGAACCAGCCCACCTCGAGGCTCTCGTCGTCGGCAACGCGCGGCTCGGCGCTTCCGCCCTCGGCGAGCCGGCAGACGAACATGAGGTCAAGGTACTGCGTCCGGTCGCCGTTGGCGTAGACGGTCTCCTCGCGCGCCGCGCGCACGCGCACCAGATCCGTGGGCACCACGTCCACGCCCGTCTCCTCCGCGACCTCGCGCGCCACGGTGTCCGCCGGCTCCTCGCCCGGCTCGTTGATGCCGTAGACGAGCGCCCACTCCCCCGTGTCCGAGCGCCGGCCCAGAAGCACGCGCCCATCGCCGTCCTCCACGTAGGCGGTCACGCCGATGAGCCACAGCAGGTCGTGGCCAATCTTCTCGCGCAGGCGGAGGATGAACTCGGGCGTCGCCATGGCATCCCCCTAGTTCAGGCGGTCGCGGTCGCGACGGTCGGGAAACTCGACGTGGATCTTGCCGCCGCGCACGAAGAACCAGATGGCCACGATCACGAAGATCGCAGGCAGCATGGAGAGCGCGCCGGCGACGATGTTCACCAAGAACGAGATGACGAGCGAGACGACGAACGCGACGATGAGCAGCGCGACGAGCGCACCGATGATCTGCATGAGAACCTCCCGGGACGACTGGGGCAATTGTACCCCGTCGGCGCGTCACACCTCGACGCGGCTGCCCACGTGCAGGTAGCGCACGCGATCGCCGAGCTCGTCGCGCAGCAGCGCGAAGGCGTCGGTCCCGGTGCAGTGGAACGTGTGGTAGCGCGCGGGCCGCGACGCCAGCTCCCGAGCCAGGTCGCGCGTGAGCGCCGCGTCCTCGACGGTGCCGCCGCTCGGGTCCATGAGGTGGAAGCCCGCGACGACCGCGTCGAGCGGCGCGCCCGCGAGCGTCTCCGCCGCGTCCATGAGGTTGAGGATGCCGCCGTGCGAACAGCCGGAGACCAGGGTGCGGCGCCCTCCCTCCTCGACCAGCAGGCACTGCTCGTGCGAAAACGAGTCCGGCACGAGCGTCTCGCCCGGGCCCCGCATGAGCAGACGGCCGTTCGAGCGCGCCACGGGATGGGCACGGCGTGCGGTCGAGAAGAGCGTGAGCCCGCCGCCCAGGTCCAGGCGCTCGCCCACCGCCCGCACGCGCGGATCCGCGGCCAGGGCCGGGTCCAGCCCGATCGCGTGGTGTCGCTCCGGCGTGCCGGAGACATGCTCCTCGAAGGCGTGCTCCCGCACGTAGACGGGTACGTCGCGACCTGCCGCCGCACAGGCGGCGAGAAACGCGGGCAGCCCGCCGCCGTGGTCGTAGTGACCGTGGCTGAGCACCGCCAGGTCCGCCGACGTCACGTCCACGCCGAGCGTCCGCGCATTGGCGAGAAACGCGTCGTCGGGCCCCATGTCAAAGAGGGCGCGCCGGCCGTCCTCGAGCTCCAGCCACAGGCTGAGGCCGTGCCGTGCCGCAAGGCGGCTCGACGGCGTGCTGTTCTCCATGAGCACCGTGACGCGCATGACGACCCCCAAGTCCGGTCCGCCGCGCGCGGACCCCCTTTAGGCAAGTTTTCGCCAACGCTCGCCGAGCGCACGCCCTTCTCGCCGAACGAGGGGTATAACGCAGGTAGACGGCAGCTTTGAGACGAGGGAGGCAACCATGTACTTCAGAAACATCCTGGTTCCCTACGACGAGTCCGAGCACGCGCGGAGCGCCCTGCACATCGCGCTGGGCCTGGCCGGGCCCTACCCCGAGGCAAAGGTCAGCGTGGTGACCGTCATACCCTCCTCGACCCTGCCCGACCCCACGCTCATGTCCAGCGCCGCCTTCGACACGCCCTACGCGATCGGCGACCCCGAGACCTACGAGCGCATCATGGAGTCCGTGGCGGAGAACGCCCGCAACGACGCGCGCGAGGTGATCGAGCAGTCGCGCGACGACGCCCAGTGCCAGATCGTGGCGGATGCCGTGATCGCCTCGTCGCCGACGGAGGGCATCGCGGAGTATGTGACCAGCCACGACATCGACCTCGTGGTCATGGGGCGCCGCGGTCTCGGCGCCCTGCGCGGCATGATCGGCAGCGTGAGCTTTGGCGTGCTGCGCTCCGTGGACGTGCCGGTGCTCACGGTCAAGTAGCCCACGCGACAGACGCTCCATCGGCCCGCGGCGCCCCTCCCCCAGACGCCGCGGGCCATGTCGTGCCTAGCCCTCGTTCACGATGCGCTGCTCGTCCAGGACCGAGAGCGAGAGGCTTGCGACCCCCACGTCCTTCTCGGCGAGCGCGTCGTTGAGCTCCGCGAGCTCCGGCACGCTCCCGTGGCCGGCGATGCGCACGTATACGTCACCGTCGTCCAGGGTGAGGCCCTCCACGCGGTAGTCCGTGCCCTCGAGCCACTCCGCCGCGGCGTCCTGCACGGCGCGCTCGCGCTGGGTCTCGCCCACCACGCCCATGCTCGTGGTGAAGAGAAACCCCACCACGATCGCCATCGACAGCGCGACGAAGGCATACCAGATCTGCCGGGTCTGCTCGCCGACCTGCGAGAGACGGCGCGCGCCGAGACCCATGAGCAGGTAGACCAGGCCGCCCATGACCTGGATGGCGAGGAAGTTCGTCACGAACAGCGTGAGCGCGCCGACCGACGCCTCCGGGGCGCCCTCGTAGATGCCCGCGCCGACCACGCACAGCGGCGGAACGATCGAGGCCGAGATCGCCACGCCGGGCACCGCGTCGGGGATGTCGGCGCGCATCGAGGCGAGCGCTGCCATGAAGCCGGCGGCCAGCGCGATCAGGAAGTCCACCAGGCGCGGCGAGGTACGCGCGAGGACCTGCGTGTTCGTCTCCATGTCCGCGGCTACGGGGATGATTGCCGTCAGACCGATGGAGACCACGACGACGAGCGCCATGCCGCCCACCGTGAGGGAGAGCGCGCGCAGCGCGGCGCGCGGGCGTCCCATGGCCGTGGCGAGCGCGCAGCCCAGCATCGGCGACATGAGCGGGGCGATGAGCATGGCTCCGATGATCGTGGTGGCGGAGTCGGCGGCGACGCCCGCCGTGGCCACCACCGTCGCGGCGAGCAGCCGCAGGAAGAAGCTCGAGTACTGGCGCAGCGGGTCGTCGACCAACATAAGCGTGGACCGCTCCGTCCGCACCAGAACCTCGTGGTCGAGCTCGCCGCCCAGAAGCAGTCGAGATATGGCGTTCATTCGTGCCCCCCGTCGTCGTGTTCTCAGATGTTACGACATCGGCGGGTGCTCGCCCGGCTTTGTCCGACCATACATTCCCACCTGTTTCGCACCCCCTCACGCCCAAATCCGACGGGTGTGCATGGTCGGCTCGCCTAGACGTATCATGGGAAGGTCGCGTCCCGTCGAACTGGAGGGCCATGGGCTCGTCACTCACCCGCAGATCCGCCGTATGCCTCGGGCTTCTCGCGCCCCTGGCGCTCGTCGGCTGCATGGGCGAGAAGGACGACGGCTCGGGGCTCGACGCGCTCGGCGAGCCCACCCCCGTGACCCTGGGGCACGCCACGCAGTTCACGCTCGACGCCTACGGGGGCGACTTCCGACTCGCGAGCCTCGCCAGCGGCGACCGCCTGCTCGTCGTGCCCGAGGGCGCGGAGCCCCCGGCGGGCCTGCCCGCCGACGTGGCCGTGATCCGCCAGCCGCTCGCCAACGTCTACCTGGTCTCCACCGGCATGATCTGCCTCGTGGACGCCATCGGCGCGCTCGACGCGGTCTCCGTCTCGTCCGTGCGCGCGGAGGACTCCCCCGTCGAGGCGTTCACCGCGCGCCTGGAAGACGGGACCATCACCTACGGCGGCCTCTACCGCGCCCCCGACTACGAGCTCATCGCCGCCAGGGGCTGCCCGCTCGCCATCGAGAACACCAACATCGACCACGTGCCCGAGGTTCGCGCCAAGCTGGAGGAGCTGGGCGTGACCGTGCTCATGGAGCAGTCGAGCCGCGAGGAGGACATGCTCGGGCGCCTGGAGTGGATCAAGCTCATGGGTGCGGTCTTCGGCCGCGAGGACGAGGCCGCGGAGGTCTTCGACGACGTGGCCGCCCGCGTGGAGGAGGCCGCCGCCGAGGGACCGCTCGGCAAGACCGTCGCCTTCTTCTACGTCAACGAGGACGGTGCCGCTGTGACGCGCCGCGCCGGCGACTACTTCTGCCAGATGATCGAGGCCGCGGGCGGCGAGTACGTGAGCTTTGCCGAGGAGGGCGCCACCGACTCATCCCCCACCACCGTGACCGTGGAGATGGAGCGCTTCTACGAGGGCGCCCGCGACGCGGACGTCATCATCTACAACGGCACGATCGACGACGGCGTGACCAGCCTCGAGGACCTTGTTACGAAAAACGCGCTGCTCGCGGACTTTACCGCCGTGCGCAACGGGGACGTCTGGACCTGCGACGCCAACCTCTACCAACAGATTACGAGCATGGCAGACATCATCTTTGACCTGCGTCGCGCCCTCACCAACGCGGACGAGCCCACCACCTACGTCTGGAGGCTGGACTAGTGGCGCGCGCGACGGGCGACAAGAACGCTCGGGCGCGGCGGGCGACGGCCTTTGACCTGGCGGTCATTCTCGCCCTAGTCGCGCTCTTTGTGGCCAACCTCTGCCTGGGCAGCGTGGAGACGTCGCCCGCGGAGGTGCTGCGCATCCTGGCCGCCGGACCCGGAGACACGTCGACCGCGGCCCAGGTCATCTGGCAGATCCGCCTGCCGCGCGCCATCGAGGCGGTGCTTCTGGGCGGGGCGCTCTCGCTCTCGGGCTTCCTGCTGCAGACGTTCTTCAACAACCCCATCGCCGACCCCTTTGTGCTGGGCGTCTCCTCCGGAGCCAAGCTCGTGGTGGCACTGGTGATGATCGTGGCCCTGGGAGCGGGCCAGGTCATGAGCCCCGCGGCGTCCGTGGGCGCGGCGTTTCTCGGCTCGCTCGTCACGATGGGCTTTGTGCTGCTCATCTCGCGGCGCGTGCGCTCCCAGAGCATGCTCATCGTGGCCGGCGTGATGGTGGGCTACATCTGCTCGGCCGCCACCAACTTTCTCGTGGCCTTTGCCGACGACCAGTCGATCGTGAACCTGGACAACTGGTCGCGGGGGAGCTTCTCGGGCGCCACGTGGTCCGACGTGGGCATCGTCGCTGTGGTCGTGCTCGCCATGAGCGCGGCGGTCTTTGCGCTCTCCAAGCCGCTCGCCGCCTACCAGCTCGGGGAGCCGCACGCGCAGAGCGTGGGCGTCAACGTGGGCGCGCTGCGCATGCTCATCGTGCTCGTGTCCAGCCTGCTCTCCGCGTGCGTCGCGGCCTTTGCGGGACCGGTCTCGTTCGTGGGCATCGCGGCGCCCCACCTCGCCAAGCGGGGCGTGGGCTCGTCGCGGCCACTCCACGTGACGCCCGCATGCCTGCTCACGGGCGCGGCGTTCTGCTGCGGGTGCGACCTCATCGCGCGCACGCTCTTCTCGCCGGTCGAGCTCTCCGTGAGCGCCGTCACCGCCGTCTTCGGCGCGCCCGTCGTGATCGCCCTCATGCTCCGAGGGAGGGCCGGTCGATGACGCCTGTAAATTGGGGGCAGTCCCCAATTTACGGAAACGCCCTCGAGCTGCGGGGGCTCGACGTGGGGCACGGCGAGCGGGCGCTCGTGCGCGACGTCTGCCTCGCCGTGCGGCCCGGCACGGTCGTGGCGCTGATCGGCCCCAACGGCTCGGGCAAGACCACGATCCTGCGCACCGTAGCAGGCCAGCTCCGCTCGCTCGGCGGCGTCGTGGAGCTCTTCGGACGCGACCTCGCCGGGCTCCCGGCGACCGAGCGCGCCCGCACCATGTCCGTCATGCTCACCGGCCGTCCCCAGACCGAGCTCCTCACCTGCCGCGACGTCGTTGAGGCGGGCCGCTACCCGTTTACCGGCCGCCTGGGCGTGCTGGGCGAGAAGGACGACGAGGCCGTCACCGCCGCGATGGACGCGACGGGCGTGACCGCGCTCGCGGAACGCGACTTTTCCCACGTGAGCGACGGCCAGCGGCAGCGCGTCCTTCTCGCCCGCGCGCTCTGCCAGGAGCCGCGCGTGCTGCTGCTCGACGAGCCCACGTCGTACCTGGACGTCCGCTCACAGCTGGACGTCCTGCAACTCCTGCGCCGCGAGGCGCGCGAGCGCGGCATCGCCGTGGTGGCGTCCCTGCACGAGATCGACCTCGCGCAGAAGGCCGCCGACCACGTGATCTGCATCAAGGACGGGCACGTCATGTGCCAGGGCTCGCCGGACGAGGTCCTCACGGCCGAGCGCGTCGCCGAGCTCTACGACCTGGCGCCGGGCGCCTACGACCCGGCCTTCGGCAGCGTCGAGCTCGCGCGGCCGGAGGGCGATCCGGAGGTCTTCGTCATCGCGGGCGGCGGCACGGGCGCGGCGTGCTTCCGGCGGCTCGCGCGCGAGGGCACGCCGTTCGCCGCGGGCGTGCTGCACGAGCATGACGCGGACGGCCTGCTCGCGCGCAGCCTCGCCACGCGGGCGATCTTCGAACGGGACTTCGAGCGCGTGAGCAAGGAGTCGGTGGCCCGCGCGCGCGAGGTTCTTCTCGCCTGCCGCGAGGTCGTCTGCTGCGTGAGCGAGTTCGGCACGATGAACGCCCGCAACGCCGAGCTGCTCGACGCCGCCCACGCCGCCGGCATCCCCATCTGTTAATTGGGGACAGTCCCCAATTAACAGACGGGCCGCGCACCCGTCACAAACGCGTCAACGAGCGCTTGGTTGCGCGCGACGAGCTCCTCCAGCGCGGAGCGCGCCTCGGCGGAGAGCCCCTCGGCCGGGAACTCGCGCGCCATCGCGACGTTTACGCGCGCGTCGCAGATGTCGCCGAGCTCATCCTGGACGCCCTTCATGCGCGCGGCCTCGGCCGCGGCGCCCTCCCCTAGCAGGGCATCAAAGCGCTCCGCGACGTAGCGTGCGCGCTTGGCCCGCTTGCGCAGGGTGTGGACGGCATCGGCATCCGCACGGTCCGCGGTGGCAGACCCCTCGTCCACGACACGCACCAGCTCGCGGAAGAGCGCGCGGACGTCGGCCCGCGCGACGCCCTCCTCGCGCACGCGATCGCGCCACGGGACTCGCCCCACGCCCCTGCGCACGCGACGGAGCGCCCGACGCGTATGACGCCCGCGCATCACGTCCACCACGTGGTTGCGCTCGAGCTCGCGCAGGCAAACGATCCTCTCGTCCAGCTCAGCGCATGGGACGTCCAGCTCGCGCAGCTGCCGAAGCAGCACGTCGTACTCGCGCAGGCGCGACGTCTCGACGACCACAGATCGCAGGTCGTCTTGGAGCAGTCGGTGGCGACGGCGCTTGAGCAGCGGAGAGACAAACGTCAGTAGGCTCCTCAGCGTGCGAATGGAGATGCGCAGCTTGTGGACGGTCTCGACGTCGTCCGGATTGGCGAGAAACGCACCCAGCCGCCGGTCGACCTCGTCGCAGGCGTCCTCGAGAACCCTCGCGAGCTCCTTGCGAACGTCAGCCATCGCAGCCTCCCTTGCCGTGGCAGAGCCAGCCCTTGAGGGAAGTCTACCCGAGCGCGTCGACAGACTGCATCCAGGCGATGTAGACGCTCGGGTAGTGGCCGTAGAGGACCTGCATGGGGTTCACGTCGGCGAGAAGGTCCTTCACGACGGTGGCGCCGCCCTTGACCGTGGCGAAGTCCTCCGCGGTGGGAATCTCGCGCCCGAGGTCCTCCACCAGCTTGTCCACGCGCTCGCGGTCCTCGGGGACGTAGGGGCTCTCAACGCCCGTGTTGGCCTCGAAGGCCTCGCACATGGCCTCGTGCGCCTCGTCGAAGCCCTCGTCGCCATAGCCGGGCAGCCACAGGTCGTGGCCGTAGCGCTCGTAGCCCCAGGCGTCGAGCGGCAGGCGCGGCACCAGGTCGCTCGGGTTCATGACGTTGAAGATGTTGTCGTAGAGCGCGTCGCGCGCGTTGTCGAACGTGGTGACCTCGGGCGTGGCGAAGGTGTAGCAGTAGATGCTCGAAAGCGGCGCGAGCACGCGATAGCCCTGCGACATCTCGTCGGCGTACGCCGCGGCGATGTTGGCCGCGGCCGCGCCGCGCGAGTGCCCGGTGAACAGCAGGCAGATGTCGTCGGTGCCGTCGAGGCCGGCCTCCTCGGTGACGCGCGCCATGAGCTCGTCAACGATCTCGCGCGCGGCCTCCGAGAAGCCCTCGTGCGTGATCTCGTCCATCTGGTAGTCGGCCGCGCTGCCCATGTTGAGGTCGCTCAGCCACTCCGAGCCGTAGCTGCCGCGGATCGACACCAGGAACAGCGTCTTCTCGGCCCCGCTCGCACTGGTCACGCGCTTGGTGGCCACCGAGTAGGCCACCACGTCGTCCGTGCCGGTCAGAAAGTCGACGACCTCGTCGAAGATCTCGCTGCGGTACTGGTAGGACGCCGTGGAGATTTCCTCGAAGCCCAGCTCGGCGAGCGCGGCCTCCATGTAGGCAGGCGAGCTCGAGCCCGCCTGGTAGTACGCGGACTCCGAGTTTGCCACGGCGGAGAGCACCGAGCACGTGGTGGCGAGCTCGTGGTTGTAGACCGTGGGGTCCTGGAAGAACCACTCGTCGTCCCAGGCGACCTCGGTGGAGATGGTCTCGGCGCCCGTGGCCATGCTCGTGAAGTCGATGCTCGCGGTGAAGGCGCCGGTGCGCCCGGTCGAGCCCTCCAGCGCGGAAAACTCGCTCGGGGCCTGGACCACGCCCTCGCCGCGGCTGCGCTGGTCAAGCCGGTGCTGCACCGCCGCGAAGAGCGCGACGCCCGCCACGACAAGAAGGACCAGCAGGCCGAGAAGGACGCGCCGCCCCCAGCGCGGACGGCGTGGGGCCCCCGACGCGACGTCCTTCTCGGCGTCCATGTTCCCGCCCTCGGCCGTCATTAGCGGTCGAGCGCGGCCTTCTTGGCGCGCGACGCGTTGACCACGGCGGTGAGCGCGGCGGCGACGTAGATGGCGTTCATCCAGACCGTGCCCTGGCCGCCCGTGACGATCAGGACGATCTCGACGACGTTCACGACCGCGATGATGCTGGCGAAGACGATGAAGCCACCGAGGTGGGCGGGGTTGTTCGCGCCGCGCGCG
Organism: uncultured Olsenella sp.; assembly: GCA_959598545.1. Lineage (GTDB taxonomy): Bacteria > Actinomycetota > Coriobacteriia > Coriobacteriales > Atopobiaceae > Thermophilibacter. Next base: position 11,684 of record CAUGFC010000016.1, on the reverse strand, counting down.
CCCATCACGCCGGTCACGAACTCAAAGACGCCAGCCACGATCATGATGACAGCGGCGGTCTGGGCGGTGATCGGGCCGCCCTCCAGCTGCGCGGCGACGTCGCCCGCGCTCATGAACATGATGACGCCCATCACCACGGCAGCGAGGCCGATGAGCATGATGAGCCAGCTGAGGCCCTTGACGATCTTGCACTCTCCGGACATGGAAACTCCTTTCGGGCGCACAGCGCCAACGTCTGTTAGATCCCTCTTGCCTGCCTATATCACGCGACGTCCTCGAACGTCGCGTCGGCGTCCTTCTCGAGCGCGGACTCGTCCGCCTTCACCGCGTCGGCGCGCCCGGCGCCGTCCACGCGCGCAGAGTCGTCCGGCGTGATGGTCATGGACTCGAAGCGATGCGCCATGTAGTCGTTGTCGTAGTGCTCGGCGTAGAACTGCTCGACGGGCGTGGTCTGCGGGATGCCCGAGAGGCGCTCGAACCAGCAGTCCAGCGCCTCGAGCGTCATGACGCCATTCACGAGCATGAGCACGGCGCAGAGCGTGGTGAACGAATAGCGGACCTTCCAGGGGATGAGGTTGATGAGCTTGAGCATCCACGGCAGGCAGACCTTGATCCACACGAATCCCAGCGCGCCCCACATGCACATGAAGAGCGTCGAGGTGCGGCCGGCAAAGATGACCGCGATCGGGTCCGGGAAGAGCCCGAAGATCGTGGAGCCGGAGTAGTCCCAGGCCACGGCGCCGAAGCCGAGCTCCATGAAGAGCGAGGTCGCCGCCTCGAACAGGCCGCCGATCACGGCGGAGACCACGAAGATGATCACCGGGTTGGCCTTGTAGAAGCGGTTGAGCGCCACGGTCATGAGCACGGCACCGAAGCCGTAGATCGGCGAGAACGGGCCGAAGAGCAGGCCGGCGCGATCCTGGATCTCGCCGGGAACCACGACGGCGAAGTGGTAGACGGTCTCGATGATGAGGCCGAGGAAGCAGCAGATCACGAAGACCCAGAACAGGTTGAAGAAGTTGAGCTCGATGTAGCCCTTGCCCTCGACGTCGCGACCGAGCACGCCCTCCTCGGCAGCCTCGCGCTCCACCATGTCGCGCACGTGCCGCTGGAGCGCGCGCTCCTGCTTGAGGGACGGGTCAACGGTGACCGAGACCGCGATCAGCAGGAAGAGCTGAACGGCGTCGGGGATGAGCGAGAGGTCGACGCCCTGCAGCATCAGCTTGAACAGGATCTGCACCACGGACGTCGCGATGAGCACATGGGAGATGCGCACGGCGTTGCGCCGGCTGCCCTTGCGCAGCATGCGTCCGAAGACGATGAGCGCGATGCCGTCCGCGAAGGTGATCAGGTACGAGATGGCGAGAAGGACCACGGGCAGCGTGGGGTCGGTGCCCACGACGATCGTCGAGGGGTCGGTCTGGAGCGCCCAGGTCATGAGCGCGGCGAACATCACCACGGCAAAGAGCGTGTAGGCGCCGAGCAGGATGCAGAACAGCCCGTAGAGCCGGTAGGCAAGCGGCATCTTCTGCTTGGCGGTAGTGGGTTCCGTTTGCGTCTCTGGGGACATGCGGGCTCCTTGGCAGGTACTACGCAGACAGACATACAGGTTAAACCAATACCGGACTGAAGGGGACCTTAAGGGCGTGGCGTCCACGCATACCAAATACTCAATCGGTGGTTGATATTACGAGCGCACGCTCTTCTCGCAAATTGACGCTCCGCCGACGGCGTTCCTACACTTCTTCTGAACTTACCGACCGTCCCGCGAGGACAACCATGAACATCCGCCAGCTGCAGTTCTTCTATCGTGCGGCACGCACAGGAAACTTCTCCCTCACCGCACGGGAATACGGCGTCACGGTCCAGGCCGTCTCGAAGTCGATGCATGAGCTCGAGGAGGAGCTCGGCGGGGCGCTGTTCGCCCGCGACGGGCGGGGCATGCGCCTCACGCCCCTGGGGGAGGCGCTGATGGAGCCCGCGCGCAAGGCAATCGAGGGCGTCGCCTCGATCGAGCAGACCGCCGCCTCGTGGCAGGAGGGTCCCGCGGCGAGAAGAGACCTCAGGCTGGCCCTCGTCACGCCGCCCTTCTCCAAGCACGAGTTCATCTGCGGCATCGTGGCACACCTCATGGCGCGCTCTCTCGAGATTGAGACGCACCTCTCCGTTCGCGTGGGAGAAGACGCGCTCGCGAGCCTGCGGGCCGGCACGCTCGACGCCCTCTTCACGGTTGGGACCCTGGATGCCCCCGGTTGCTCCTGCGTCCAAATCGGGAGCGTCGCGCCCGGCGTCTTCCTGGGCCGGCGCCACCCGCTGCGAGGCAGGAGGCAGATCACCTTCGCCGATCTCGCCCCCTATCCCGTGCTCTGGAACGACAGGATCGACGGCTTCAACGAGACGGTGGTCGCCACCTGCCTTAAGCACGGGATGACCTCCCCGCTCGTGCACGTTGACACAAACGAGGAGGTCGTCGACTTCCTGGAGAACCGGGACGGCTGCATCATGGGCGTCTATCTCAAGGCGCTCAGCATCCTGCCCTTCGCCACGATGCACGACCTGGACCCGGCTGACGCGCCCATGATTCCGGTCTGCCTCACGCTGCTCGACGGTGAGCGACGACCCGAGGTCGAGCGACTCGACCAGTTCTGCAGGAACGAGTTCTCGCTCCTGAAGAAGCTCCTGGGCTCCGGGGGCACCGTCACCGGCTACTGAGACAAAGGGGACAGGTTCGTTTGTCTCATTAGTTTTCGAACGAGACAAACGAACCTGTCCCCTTTGTCTCGCTGTCGCGGCTACACGGCAGAGGGAGCTTCCTCGCCCGCGCGGTCCAGGGCCTTCTTGAAGCCCTTGGACATGCCGGCGAGCTTGTCGTACTCGGCAGACTCCAGCGTGCTCGAGCGGGCGGCCTCGACGTAGCGGCGCATGACGGAGACGAGGATGTAGGGCTTCACGAACGCGCCGTGGATACCGCCCCACAGCACCAGCGCGATGACGGCGCACAGCACGATGAGCGAGGTGCCCGCGGGCACCGCCGTGCCGTCCTCGAGCGTGGCCGTGGCGTCGATCTCCGCCAGCACGCCGGTCAGCGGCTCGATGGAGCCCAGCACGAGATGCGCGATGCCGAAGAACGCGCCGCCGATCAGGGCGAGCGAGACGAGCGTGATCAGAATCACCTTCGCCGAGTTCTTCATCAGCGTCTTCCAGTTCTTGAAGTAGATGACCGCGCCGTCGCAGGTGGCCTTGAACGCGGACTGCTCCTCGTGCAGGAAGACCCAGCCCAGGCTGCAGTAGTTGAGGTACTCGAGCACCACGCCGACGACCGCGGAGATGATGCCCGCGATGACGGAGGCGGCGCCGTTCTGGTTGTCGCCGTCGATCCCGCGCGCGATCGCGTTCATGCCGGAGGAGACCTCGTTGGTGATCGCCTTCGTGACGTTCCAGATGCCGTAGTAGACGCTGGCCGTGACGAAGCGCCTCCTCACGGCCTGCTTGCCAGCCGTGTACGCGTCGTCGGGGAGCTCGTCGGTGGCGACGGCCTGCGTGATCATCGCCACCTGGCCGGCTGTGAGCAGGTAGCCGCCGTAGTGCGCGACGAGGTAGAACGCAACGAGGCCGACGATGAAGGCGATTCCCGTGGCGGCGAGCAGCACGGTCTCGTCCACGCCGGGGACGTTGCCCACCACGAGGAACGTGACGAGCGGAAGCGCCACCAGCACGACCGTGCAGACGACGGTCCTCACGAGGCGCATGACGGAAAACTTCAGCGTGCGGCGGTAGATCTCGGAGTTCTTCACGGGGTTCCCTTCGTGGTGGGTCGACGAGGTCGCAAAAACTCGGATACGATACCAGCACCTCCGCCACAGGACGAGAGAAAAGCGCTAATGTCATCCACAAGTGGAGAGTCAGGATGCGGCACCAGGACCAGGGAGGCCTCCATGACCAGCATCGCCATCGTCACCGGGGCGTCGTCCGGCCTGGGCGCGGAGCTCGTGCGCCTGCTCTGCGCAGGGGAGTTCGGCCCCATCGACGAGGTCTGGGCCGTCGCGCGACACGCCGAGAAGACCGACCCCCTCGTCCGCCCGTTCGCGCTCGACCTCACCGACCCCGCCTCGTTCGACGTGCTCGAGGCCGCGCTCGCCGAGACACCCGGCGCGCGCGTCGCCCTTCTCGTCAACAACGCCGGCTTCGGGACGTTCGGCGACTTCGCGGGCATGCCGGCGGCCGACAACGCCGCCATGGTGCGCCTGCTCATGCTCGCGCCCGTGGAGCTCACGTATCGCGTGCTTCCGCACATGGCCGCGGGCTCGCGCATCCTCAACGTGGCCAGCGTCGCGGCCTTCATGCCGCAGCCGGGGCTCGCCACCTACTCGGCGGCAAAGCGCTTCGTGCTGGACCTCTCCCGCGCGCTCGACGCCGAGCTCGGGCCCGTGGGCATCCACGTGACGGCGCTCTGCCCCAAGTTCATGCGCACCGGGTTCCTCGACCACGCGGGTGCGGACGACGTCGCCAATCGCATGGCGCGCCTCACCGGCTTCGAGGACGTGCGGCGCGTGGCGGCACGGGGGCTCGCGGCGGCGCGCGCCGGCCGGGCGCTCTGCATACCCTCCGCTGACATGCGGGCGCTCTACGTCGCCACCAGGCTGCTGCCCCACCCGCTCGCGCTGGCCGTCGAGCGCGCTCTCATGCGCTGAGGCCCCGCCTCCCGCCACCCACTCGCGAAAGGACCCGCCATGGCCGAGAAGAACGTGCGCTGGGGAATCGTCGGCGCGGGCAGGATAGCCCACCGCTTCGCGCGCAGCCTCGCGCACGAGCGGCGCTCGGAGCTCGTCGCCATCAGCTGCCGGTCCGCCGGGAAGGCGACGGCGTTCGCGGCAGAGCACGGGGTGCCGGAGGACGGCGTCCTCTCCGACGAGGCTCTCGGCGGGGTCGCGGGCGCCGGGCACGCCGCCCTTCTCGCCCGCCCGGACGTCGACGCCGTCTACGTCGCGCTGCCGCCCGCGCTGCACCTCGCGTGGTCCGCCGCGGCGCTGCGCGCGGGCAAGGCCGTCCTCTGCGAGAAGCCGCTCTGCACGGGCGTCGAGGAGACGGAGGCGCTCGCCGGCGTCGCCCGCGAGACGGGGCGCCTGCTCATGGAGGCCACCAAGACGCGCTTCGAGCCCCTCTACCGGCGCGTGCGCGAGCTGGTGCGCGACGGCGCCATCGGACGGCTCATGCGCGTCGAGACCGGGCTCTGCAGCGACATGGGAGACCGCGTGGCCAGCGGAGCGGACTACCTGTCCGACCCCGTGGGCGGCGGCAACCTGCTCGACTCCGGCATCTACTGCGCCGCGTGGCTCGACGACTACCTGACGGGGCCGATCGAGGTCCTCGGCGCCCGCGCGCGCTGGGAGCGCGGCGTGGACACCTTCGCCGACGCGGAGCTGCGCGCAGGTGACGTGACGGCGCGCCTGCTCACCGCCTGCGACCAGGGGAGCCCGCGCGAGGCAGTCCTCACGGGGACGGAGGGGCGCATCGTCGTGGACGAGATGCACCGGCCCCAGCACGCGCGCCTGGAGCGGGACGGCGAGAAGCCCGTCGAGCTCGACGTCCCCCATCCCGTGGACGACTTCTACGCCGAGCTCGAGCACTTCGTCGACCTGGTGCTCGCGGGGGCGCCCGAGTCCCCCGTCATGCCGCTCGCCACCTCGCTGCGCTGCGCCGAGCTTCTCGCCGCCATTCGCTCCGAGCTCGCGTGACGCGCCGAGGGCGCCCGGCCCCTCTCCGCGGGATTGAACCCGTTTCCCGAAGCGCACGAACCCGCTACCCTAGAGGGGCAAACGCGCTGCGGGCGCACGACGAAAGGAACCACATGGACATCCAGGCCATCATCGCTCAGGTCTCCGCGGCCCTCGCGGACGCCCCCGAGAAGCTCCAGGAGCTCATCTCCGATCCCAAGGGCACGATCGAGGGCATCACCGGCATCGAGCTCGGCGAGGGCGACCTCTCCCAGATCGTCGACGGCGTGAAGAACGGCATCGCCGACGGCAGCCTCGACCTCGGCAACCTCGACCTCGGCGACATCGCCGGCAACCTCGGTGGTCTGCTCGAGAACAGCCCGCTCGGCGGCATTGCCGACAGCCTCGGCGGCCTCTTCGGCAAGAAGTAGGAAAGCCGATAAGAGCTTGAAGGGAGGGGCCGCCCAGAGGCGGCCCCTTTTCGTTAGCTCAGGAGGTAGGCGGAGACGATCTGGGCGTAGTAGGCGGTGTGCGGCGCGTCGGTGGAGTAGTAGCGCTCGCGCAGGCCCTCCGGGAGGCGCGACTCGTCCTGCTCGTCCTTGTAGAGCACGCGGCACTCCAGCGTGAGCGGCAGCTCCCGGATGGCAGGGGCGGCCACCTCGTCGCCCTCCACGAGCGTGAGGCCGAGCTCGGCCACCTTGTCCATGTCGCGGCCGCTCTTGGAGCCGCAGACCGCCAGGATCTCATGGACGCGCCGGTCGTAGTCCTTCTCGCCCGTGCGCATGGGCACGCTGACCGTGAACTCGCCGCCCTTCTCGATAAGGCTGTAGGTGAAGCGGCTGCTGCGGACGTAGGCCACGAAGAGCTCTCTGCCCCACTCCACGCCCAGCGTGCCCCAGCCGATGGTCATGGGGTTGGCGCGGCCGTCCGCGCTCGCGGTGAGCAGCACGCCGCTCGGCAGCTCGCGCAGGATGGTGGGTGCGTACTCGGTGACGTCGATCTTCTCGCGCATGCGGGCCTCCCGTCCGACGGTAGAATCTAGACAACCCGATTATAGGAGGGGAGCCGCCATGAGCAGCCTCGAGAACGTCCGCGTGTTCACCCAGAGCGCCATCAGGATCGAGGGGGCGGCGGGAACGGTCGCCTACTTCGACCCCTTTTCGCTCACCGACGCCGAGGCCGCGCACGACGCGGACTTTGTGCTGATCACCCACGCCCACTACGACCACTTCTCGCCTGAGGACTACGCACGCGTGGCAGGCGAGAAGACCGTGGTGGTAGCGCCGGCGAGCATGGCGGACGAGGTCGCGGGGCTGGGCGCGGCGGACGTGAGGCCCATGGGCGCGGGCGAGAAGATCGAGCTGCCGGGGCTTTGCGTGGAGGCTGTGAGCGCCTACAACGTGGAGCCCGAGCGTCTGGGGATGCATCCGCGCGAGAACGGCTGGCTCGGCTACGTGGTCACGCTCGACGGCGAGCCCACGCGCTACTACGTCTCGGGCGACACGGACCAGAACGCCGACAACGGGGACGTGAGCTGCGACGTCGCGCTCGTGCCGATCGGCGGCACCTACACCTGCGACCCGCGCCAGGCGGCGACCTTCGTGAACACGCTGCACCCGCGCGCCGTGGTGCCCACCCACTACGGCAGCATCGTCGGCACCTACGCCGACCTCGACGCCTTCGCCGCCGAGGTGGACCCCGCGATCGAGGTCGTCAAGAAGCTCGAGCGCTGAGGCCCCTGCAGGGCGTTGCCACATCCCGCAGGGTATGTACACACTTCAAATTTTAATATGACGTCCTTCTCTGTATTTTCCCAGGTAGATTGGTTGCTTCGATCAGTATCAACCTTTCAAGTTTGTACATACCCTGTGCGTCAGAGCGCGTAGAACTCCGCGAGGTCGACGCCCATGGTCTCGAGCGTGGGCACGTCGACGTAGGCCATGTGGCCGCAGCCGTAGAGCCTATAGCTCACGCGCTCCTTGAGGGCGGGCGGTAGGAACAGGCAGGCCATGTCGTGCACCACGTTCCAGTAGGTGGTCGCTGCGTCGTAGCGGCCGCCGAGGATGAGCAGGCGCATCGTGGGGTTGCGCTTCATGGCCACGGCGATGTCGTAGGTGACGTTGGGCGCGGTGGCGGGCTCCTCGGTGCCGGGTTCCTCGTGCGTCCAGTTCCATGCCAGGCCCACCTTGCCGTAGTTGCTCACGAGATAGGTGGGCGCGCCGGCAAAGCCGATCTCGTCGAGGTGCGCGCGGAAGGCGGCGTGCCAGACGCCCTCCACCGCGTCGTCGGCCGGGTCCTCAGCGGCAAAGAAGGCCGTGGAACCCTGGACCGGCAGCGGCGCGGCCGAGGTGAAGCGCATGTCCAGGCGGCCGGTGACCAGGCCCTCGTCGGCGAGTAGGCTTCGGCGGAAGGTGTCGAGGTCAACGCGCAGGTTGCAGCGCTCGATCTGCTCGGCGGGAAGACCGATCAGCTTGGAGATGCGCCGCGCCACGGAGGACTTCTCGCGGGCGGGCAGGCGGTCGCCGCGCAGGAGCGCCGGGGCGTAGAAGCGCTCGGTGAAGTCCATCGCGTCCTCGAACCACTGCACCTCGTCCGTGCCCTTGCCGGCGCGGCCAAAGTAGCGGGCCGTCGCGGCAAAGGTCGGCAGCATGCCAAGGTAGTAGAGGTCCTCGCCGGGCAGGGTCTGCACCCAGTCAAAGATCGCGGACAGCATGATGACGCCGCGCACGGGCACGTTCTTCTCGCCCAGCACCCGCATGAGTACGGCGTTGCGGATCGTGCCGTACGACTCGCCGAAGAGGTAGACCGGCGAGCCCCAGCGGTGGTTGACCGTGAGCCACGCGACGATCGCGCGGGCGAAGGCGTCCGCGTCGCCGTCCACACCCCAGACGGTCTTGGGGTCCACGCCCTCGGCGATGGCGGAATAGCCGGTGCCGAGGGCGTCCAGGAAGACGAGATCGCTCTGACGCAGCAGCGTGTGGGGGTTGTCCTCAACGCGCGCGGGCAGCGAGAGGTGCGCGGTGCCGTTTGTGGCAACGCGGCGCGGGCCGATGCCGCCGAGGTTCACGGGGACCGACGAGCTGCCCGGGCCGCCGTTGTAGCAGAAGGTCACGGGGCGGTCTGCGCTCTCGCCCTCGGGCTTGGCCACGTAGGAGAGGCTGAACATCTTGCCGATGAGCGAGCCGGTGTCCGTGCGGACGTCGAGGTGGGCAGCCGTGGCGGTGTAGTCGATGCGCTGGCCGTCTGCCTCCCACGTAAAGTCCTTGCTCGCGGCTTCCGGGAGGTCCAGGCGCTTCTCGGCCGGGGCCGTAATCACCTCGTCCGTTGCCTGGGTGGTCTGCTGGACGCTCTGCTCGTCTGCCATACTACCTCCTGACGCCGTGTGCCTGGCCACATGGTAGCGCTATCGCGGGAGGTCATCATGTACGGAAAAGCCGAGACGCTGGAGCTGCTCGACCACGAGGGGATTGCCTACGAGCTCTACGAGCACGTGGCGGTCTACACCGTCGTGGAGGCCGTGGCTGCGGGCATCCCCCATCGCGAGCTCGGTGCCAAGAACCTCTTCCTGCGGGACGACAAGCACCGTGCGTACTACCTCGTCTGCCTTCCGGACGAGAAGAACGTCTCGCTGCGAGAGATCCAGGAAAGCCTGGGGTCGCGGCGGCTCTCTTTTGCGAGCGAGCAGGACCTGCGCGCGATGCTCGGCCTGGTGCCGGGCTCCGTCACGCCGCTCGGTGCATTGAACGATGCCGAGCTGCGCGTGGAGGTCGTGCTCGACCAGGCGCTCGTCGATGCCGGGCGCGTGACCGTTCACCCCTGCGACAACACCGGAACGGTGCTTCTCGCCACGACGGACCTGATCGAACTGCTTCGTCGGCACGGTCACGAAGTCAGCGTGGTCGATCTCTGACAGCGAACAGCACTCGTTTGACTCCGTTCGCAGAAAACAACTCGTCTACCTGTTCCTATTCATGTTCTACCAGTTTTACCTCCGAGAAACAGGCAGGGGCAGGGGGACACCGCGCCTCACCGTCCTTGCCCAGAGCCTGGCGCTTCATTTATCTGGGTACTTTTTTGCCGGGACGCAAAGTATGTGCCCCCAAGCACACCTCTCTCACCAGCAGATATAAGAATCGCAATACCGTCGATACTTCAGGCTCCCAAAAAAGTACCCAGATATTGAGATGCCGACCGCCCCAGGTCACCCATCGATACTCCGGATGCTGGGAATTCCCCAAGTCACAACGGCGAGAAGGACCATCGCGAAGCCGGCGCCGAAGAACCATGCCGGCGCACCGACCGCGTCCGCGAAGAGCGACGAGAACGCCAGCCCCAGCGGCAGCGCCCAGGACATGATGGCGCCGTAGAGACCAAAGACGCGCCCCAGGTACTCGGGCGGGACCCTCTCCTGTATGAGGGCGGTCTGAGGGCCGGAGTAGAATGGGGAGCTCAGGCCCATGAGGAAGCTCATGGCGAGAAACGCAACGAAGCCGTCGGCGCCGAGCATGCTCGCCACGAGCGTGGCCACCCCATAGAGCGCCGTCGCCGCCACGACCGTGAGCGCGCGGTTCCCGAAGCCGCCCGTTGCCGTAAGCAGCGCGGAGCCCGCGATCATGCCCACCGAGAACACGATCTCCGCCGTGGCGGCGTCTCCCGTGGTGCCGCCGAAGTGGTCGAGCGTCATGAGTGGGAAGAGCGCCGAGATGGGCGAGAAGACCAGCGTGAAGACGAAGCCGCACCAGAGCAGAGCGAAAAGACCGCGATAGCCGCGCAGGACACGGTAGCCATCGGCGGTCTCTGCGGCGAGGGCGCGGGCCTGCGCAACAAGGCCCGGGCCCTTCCCTCCCGTCGGCGAGCCCTGTGCGGCGCCGCCCACGTCGAGCCGCGCCGCCAGTACCGCAACCGTGGCAAGAAGCGCGCCCGCCACGTCGAGCGCGATCATGGCCGTGAGCCCCCAGAGCGGGTAGATCACCGCCGCGATCGCCGTGCCGAGGATGTAGCCGCCGGACTGCACCGCCTGCGTCACGCCCGCGAGGCGCGTGAGGTGCTCGGCCGGCGCCACGAGCGGCGTGAGCGCCTGGAAGGCGGGCGTGTGCAGGGAGCTGCCGATGGCCCGCGCGAAGAGCGCGACCATGACCACCCACACGGGCAGCGCGCCCGCGAGCGAGACCATCGCCACGACGGCGCTCACCGCCGCGATGAAGAGGTCCGCCCCCACGAGCGTGACCCTGAGCGGCAGGCGGTCCACGATGGTTCCCGCAAAGGTGCCAAAGAGCGCCAGCGGCAGGAAGCCCGCGAGCGAGGCCAGCGAGAGCATGCTCGCCGAGTTCGTGGTGAGCGTGATGTGCCAGACAAAGCCCATCTGCAGGACGGAGCTCGTGAGCACCGAGACCAGCTCGCCTCCCCACACGCACGCGAGCTTGATCTTCCAGGAGTTGCCCGTCACCCTTCTTTCCTCCTGTGTGAGAATGAGACAAAGGGACTGTCCCTTCGTATCCTACGCCAATCAGAACGAGGCCGACTACCAGGCGTTCATTGAGCGGATCGAGCCGCGCGAAAGCGCCTAGCAGCCAAAGAGCTCCGCCGCCGCAGCCATGCGCTCCGCCACGCGTACGCCAAAGGGACAGCGACCCTCGCACGCGCGGCACGCGATGCACTCTTCCGCCGTGGGGCCGAGCGCGCGGTAGTGCTCGCGCAGCGATTCCGGCACCTCGTCATAGCTGGTCGCAAGGTCAAAGAACTTGTTGACCGCGGCGATGTCGATGCCCTTGGGACACGGTGCGCAGTGGCCGCAGTAGGTGCACTGTCCCACGTAGGCGTGGCGCGGCGCGCCGGCGAGGACGGAGGCGTAGTCCTTCTCGGCATCTGTCGCGCTCTCGTAGGCCACGGCCTCGGCCACGTGGGCGGGCTCGCCAAAGCCCACCATCACGCTCGCCACCGCCGGGCGCGTGAGCGCGTAGTGCAGGCACT
>CAUGFC010000015.1 GCA_959598545.1 uncultured Olsenella sp. | reverse complement strand
CGCCCTTCTCCTCGGCCTTCTTCAGCATCTCGCCGGCGCGCTCGACCCAGTCCTCCTCCTTGAGGGACAGGCCCACGCTCATGCCCTGGGCGAGGAAGAAGGTGTAGGCCATGCCGCCGCCGATGATGAGGGTGTCGGCGGAGTCGATCAGGTGGTCGAGGACGCCGATCTTGGAGGACACCTTGGAGCCGCCGACGATGGCGACGAAGGGACGCTCGGGCTCGGCGAAGATCGACGTCAGGGTGTCGACCTCCTTCTCGAGCAGGAAGCCGGCGTAGGCGGGGAGATACGCGGCGGGGCCGACCACGGAGCCCTGGGCGCGGTGCGCGGTGCCGAAGGCGTCGAGCACGAAGATGTCGCCGTAGGAGGCGAGGATCTTGGCGATCTCGGGGTCGTTCTTCTTCTCGCGCTTGTCAAAGCGGACGTTCTCGAGGACGAGAATCTCGCCGTCCTGCAGCGCGTCCACGGCGGCCTTGGCCTTCTCGCCGTAGGTGTCGTCGACGAACTTCACGTCATAGCCGGTGAGCTCGGCGAGCTTGTCGGCGGCCGGCTTGAGGGAGAACTGGGGCTCGGGGCCGTCGCCCTTGGGGCGGCCGAGGTGGCTCATGAGGATGATCTTGGCGCCCTTGTCCTTGAGATACTCGATCGTGGGGATGGCGGCGCGGACGCGGGTGTCGTCGGTGACGACACCGTCCTTCAGGGGGACGTTGAAGTCAACGCGCATGAGGACGCGCTTGCCCGCGACGTCGGCGTCACGGACGGTCTTCTTGGTGAAGGCCATGTTCACTCCTTTGACGGGTTCCTGCGAAAAAGGGGCGCGGCCGCGGCCCTGTGAGCTGCGACCGCACCCCCTGCGAAGCTGATGCGAAGCGAGTGACTACGCGACGAACTTCTCGAAGTACTTGATGGTGCGGACCATCTGAGAGGTGTAGGAGTTCTCGTTGTCGTACCAGGAGACGACCTGGACGAGCGTCTGGCCGTTGCCAAGGTCAGAGCACATGGTCTGGGTGGCGTCGAAGATCGAGCCGTGGGTCTCGCCGATGATGTCGCGGGAGACGATCTCGTCGGTGACGTAGCCGAAGGTGTCGGGGATGGTCTCGGCGTAGGCCTTCATGGCAGCGTTGACCTCGTCCTTGGTGACGACCTTGTCAACCACGGCGTAGAGGTTGGTGAGGGAGCCGGTGGGCGTCGGGACGCGCTGGGCGGCACCGATCAGCTTGCCGTTGAGCTCCGGGAGGACCAGGCCGATGGCCTTGGCGGCGCCGGTGGAGTTGGGAACGATGTTCTCGGAGGCCGCGCGGGAGCGACGCTTGTCACCCTTGCGCTGCGGGCCGTCGAGGGTCATCTGGTCGCCGGTGAAGGCGTGGATGGTGGTCATGATGCCGGAGACGATGGGGGCGAAGTCGTTCAGGCCCTTGGCCATCGGGGCGAGGCAGTTGGTGGTGCAGGAGGCCGCGGAGATGATGTTGTCATCGGCGGTCAGCGTCTCGTGGTTGACGTTGTAGACGATCGTGGGGAGGTCGTTGCCCGCGGGAGCGGAGATGACGACCTTCTTGGCGCCGGCGTCGATGTGCGCCTGGGCCTTGGCCTTGGAGGTGTAGAAGCCGGTGCACTCGAGGACGACGTCGACGTCGAGCTCGCCCCAGGGCAGGTCGGCGGCGTTGGCCTCCTTGTAGATCTTGATCTCCTTGCCGTCGACGACGATGGCGTCCTCGGTGGAGGTGACCTCGTGGTCGCGGCCGTAGTTGCCCTGCGTGGAGTCATACTTCAGGAGGTACGCGAGCATGTCGGGGGAGGTGAGGTCGTTGATGGCGACGATCTCGGAGCCCTCGTGACCGAACATCTGACGGAAAGCCAGACGGCCGATGCGACCAAAGCCGTTGATTGCAACCTTAACTGCCATGCTTTCTCCTTTCACGGTGTCGCCAAGGACCTCCCTCGACGACCCAAAGCATTCGGGCACGATGCCCTAACCATCCGATAGTGTACCCCACGCACGGGCGCGTGGGCGGCTTAATCTGAATGCGGCGTCATTTCGGCCGCAGGCGCTCCGATTTCAGCCGCCGACGTGAGATTGTTCCCATAGGGCATACCGAGGGAGCCAGGCCCGGCCGGGGCGTCGCGGGCGTCGCCGACTTTGCGAAAGGTAACGAAAACGGGCCCGAAAACGTTAGGCCGCAAGGCGGGGCCGGCGGGCGAGAACGACGTCAGGGCCGCTCGTCCTTCTCGGCGTTGCCCTCGGCCTCGTCCACGAGGGCCTGGAGGCGCAGGAAGCGGTGGTACATGGCCGACTTTGAGGCGGGCGGGTCGAGCATCTCCCCCAGGGCGGCGAGGCTGAGCTCGGGGTGCGCGCGGCGGGCGCGGCAGAAGTCGCGCAGCGCCGGCGGCAGAGAGGAGAGCCCCATGAGCCGCTCCGCGCGCTCGATGAGCTCGAGCTGCTCGGCTGCGGCGCCCGTGGAGCGGGCCTGGTTCGCCATCTCGGCGTTCACGCGACGGTTGACGTCGTTCTTGACGGACTTCTTGGCGCGCGCCACCTCGACGAAGCGCGCCATGCGCCGCGCGCCCATCGCCCGCAGGAGCGCGCTCACGTCGTCGTAGCTCTTGAGGTAGATAGCGAAGGCGCCGCGACGTCGGTTGAGGCGCGCCGAGGCGCCGAGCGCGCCGACGAGGCGCGCCAGGTCGGCGGCGTAGTCCTCCCCCGTCACGGCGATCTCCAGGTGGAACTCGCCGCGCGGGTCGGCGATGAAGCCGCCCGCCATGAAGGCCCCGCGCACGTAGGCGGCGCGCGCCTCGGGCGAGGACACGAGCGCGGCGGGCACGCCCGGCGTGAGGCCGCGTCCCGGGGTCAGGATCCCCATGCGCACCAGGTCCGCGTCGAGGCCCTCCTGGACCGGCATCTCGATCAGGTAGTTGCGCGTCTTGTGCAGCACGGAGCGACGCACCGTGAGCGAGGTATCCAGGTCGAAGAGCTTGTGTGTGAGCTTGATCACCGTCCGCGCCACGGCGCCCGTCTCCGTTGCCACGCGGATCGAGTAGCGCCCCGAGCCGTGGAACGAGAGCGTCCCGCAGATGCGCACGAGCGCGGAGAGCTGCGCCAGCTCGGCCGCGCGCGTGGGCGCCTCGACGCGGGAGAGCTCGTCTTTGACCTCGGCCGTGAACGACATGGCGCCCCTAGCTCGTCCGCACGTTGGCGAGGGCCAGGTCGCGGTGCGAGATGCTCACGTGGTAGCCGCTCTTCTCGAGGTAGGCGGCCGTGGCCTCGGCTATGGCGACGCTGCGGTGCTGGCCGCCCGTGCAGCCCACCGCGATGGCCAGGTGGCTCTTGCCCTCGGCGACGTAGCCCGGCATTGCGACGTCGAGCAGCCGCTGCCAGGCGTCCATGAACTTCTCGGTGGTGGGGTTACTCAGCACGAAGTCCGAGACGAGCTGGTCCTTGCCGGTGAGCGTGCGCATCACCGGGTCGTAGAAGGGGTTGGGCAGGAAGCGCACGTCGATCATGAGGTCGGCCTCGACCGGCATGCCGTGCTTGAAGCCAAAGGAGAAGACCGACACCTCCATGAGCTGCTGGTCCGTGAGCTCGGAGAAGGTGCGGCGCAGGCGGGCGCGCAGGTCGCGCGGGCGCAGCTGGCTCGTGTCTATGACGAGGTCGGCGGCGTCGCGGACGGCCGCGAGCTGCGCGCGCTCGCGGGAGATCGCGTGCGAGACGCTCTCGCCGGGGGCGGCCAGCGGGTGGCGCCGGCGGTTCTCGTCGTAGCGGCGCATAAGGACGTCGTCGGAGGTGTCGAGGAACACCACGCTGCAGGTCATCTCGTGCTCGCGCAGCTGCGTGACCGACTCCGCGAACTCGTCGAAGAGGCCCTGGCTGCGCAGGTCGCACGTCACGGCGAGGTGGCGACCCACGCCCGAGTTGATGCCCACGAGCTCCGCGAGCTGCAGGAGCAGGCGCGGCGGGAGGTTGTCGATGCAGTAGTAGCCCATGTCCTCGAAGACGTGGAGGGCCTGCGTGCGGCCGGAGCCGCTCATGCCCGTGATCACCACGACGTCGGGCACGCGCGCGGCACCCTCCGCGGCACGCATCTGCTGGCCGGCATCGCTCATGGGCCCTCCCTTCTCGCTGGGTCCCAGTATAGCCGCCCGCCGGCGGCGCGGGACGCTTACGAATCCGGGGTAGTTGCAGGGCGCACGGCGATTTCTGCTTAGGTTTTCAGGGTAGTTGCACCTCTCGACGCGTCATGCGGCGTCGAGAAGGACTGTCGACTTTTCGCCAACAGGCCTTTTGTCGGCGAGAAGTTCTTCTCGCCGTGGGTCGGGCGTCCGCGCCGGTACAACTACCCCTGATTCGTAAGCACGAAATCTGCGCCGACATGCAACTACCCCGGATTCGTAAGCGGCGGCGCTACTCCCCCACCGCGGCGCCCGTCGCGCCCCTGAGCCCGCCGTGCCGCGCGACGGCGGGCACGATCCGCGCGAGCCACTCCTCGGCGAGCGCCTACCGCTCCTCGGGGTAGACGACACCCCAGTCGGCGCGCAGGCGCGTCATGAGCTCCATGACGTCGGCTGCGTAGCCGAGAAGGGCGCGCTTCTCGGCGTCCCCCGCCGCCGCGGCCTCGAGGTCGGCCATCTCGTAGCAGAGCGCGTAGGCCTCCTCGCCCACGCGCACGGCCTCGCGCCGTCCGTCCTCGGTCCACACGATCGTGGCCTCGTCGGCGCGCGGGTACTCCTCGACCTCCATGTAGCAGCGGTCGAAGGAGAGCACGGCGCGCTTGGGCTGCTTGGAGTGAAGCGTGAGCGAGACCACGCCGAGCTGTCCCTCGGCGTTGCGGCAGACGACGCCACCCGCCTCGTCCACGCCGGTCGAGGCCAGGTTGCCGAGCGAGACGACCTCGGTGGGCTGGCTCTCCATGAAGAGGCGCATCAGGCTGAGCGCGTAGACGCCGATGTCGAGCATCGCGCCGCCGGCGAGGTCGATGTTGTAGAAGCGGTTGGTGAGGTCGCCGTACTCCTTGTAGCTGCCGAAGTTCAGCTGGGCGAGGTTCATGCGGCCGAACTCGCCGGCGCGGGCGCGGCGCAGCAGCTCGACGTAGAGCGGCATGTGCAGGATCGTCGTGGCGTCCATGAGGACGACGCCGTTCTTCTCGGCAAGCGCGCGGGCCTCGTCGAGCTCGGCGGAGTTGAGCGTGATGGACTTCTCGCAGAGCACGTGCTTGCCGGCGGCGAGGGCGTCGCGCAGGTAGCGGATGTGGGTGTTGTGCGGCGTGGTGACGTAGACGGCGTCCACCTCGGGGTCGGCGTAGAGGCCCTCGACGGTGTCGTAGACGCGCTCGACGCCGTGGCGCTCCGCGAAGGCCACGGCCTTCTCGCGGGTGCGGTTGGCCACGCCGTGGATGCGGCGGCCGGCGAGGGCGAGCGACTCCGCCATCTGGTTGGCGATCACGCCGCAGCCGATCACGGCCCAGGTGAGCTGCGGCGCGACGAAGACGTCGTCGGGGAACGGGCGGTCCTTTGCGGCCTCGTAGGCGGCAGCGGCGGCGGATGCGGCGTCAGGCATGGGGAGGGCTCCCTTCTCGAGGTTCTTCTCGCCCCCATGGTAGTCGATACCCCGGGCGAGAAGGACCTCCGCGCTTCACTTCCCCGCGGCGGCGACGAACCAGCCCGTGATCGTGGTGGGGTGCGTGATCGCGGTGCCCACCACCACCGCCCAGGCGCCGGCGTCGAGCGCGGCGCGGGCGTCGGCCGGTGTGTGGACGTGACCCTCGCAGACGATGGGCACCTCGGGGAACTCCGCGACCGCGGCACGCAGGAGCGGCAGGTCGGGGCCGTCGTCGAGCGCCGTCCCCGCCGCCGCGCGCCCGTGCGAGAGCGTGGTGGAGACCAGCTCGCAGCCGGCGGCCACGCCGCGGCGGATGTCCTCGATCGTGGCGCAGTCGGCCATGAGGGCGACGTCGGTCGCCGCGCGCACGCCCGCCACGATCTCCTCGAACGTCCGGCCGTCCGGGCGCGGGCGGTCCGTGGCGTCGAGCGCCACCACGTCGGCGCCGACACTCGCGCAGGCGAGCGCGTGACGCAGCGTGGGCGTGATGAAGACGCCGTCGTGGCCCTCCTTCCACAGGCCGATCACCGGCACCTCCACGCGCCCCTTGATCGCGGCGATGTCGGCGAGGCCCTGGCAGCGGATTGCCGCGGCGCCGCCCAGCTCGCAGGCGCAGGCCATCTGGGCCATCGTCTCGGGGTGGCGCAGCGGCTCGCCGGGGTAGGCCTGAACGCTCGCGATGACGCGCCCGCGCAGGGCGGTGGCAACGGGATGGACGGACATGCTACTCCCCTCCCGCGGGCGAGCCCGCGTCCTTCTCGGCCGGATCCTCCGGCCCCAGCTCGTGCAGCGCCTGCCAGACGGCGCGCGCCACCTCGGCGGGCACGCCCGGCGTGGCGGCGATCTCCTCCTCGCTCGCGGCGCGCAGCCGCTTCATGGAGCCGAAGCGCCTCATGAGCGCGCGGCGGCGCTTGGGCCCCACGCCCGGGACGTCGTCTATGACCGAGCGCGTCATGGCCTTGTCGCGGAGCTCGCGATGGAACGTGATCGCGAAGCGGTGGGACTCGTCGCGCACCTGCTTGATCAGGTAGAGCGAGGGCGACCCGCTCGGCAGCACGACCGGCGTGTCGTCCCACGGCACGAAGATCTCCTCGTCGGACTTGGCCAGACCGCAGACCGGAATGTCCAGCCCCAGCTCCTTCAGCTGCGCCATGGCAGCCGTGAGCTGCGGCTTTCCGCCGTCCACGACGAGAAGGTCGGGACGGGACCCAAAGCGCTCGTCGGCCATGCGCTCCGGCGCGTAGCGCCGCCCGAGCACCTCCGACATGCTCACGAAGTCGTTCGCCTCGGTGAGCGGGGTCTGGATCTTGAAGCGGCGGTACTGGGACTTGTCGGGCCGCCCGTTGGTGAAGACCACCATCGACGCCACCGTGAAGTGGCCGTGGAGCGTGGAGATGTCGAAGCACTCGATGCGCATCGGCGGCGCGTCGAGCGCCAGCGCGCTCTCCAGCTGCAGCAGCGCCTGGTTGGTGCGCTCGTCGGCGTAGCCGGTCTTGACCATGTGGCGCATGAGGGCGTGGCGGGCATTCTCGGCGGCCATGTCGAGCAGATGGCGCTTCTCGCCGCGGCGCGGGTGGTGGAGGCGCACCGACCGCCCGCGCTTCTCGGCGAGCCAGCCCTCGACGACCTCTGCGTCGGCGAGCTCGCAGTCCAGGTCGACCTCGGCCGGAATGTCCGCCGTCTCGTCGTAGTAGCGCTTCACGAAGCCGCCGACGAGCTCCTCCTCGCTCACGTCGAGCCCCTTGTCGAGAATGAACTCGACCGAGCGCACCGTGCGGCCCTCGCGGACCACGAAGACGCAGGCGCAGCTGATGGTCTCCTCGCGATAGAAGCCCACGAGGTCGGCGCTCACGTTCCCCGAGAGGACCACCTGCTGGCGGTCGTCGAGGGCGTCCAGCCCGTCGAGGCGCGCCTTGAGGCGCCCCGCGCGCTCGAAGTCGAGGTTGGCGGCCGCCTCGCGCATCTGCTCGGTGAGCTCGCCCACGATCGCGCGGCGGTTGCCGGAAAGGAAGCTCTCGACCTGGCGCACGTGGCGGGCGTACTCGACCGTGTCGATCATGCCGGCGCACACGCCGGGGCCCCGGCCCACGTGGTAGTCGAAGCAGGGGCGGCAGCGCTGGCCCAGCACGAGGTTTGCCACGGCCGCCTGCGAGGGGTCGCGGTCCAGCAGGCGCTTGGCGCGCTTCCACTCGGCACAGGTCGCCGTGCAGATGGGCACCACCTTGCGCAGGGTGTCGATGGTCTCGCGGGCGGCGCGCGCGTCGGTGTAGGGGCCGAAGTAGCGCGTCCCCTTGCGGTGCCTCTCGCGGGTGTACTTGATCGCGGGGAAGACGTCGGACTCGGTGATGGCGATAAACGGGTAGCTCTTGTCGTCCTTGTAGTCGACGTTGAAGTAGGGGTGGTACTGCGCGATGAGGTTGCGCTCCAGCACGAGCGCCTCGTGCTCGGAGCCCACGACCACGTAGTCGAAGTCCTGGACCACCTGCATCATGAGCGGGATCTTCTCGCGCTCGTCGGAGAGCGTCACGTACTGGCGCATGCGGGCGCGCAGGCTCTTGGCCTTGCCCACGTAGACGACCTCGCCCTTGCCGTCCTTCCACAGGTAGCAGCCGGGCTCGGTGGGGACCTGCGCCACGCGCGCGGCGAGAAGGGCGAGGTGCTCGTCCGCCCCCCGGACGGGCGCGGACGCATGCCTGAGGTCGGCCCCCATGGCTACCTCTTGAGCCGCCGCGCGACCGACGAGATCATGCCGACCTCGGGAATCCGGAGCGCGACGGCGGGGACGAACGTCACGACCAGCGAGACGATGCCGGCGACCACGACGTAGGCCAGCGCGCGCGCCAGGCTCGCGACCTCCGTGGCCCCGCCCGCGCCGACGGCGGTCAGCGGGGCGACGAGGGTCTCGAGCGCCCGCAGGACCGCACCGCCGGCGAGCGCGCCGAGGAGGCCGAGCACGAGGCCGAGGACCGCCCCGTGAAGCATGGCCCGCACGCGCAGGCCCCTCAGCCTCCGCCGCATCCAGACGACGGCGCCGGCGTTGGCGACCAGGTAGAACACGACCGTCGAGAACGCGATCGCGGGCATGCCCCCACCGAGCCGCACGCCCACGACGAGCGCCCATACGACCTGCATGACCGAGCCGAGCACCATGAAGACGGCATAGGGCCGCATGTCCATGAGCGCCGAGCACCCCTTCTGCGCGAGCATGCAGACGCCGTAGAGCGGCAGCGCGGGCGCCAGGAAGCGCAGGTACTCGCTCACCAGGCGGACGCCCTCGTAGTCGAACCTGCCGGAGCTGTAGATCATGTTGAGCGGCTCCGCGAACACGACGAGGTAGAACGCGAACGGAATGAGGAAGAAGAGCTGCTCGGCCACGCCGCGCGAGAAGCCCGCGCGCACCGCGTCGTCGTCGCCGCGCGCCGCGTCGCGGGCGAGCTCGGTGTAGAGGGCGGTGTTGAGCGAGACCGAGATCAGGGCGTAGGGCAGCGTGTACCACAGGCGCGCGTAGGCGATCACCGAGGCGCCCGTGCCCGGCTGCACCGCGAGCGCCGCCGAGTTCTGCACGGACGCCGTCACGAAGGTGCATGCGGTGGCGACCAGCGTGGGAACGCCGAGCGAGACGGTCTTCCTCAGCCGACGGTCGGCGAGGTCGACGTGGAAGCGCGGGCGCAGGCCGTACTTGGCGAGCGCGGGTATCTGGCATGCCATCTGCACGAAGACGCCCAGCGTCGTGCCTACGGCGAGGACCGTCACCGCCAGGCCGGGGCTCATCGCCTCGAGGGCGGGGAAGGCCGCGAAGCTGGCGATGACCACCACGTTGTTGAGAATGGGGGCGAAGTTGCTCCAGAAGTAGTCGCGGTGGGCGTTGAGCACGCCCGAGAACACGGACCCCAGGCCGTAGAACAGCACCTGGATCGCAAAGAAGCGGAAGAAGTAGACGGCGACCTCCATCTCCTCCCCGCCGCTCATGAACGACTGCGTCCAGATGAGGGCCGGGGCGAAGACGATCGCGAGGAGCGATATGCCGCCGAGAAGGACGAGCAGGACCGAGAGGAGGTTCGAGACGTAGTCGTTGGCCGCCTCGCGCCCGCCGCTGCGACGGGCCTCCATGTACACGGGGAGGAACGCCGTGACGAGCATGCCCCCCATGACGAGCTCGTAGAGCATGTTGGGGAGGTTGTTGGCTATGTTGTAGGAGGAGGCGAGGTAGGAGACGCCGAAGGCGATGCCCATGACCCACGTGCGGGCGAAGCCGGTCACGCGCGACACGATGATGAGGCCCGTCATGAGGCTGGCCGAGCGACCCACGCTCTCGTAGTCGCCAGACCCCTGGAAGTCGTCGTCCTTCTCGCCCGTCTCGTGAGCGAAGTGCCGCCCCTGCGGACGCTGGTGTTCCGACACCGTCACCCTCCTCGTTTCCGTTCCGGTCTCCTGATTGTATCGACTCGCGCCCGGTCACGCTGCCTCTACCACCGTTTCATGCAGAAACGGCGCATATGCGCGCGGTGCCATGGGCGGGCGCTATACTTTCTTTTCTGACGTCGCGCCGCGTGCGGGTCGTCCGGTAACCATGCCCCACGTAGGAAGGCGCCCCATGAAGTTCGTCGACCGTGAGTTCGTTCCCGTGCTCCTGGGAGGAGACATCAACGCCTACTCCGTCGCGCGCGCCTTCTACGAGCAGTACCAGGTGAAGAGCATCGTGATCGGCAAATACGGGACCGGCCCCTCCTATCGCAGCCGCATAGCCGACTACCGGCACGACCCCGCGATCGACACCTACGACACCTTCCTGCGCACGGTCAACGCCATCGCCGCCGAGCGCGCCGACAAGACGGTCGTGCTCATGGGCTGCGGGGACAGCTACGTCGCGCTTGTGGCACAGGCCAAGGACGCCGGGGCGCTCGCCGGCAACATCGTCGCGCCGTACGGGCCCTTCGAGCTCATGGACAGCGCCCAGCGCAAGGAGGTCTTCTACCGGCTTTGCGAGAAGCACGGCGTGCCCTACCCGCACACCCTCACGTTCACGCGGGAGATGCTGGCGCCCGACGGCGAGCCGCTTTCCGCCCTCGACGCCATCGACTTCCCCTACCCGATGATCCTCAAGCCCTCCGACGGCATCGAGTACTGGGCGCACCCCTTCGCCACGCAGGAGAAGGCCTACACCATATCCTCGCGCGAGGAGCTGGAGTCCGTCATCCGCGACGTCTACGCCTCCGGCTATGCCGACGACCTCATCATCCAGGACCGCGTGCCCGGCAACGACGAGCGCATGCGCGTGCTCACGAGCTACTCCGACCAGACGGGCAAGGTGCGCATGATGTGCCTGGGCCACGTCCTTCTCGAGGAGCACGAGCCCCACGCGGTGGGCAACCACGCCGTGATCATCACCGAGCCGAACGACGAGCTCTGCGAGAGCGTCCGCGCGCTTCTGGAGGACCTGGGCTTCGTGGGCTTCTCCAACTTCGACGTCAAGTACGACGAGCGCGACGGCTCGTACAAGTTCTTCGACTTCAACACCCGCCAGGGCCGCAGCAACTACTACGTGACGGGCTCCGGCTTCAACGTCGCGAAATACGTCGTCGAGGAGTACGTCCACCACCGTCCCTTCGAGCCCGCCTTCGAGACGGCGCGCGAGGAGCACCTCTGGACGGTCCTGCCCTACCGCGCGATCGACGAGTTCGTCCGCGACGCGGGGCTGCGCGACCTCGCCCACCGGCTCATCCGCGAGGGCAAGGCGGTCAACCCCGTCTTCATGAGGGGCGACAACGTCCCGCACCGCTGGCTGCGCATGGTGCGCCAGCACTTCCGCTGTCTCGCGCAGATGCGCCGGTACTACCACGACTAGGGGGCGGCATGGAGAAGCTCGGCGTGATCGGGGGCATGGGCCCGGAGGCCACCGCGTACTACTATGACCAGGTGGTGAGGCACACCCAGGCCGCGACCGACCAGGACCACATCGACATGGTCATCCTCTCCTGCGCCTCCATGCCCGACCGCACGCGCGCGATCCAGACCGGGGACGCCCGCTCGCTGCTCACGACGATGCGCTCGTGCGTGCAGCTGCTCGAGCAAGCGGGGTGCGCCCACATCGCCATCCCCTGCAACACGTCGCACTTCTTCTACGACCAGATCCAGGCGTTCACCGGCATTCCCGTCATCCACATGCCACGCGAGGCCGTCCGGGAGACCGTGCTCATGGGCGGCGCCCGCCGCGTGGGCGTCATGGGGACGGACGGCACGGTGGCCTCGGGCGTCTACGCCCGCGAGTGCGAGGCGCTGGGCGCGACGTGCGTCACTCCCCCCGCGGAGCTCCAGGCCAGCGTCATGTCCATCATCTACGACGACGTCAAGGCGGGGCGAGAGCCCGACCTCGACGCGTTCGACCGCGTGATCGGGTGGTTCCTCCACGAGGGCGCCTGCGACAGCGTGATCCTCGCCTGCACGGAGCTCTCCGTGGTCTCGCAGTACCGCCGCTTACCCGAGGCGGTTCTCGACGCCATGGACGTGCTCGTGCGCAAGTCGATCCTGCTCTCGGGGGCGCGCTACCGCGCCTAGCGCCGCCGCGCGTCGAGCTCTCCGGCGAGCTCGTCAAGCGTCACCCCGTAGCGCTCGAGCGCGACGAGCAGGTGGTAGACGAGGTCGGCGGCCTCATAGCGGATGTGGTCGTGGTCGCGGTCCTTGCAGGCCATGACGACCTCGGTCGCCTCCTCGGTGAGCTTCTTGAGCAGGCCGTCCTCCTTGCCCTGGAGCAGCCGGGCCGTGTAGGAGGCCTCCGGCGAGGCGTCGCGACGACCGTGGATAACGGCCGCGAGGCCGGCAATGGTCTCCCCCAGGTTCCCGTCGACGACGTTCTCCGTACGCTCACCCATCACGCATCTCCGTTCTTCTCGTCAGCCCCGTTGTCGAGCCCCCTGAAGAAGCAGCTCCGGTTCCCCGTGTGGCACGCGGGGCCCGGCGAGTCCACCTCCACGAGCAGCGTGTCGGCGTCGCAGTCCACGAGCACGTGCCGCACCCTCTGGACGTTTCCGCTGGTGGCCCCCTTGTTCCAGAGCTCCTGCCTGCTGCGGCTCCAGAACCACGTGGTCCCCGTCTCCAGGGTCAGGCGCAGCGACTCCGCGCTCATCCACGCGACCATGAGGACCTCGCCGGTGCCCTCCTGCTGCACCACGGCGGGGACGAGGCCGCGGTCGTCGAAGCGCACGTCGGAAATCGAGATCCGCTCCATGGTCCTCCCCTTCCCTTCCTGTGTCTCGGCGAACCATGCATACCCCGTGGTCCCGCGCGCCCGCGGGGGCAGGTTCCGACGGGTGTGCATGGTCGCTCGCCCTAGAAGTCCAGGCGCACCGGAATGCCCTGGCTCGCCAGGTACTCCTTGACCTGGCGGATCGTGAACGTGCCGAAGTGGAAGACGCTCGCCGCGAGCACGGCGTCCGCCTCGCCCTCCAGGATGCCCTCGGCGAAGTGCTCGAGCGTGCCCACGCCGCCGGACGCGATGACGGGGATGGGCACGGCGCGCGCCACCGCGCGGGTGAGCGCGAGGTCGAAGCCGTCCTTGGTGCCGTCGCGGTCCATGCTCGTGAGCAGGATCTCACCGGCGCCGCGTCGCGCGGCCTCCTCGGCCCAGGCCACGGCGTCGATGCCGGTGGCCTGCCGGCCCCCGGCCAGGTAGACCTCCCAGCGGTCCTCGCGGCCCACGCGCTTGGCGTCGATCGCGCAGATGACGGCCTGCGAGCCGAAGGCCGTGGCCGCGGCGGTGATGAGACCCGGGTCGCGCACGGCCGCCGAGTTAAGCGAGACCTTGTCGGCGCCCGCCGCGATCATCGTGCGGCAGCCCGCGACGTCGCGGAAGCCGCCCCCCACCGTATAGGGGATGCGCAGCTCCGCCGAGGCGCGACCGGCCAGCTCGATCGTGGTAGCGCGGTCGTCGGAGGTAGCGGTGATGTCTAGGAACACGACCTCGTCGGCGCCCTCGTGGTCGTACTTGCGCGCCAGCTCCACGGGGTCGCCCGCGTCACGCAGGCCCACGAAGTTGACGCCCTTGACCACACGGCCGTCCTTCACGTCCAGACACGGTATGACGCGCTTGGTCAGCATGGCTTCCTTTCGGGCTCGGCCGGGGCCTCGCCACACTTCTCACAGGGCTCGGCCGCGCGGGGTCCATGCTGGAAAGCTTACCTGAGGCCAGGGGGCAGAGCGCATCTCGCACCCGGGTCGTAACATGGCCAGCCGGAGGCAAGGGTCCTCTCGCCCGACCATCCGGATGCCAAAACGGCCGCTCGTGCAACATTTGGACAGCGAAAAAACCAAAACGGCCGCTCGTGCAACACGGCCTTGTTCCCATTCGAAAATACGATTGGAAGGATGATATCGTTTCCTGGGAAAACTCTGCGCGCAAAACCCGCTCTCATCAATTGGTCAGGAATTCGTGCTACACGAGCGGCCGTTTTGGTTTTCGGAACGCGGAAATGTAGCACGAGCGGCCGTTTTGGAAGGAGTGGGCAGCCGCCGGTCGGATCGCGACGTCACGCAAGTGCGGCGAGGGCGTCCCCGAGCGAGAGGGACCCCTCGTAGAGGGCGCGCCCGGTGATGGCCCCCTCGATGACGTCCGGGCCGAGGGCCGAGAGCGCCCGCAGGTCGTCCAGGCTCGCGATGCCTCCCGAGGCGACCACCGGAAAGCCCGCCACCCCCGCGACGTGGCGGTACGTCTCGGCGTCGATGCCGCAGCGCATGCCGTCGCGGGCGACGTCGGTGAAGACGAGGTGGCGATAGCCCAGCTCGGCGAGGCGGGCGACGAGCTCGTCGGCGGAGAGCGACGCTCCCTCGCGCCAGCCGTTCACGCGCACCTCCCCGCCGCGCGCGGCGACGTCGGCGACGACGAGCTCGCCGAACTCGCGAGCCGCCGCCTCGGCGAAGGCGGGGTCGCGCACGAGCGCCGTGCCGATCGCGATGCGCCGCACGCCCAGACCCGCCAGGCGCTCCACCGCGGCCATCGAGCGAACGCCGCCCCCGGCGTCCACCGAGATGCCGTCGACGGCGCAGATCGCACGGATGGCGGCGTCGTTGGCCGAGCGGGCTGCCTCGTCCTCCTCGAGCGTTGCGGAGAGGTCGACCACGTGGACCCAGCGCGCGCCGGCATCGCGGAAGGACTCGGCCACCGCCACAGGATCGTCGGAGTAGACGTCCATGCGGGAGCGCTCGCCGTTGGCGAGCCGCACCACGCGCCCGCCCACCAGGTCGATCGCCGGGAAGAGGATCATGCGGCACCCCCCGACAGACGCACGAAGTTGCGCAGGATCTGAAGGCCCACCGCCGAGCTCTTCTCGGGGTGGAACTGCACGCCGTAGGTGTTGGCGCCGTCCCACGCCGCGGAGGCAAAGCTGCGCGCGTAGTGCGTCCGCGCGGTCACGAGCTCGGCCGGCACGTCGTCCGCCAGGGCGTAGGAGTGGGTGAAGTAGACGTGCGCGCCCTCCGCCACGCCCGCGAAGAGCGGGCAGGAGCGGCCGAGCGGCGTGAGGTCGAGCTGGTCCCAGCCCACGTGCGGCACCTTGAGTCGCGAGGACTCCAGGCGCGTGGCGGAGCCCGCCATCACGCCCAGGCCCTCCGCCCACGAGCCGTCGCCCGTCTCGCTCCCGCGCTCGAAGAGCAGCTGGAGGCCCAGGCAGATGCCCAGGAACGGCACACCGCGGCCAAGTGCGGCGAGAATCGCCTCACGCTGGCCGCTCTCCCCCAGGTAGGCCGCCGCGTCGCCGAAGCTGCCCACCCCGGGGAGCACCAGCGCGTCGGCGGCGGCGATCGCCGCCGGGTCGTCCGTCACGACCGCCGTGCCGCCGGCCTCGACCAGCCCCCGCTCCACCGAGCGCAGGTTGCCCTTGTGGTAGTCGACGATGACGATCGGGCGCGCCGTCACAGCGACCCCTTCGTGGAGGGCACGCCGTCGACGCGCGGGTCGCCCTCGACGGCCTCGCGCAGGGCGCGCGCGGCCGCCTTGAACGTGGCCTCGATGATGTGGTGGGCGTTCTCCCCGGCGACGAGCCGCAGGTGCAGCGTGATGCCGGCCTCGCGCGCGAGCCCAACGAAGAACTCCTTCGCGAGCTCGGTGTCGAAGGTACCCACCTTGGCGGGGGCGATTGCGACGTCCCAGTAGAGCCCGCCTCGGCCGGAGACGTCCACGGCCGCCATGACGAGCGCCTCGTCGAGCGGCACCATCACGGAGCCGAAGCGGCGGATGCCGCGCTTGTCGCCGAGGGCCTCGCGCAGCGCCTGGCCGAGCACGATGCCCGTGTCCTCGACCGTGTGGTGGTCGTCCACCTCGGTGTCGCCCTTGGCACGCACCGTGAGGTCCACGAGCGAGTGGCGCGCGAGGGCGCAGAGCATGTGGTCGAAGAAGCCCACGCCCGTCTCGACGTCGGCGGCGCCGGTGCCGTCGAGGTCCACGGAGATGCCGATGTCGGTCTCTGAGGTGGCGCGGACGACCTTGGCGGTCCTTGTCATGATTCCTCCCTTGTGAGCACCGAGAGCGCGTCGAGGAGGGCGTCGTTCTCCTCCCGCGTGCCCACGGTGAGCCTGAGACAGTCGTCGAGCCCCGGCGTGGAACTGAAGTCGCGCACCAGGATCGAATGCTCGTCGCGCAGCCGCTCCCACGTGCGGTGGGCGTTCGGCACGCGCACCAGCACGAAGTTGGCGGCAGAGGGCCACACGCGCACGCCGGGCAGCGCGGAGAGTCCCGCGGCCAGCCGCTCCCGCTCCTCCACGATGTCCGCGACGACGGGGGCGAGAAGCGCGCGGCGCCCCACGAAGGCGAGCGCGACCGCCTGGGCGAGCACGTCTACCGAGTATATCTGGCGCACGGCGCCGAGGGCGTCCACAATCTGGGGGTCCGCCACGAGATACCCCACGCGAAGGCCGGCGAGCGCGAAGGCCTTCGAGAGCGTGCGCAGCACGATGAGGCGGGGGTTTCCCGGGACGAGCGGCGCGAGGCTCTCGTCCTCGCCGGCGAACTCCACGTACGCCTCGTCAACGAGCACGAGCGCCTCGGTCTCGGCGAGCAGCCGCTCCACGAGCGCACGGTCGACGAGTCCGCCCGTGGGGTTGTTGGGAGAGGTGAGGATCACGAGGGCCGCGTCTGCCGCGGCGGCGAGAAGGGCCTCGGCGTCCACGGAGAAGTCCCCCGCGTCGCGCGGGATGGCGACGACCGGCGTCTCGCACATCGCGGCGAAGTTGGCGTACTCGGCGAAGTCAGGCGGGCAGGTCACGACCGCGCGTCCGGGGCCGCCGAAGGCGAAGAGCAGGTTGAAGAGCAGCTCGTCCCCGCCGTTGCCCACGATCACGTGGGCGCGGTCCGTGCCGTGGCGCTCGGCCAGCGCGTCGCGCAGGGCGTTTGCCATGGGGTCGGGGTAGCGGTTGAGCGGCGTGGCGGCCACGGCCTCGAGCACGGCGTCGGCGAGCTCCGTCGGCAGCGGGTGCGTGTTCTCGTTCGCGGAGAGGTTCACGCGCACGGGCGAGAAGCGCGGGTCATAGGGCTCGAAGGCGCGCAGCGCTGGCCGCAGGCGCGCCGTGACGTCGAGGCTCTTCCTTGCCATGGCTAGCCCCTCCGCTCGAAGCCGGGCAGCGGGACCCCGGCCGGCGCGGGCAGCGCCTCCGGCCATGCCACCTCGCCCGCACGCCCCGCGAGGTCGAGCGCGACGCCGAACGTGCCCTCCGGCGCGTCTGCGGGGGCCTCCGCAATCACCCGGCGAATGCCGACGGAGAGGGCATGGGCCCAGAGGCCCTCGGCCTGGGCGATGGTCTGCGTGGCGGGAGCGTCCGCGAGCAGCCCCTCGGGCGTGTAGCAGATCACGCTCGAGCGCTTCTGGAAGTCGTAGACGCCGAGCGGGTTGGCCCAGCGCGCGGTGCCGCCCGTGGGCAGCGTGTGGTTGGGGCCGGCCACGTAGTCGCCCAGGGGCTCGGAGCTCCAGGGGCCCACGAAGATCGCGCCCGCGTTGCGCACGCGGCCGAGGAGCCCGAGCGCGTCCGCGCAGTGGAGCTCCAGGTGCTCGGGCGCGATCACGTTGATCGCGTCCACGGCGGTGTCGAGCGTGTCGCAGACCACGACCACGCCGCGGTCGTCCAGGCTCGCGCGGGTGATCTCCTCGCGCGGGCTCTGGGAGACGAGCAGCTCTACGGCCGCCTCGACGCGCTCGGCGATGCGGGCGTCGCAGGTCACGAGGTAGCAGCTCGCCATCGGGTCGTGCTCGGCCTGGGCCATGAGGTCGGCGGCGACCACCTCGGGTGCCGCCGCGAGGTCCGCGAGCACGCAGACCTCGGAGGGGCCTGCCACCATGTCGATGCCCACGTCGCCGGAGACATAGCGCTTGGCTGCGGCAACGTAGGCGTTGCCCGGCCCCACGATCTTCTCGACCGCCGGGATGGACTCGGTGCCGTAGGCAACGGCGCCGATGGCCTGGGCGCCGCCCACGGCGTAGACCTCGTCCACGCCCGCGAGCGCCGCGGCGGCGAGCGTGTAGGCGGAGAGCGTGCCGTCCGCCTGCGGCGGCGTGACCATGACCACGCGCTCCACGCCGGCGACCTTGGCCGGGATGGTGTCCATGAGGACGGTGGAGGGGTACTGGGCGCGCCCGCCGGGCACGTAGACCGCGGCGGAGGCCACGGGCGTCACCTTCACGCCGAGCATCGTGCCGTCCGCGCGGGTGGTGAACCAGGACTGCTCGCGCTCTCGCTCGTGGAAGTCCCGGATCTGGTCGCGCGCCTGGGTGAGCGCGGTCAGAAACTCGGGCGGCACGAGGTCGAGCGCCCCGCGCACCAGCTCGTCCGGCACGCGGAAGTCCCGCGGGCACGCGCCGTCAAAGCGCAGACAAAAGTCACGCACCGCGGCGTCCCCGCGCTCGCGCACGTCATCCACGATCTTCTCGGCCGCGGCCATGACCTCGGCGGGAAGGACCCCCGAGCGATTGAGGTCCGCCTGCGTGAGACGCGCTCCCCCTTCGAGCGTTACCGTCCTCATGACGCACTCCCCTTCCTGACCTCGGCGAGACGAGCCGCGAGGTCGCGAATCCTCTTGTCGCAGCGATACGCCGCCGGCCCGGCGAAGAAGCGGGCCGAGCACTCCATGATCTGGTCGACGATCACGAGGTCGTTCTCGGCGAGCGTGGTGCCGGTGGCCGTGATGTCCACGATGCGGTCGGTCATTCCCACGATCGGGCCCAGCTCGATGTTGCCGTGCAGCGTTACGATGTCCACCTGCTGGCCTATGGAGTCGTAGTAGCGCTGTGTGATGCGCGGATACTTGGTGGCAACGCGCACCGTGCCGCGCCAGGCGTAGTTGCGCTCGGCCTCGCCCGCGCGGTCTGCCGGCTCCGCCACGACGAAGCGGCACGCCCCGTAGCCCATGTCCACGAGCTGCAGCAGGTCGAGGTCCGCCTCCACGAGCGAGTCCGTGCCGCAGAAGCCGCAGTCGGCGCCGCCGTGGCCCACGAAGGCCGGGGCGTCCTGGGCGCGCACGATCACGTACTCCACGTCGCCCTCGCGCATCACGAGACGACGCCCGGGGTTCTCCAGCTCGGTCGTGGGAAGCCCCGCAGCCGCGAGCACGCGCACCGTGTCCTTGAAGAGCGACCCCTTGGGAACCGCCACGCGCAGCGGCCGCTCCGCCAGGCGCACCCCCGGCGTCACCACGCCGGACTCGCCCGGCTCGCCGAGCACCTCCTGCAGGCGCTCGAGCGAGAGAGCAAAGCCGCAGGCCACGAGGTCCGGCCGTCCGTAGTTGGCGAGCACCGCGTCGTAGCGGCCGCCCGAGGCGAGGCTCGCGGCGATGCCCTCGGCGTAGCCCTTGAAGATGATTCCGGTGTAGTAGTCGAACGAGTTGATGATCGAGAAGTCAAAGGACACGCGACCCGCCTCGAAGAGGTCGGCGAGCTCCTCGGCGAGCGCGGAGAGCTCGGCGGTGCCGCGCCGCGCATCGGGCACGCCCGCGTCGGCGAGAAGCCCGTCCAGCCGCGCGATCACGTCGACGCCACCGCCCATGCGACAGGCCTCGGAGAGGGCGCGTGCGGCGGCGGGCGCGAGGTCCTTCTCGGCTCCCAGCACCTCGTCGAGTGTGACGAGGTCCGAGTCGTGGACCAGCGTGCGCACGCGCTCGGAGAAGGCCACGCTCGGCGAGCAGGCGTCGAGCAGCGCCGTCACGGGCACCGGGGAGCCGAAGACGATGCGCCACGCCGGCACCTCCAGCCGCTCGAGAGTCTCCGCGAGCAGGCGCACGACCTCGGCCTCGGAGGCGATGCCGTCACGGGCCACGAGCTCGACGCCGAGCTGCGTGAACTGGCGCGGCTGGCCGCGCAGCGACGGCTCCTCGCGGACCACCGGGGCGCTGTAGCGCAGGCGGACGGGCAGGTCGGCCTCGCCCATGCGACCCGCGACGAGGCGCGCCGCCGGCAGCGTTAGGTCGGGTCGCAGCGTGAGGAGGGTCTGGTCCGTATCGAAGAGCTGGAAGGCGCTGTCCTTTATCCTGCCGCCCCGCTCGAGCGCTGCCCGTTCCTCGAGCAGCGGCGTCTCCACCGGGAGATAGCCGTGCTCCGCGAAGCACCCGCGCACCACGTCCTTGATGCGCTCGCGGGCGAGCGCCTCCCTCGGGAGGATGTCCCTGAAGCCACGGGGCGTTGCTGCCGTCACGTCCGTTCCCTTCCTGCCGCGTTCCTCGCGTTCCGTGCCCCATCACTTTAGCACACTAAAGCGCTCGCGCAAGGACCGTCCGGTTTGTTCGCGATCGCACGCCATCGTCACCGTCTCCGAGCGGGTCGGGCCGGCGAGGACCTCCCGCGGGAGAGAAGGACCCCCTCGCCGACAAACGGTCGAACCAATCCGGCCGGACGGCAGCCGCGAGCTGCGGCGTCAGACTGCCGTCGGCCACGCGTCGGGCAGCCGTCAGGGACGCCCTGCTACGCTGGCGCCCCCACATCCGAGAGAAGGGAGCAAGCATGGCACTGAACTGGGAAGAGGCGCGGGTGATCGTGACCTGTCGCGACCTGCGCGAGCTCGGGGAGGTGGCGAGCGACGCGATCGTCGTCACGCTCACGCCCGACGAGGCGCGCACGCCCGAGTCGGCCGAGGCGGTCAGGAACCTCGTGCTCGACCGCACGATCGAGCGACGTCGCCAGACGCTGAACGAGGTCTACGAGCTCGGGACCTCCCTGCCCGAGCCCACGTTCGAGGGCGAGGACCGCGACGACGACGCCACCGCCGCTGAGCGAGATCTCCTGAGGAGCCTGCTCGAGCTCGAGGCGGAGCGCGGCGAGAGGGATGACGAGGGCGACTGGGCGGGCTCGACGCTCGACCCCGTCGAGCACGGCCTCATGCTGGGCGGCGCCGCCGGCTCGGGCGTGCGCATCTTCATCGGGCGCGTGGAGGAGCTCGTGGTGAACAACTGAGCGGCGCGGCGGGCGGCGGCGACTCGCCGCCCGCCTAACCGCTTCTTGCGCCTCCCCCTATTTTTGTATAACGTTTCGTTTAACGGAAGGTGCGCCGTGAGGAAGGACCTCATCCGGATCCATGAGCGCATCCCCCGCCGACATCCGGAACTCTCGGCAACCGACGTGCTGAAAGCATGGGGCAACGCCTTCGTCGTCGCCGAGCGCGTCGGCGACGACCTGCCTCGTCCCACGCTCGTCGCCCTTGGGCATGACGGGCGGGGAAGGGTTCTGGAGCTGATTGGAACCGTTTTGGAGGATGGGTCTGTCCTCGTTTTCCACGCCCAGACCCCTCCAACGAAAAAGGTGTTGCGTGAGCTATGGGAGGCACAGCGTGCAATACGTCACACGGGAAGGCGGCGTCCTCACCGACCGGGACATCGAAGAGATCGCTGAGCGTCTCGAGCGCGGAGAGCTTCCCGGGAAATGGGGTCGCATCCTGGTCGGACGACCGCGCATAAGCTCTGAGCAGCTCAAGCTTATCGGAGTCAAGGTGCCCGAGTCGGCGGTGCGCGCCTTTGACGAGAAGGCCGCCCGGAACGGGCAGACGCGCTCGCAACGGCTGCGCCAGCTCATCGAGCGTGACCTCAACGAGGACGGCGCCTAGTCCCGCACGATGTCGGCGAGGGTCGCCTCGCAGAAGCGGACGAGGTCGTCCGGCGCGAGCACGAGGCTGAGGCCGCGCCGCCCGCCCGAGACGTGGATCTCGTCGAAGAGCTGTGCCGTCTCGTCGACCAGCGTGGGGAAGCGCTTCTTCATGCCCACCGGCGAGCAGCCGCCGCGGACGTAGCCGGTGACCGGTTCGAGGTCGCGCACGTGCATCAGGCTGAGGCTCTTCTCGCCCGCCGCCGCGGCGGCCTTCTTGAGGTCCAGCTCGTCGGCGACGGGGATGCAGCAGACCACGTGCTCCCCCGCCGGCGTCACGCACACGAGCGTCTTGAAGCTCGCCGCCGGGTCCTCGCCGAGCATCTGGGCGATGTGGAGGCCGAGCTCGCTCGACGTGTCCGTCTCGTCGACCTCGTAGGTCTCGTACGAGAAGGGTACGCCCGCGGCCTCGAGCTCGCGCATGGCGTTGGTCTTCTGGAACCTCTCGCGGCGCGCCATGCGCCTACGCCCCCGCCTGACGGGCGCGGTCGCGGGCGAGGATCTCGCGCAGGAACTGCCCCGTGTAGCTCTCCGGCACCTCCGCGACCTGCTCGGGCGTGCCGTAGGCCACGACCGTGCCGCCGCCGTCGCCACCCTCGGGACCCATGTCGAGCACGCGGTCCGCCATCTTGATGACGTCGAGGTTGTGCTCGATCACGAGCACCGTGTTGCCGGCGTCCACGAGCTTCTCGAGCACCTCGACCAGCTGGCGCACGTCCTCGAAGTGCAGGCCCGTGGTGGGCTCGTCGAGGATGTAGAAGGTCTTTCCGGTCTGCTGGCGGTGGAGCTCCTTGGCGAGCTTCACGCGCTGGGCCTCGCCGCCGGAGAGCGTCGTGGCGGGCTGGCCCAGGTGGATGTAGCCCAGGCCCACGTCGTAGAGGGTCTGGAGCTTGTTCTTGATGCGCGGGATGTTGGAGAAGAAGGCCAGCGCCTCGTGGACCGTCATGTCGAGCACGTCCGAGATGGACTTGCCGTGGTAGAGGACCTCCAGGGTCTCGCGGTTGTAGCGCTTGCCGTGGCAGACCTCGCAGGGGACGTAGACGTCCGGCAGGAAGTTCATCTCGATCTTGATCTGGCCGTCGCCCTTGCAGGCCTCGCAGCGGCCGCCGGGGACGTTGAACGAGAAGCGCCCCGGGCTGTAGCCGCGCGCGCGGCTCTCGGGCAGCGACGCGAAGAGCGCGCGCAGGTCGTCCCAGAGCCCGATGTAGGTGGCGGGGTTGGAGCGCGGCGTGCGGCCGATCGGCGACTGGTCGATGTCGATGACCTTGTCGATCCGGTCCACGCCCTCGAGCTTTCTGTAGGGGCCCACGACGCGCTTGGAGCGGTGCACGGCGTTGGTGAGTGCGGGCGCGAGCGTGTCGGTGACGAGCGAGCTCTTGCCCGAGCCCGAGACCCCCGTCACCACGGTGAGCGTGCCGAGCTCGACCTTGGCGGTGACGCCCTTCAGGTTGTTGGCCGTGGCGCCGGTGACCTTGATCTGGCCCTTGCGCGGGTTGCGGCGCCTCTCGGGCAGGCGGATCTGGCGCTCGCCGGTGAGGTAGGCGCCCGTGACGGACTCGGGGCAGGCGGCGATCTCGTCCGGCGTGCCGGCCGCCACCACGCGGCCGCCCAGCTCGCCGGCTCCGGGGCCCATGTCGATGACGTAGTCCGCGGCGCGGATCGTGTCCTCGTCGTGCTCCACGACGATCACGGTGTTGCCCTGGTCGCGCAGGCGCTTGAGCGTCTCGATGAGGCGGTTGTTGTCGCGCTGGTGCAGGCCGATCGAGGGCTCGTCCAGGATGTAGAGCACGCCCATGAGTCCGGCACCGATCTGCGTGGCCAGGCGGATGCGCTGGGCCTCGCCGCCGGAGAGCGTGGCGGCGGCGCGGCTGAGCGTGAGGTAGTCCAGGCCCACGTTCACGAGGAAGCGCAGGCGCGCCAGGATCTCCTTGACCACGGCACCGGCGATGAAGCGCTGGCGGTCGGTGAGCTCGAGCGCCTCGAAGAACGCGAGGCACTCGCGGCAGGAGAGCTCGCAGACCTCCCAGATGTTCTTCTCGCCCACCGTGACGGCGAGGATCTCGGGCTTGAGGCGCGCGCCGTGGCACGCCGAGCAGGGCACCTCGCGGATGTACTTCTCGAGGTGCGTCTTCATGGTCTCCGACGTGGTCTCCTGGTACTTGTCGAAGAGGATCTTGCGCACGCCGGGGAAGGTGGTGAACCAGTGCGTGTTGCGGCCGTCGCGCGTGAGGTAGTCGACGCGGATCTTGGCCGTCCCCAGGCCGTCGAGAAGCGCGGACTGGACCTTCTTGGGGAGGTCGGCCCACGGCGTGTCCTCGGAGGCGCCGAGGTGGCGGCACGCGGCGGCGAGGACCTGCGGGTAGTAGTTGGAGTGCCCGAATATGCTGCCGAAGACGCCGCCCGCCACGGACAGCGACGGGTCCTCGATCAGGGCCTCGGCGTCGACGATCTTGCGGAATCCCAGGCCGTCGCACTCGGGGCAGGCGCCGTAGGGGGCGTTGAACGAGAAGTCGCGCGGCTGGAGGTCGTCCAGCGAGTGGCCGTGCTCGGGGCAGGC
>CAUGFC010000014.1 GCA_959598545.1 uncultured Olsenella sp. | reverse complement strand
TCCCGACCGTCGTCATCCCGCTCGTCACCACCTGCTTCTTCGAGATCGGCGCGGCCTCCATCATCTGCAACGCCCAGGGCGGCATCCGCGGCACCATCATCGGCGCGGCCCTCTGCGGCGTGCTCGCCGTCCTCCTCGTCGGCTTCGGCGCGTACTTCTTCAACAACACCATCCAGGACTGGATGCTGGTCTACGGCGGCCAGGACTTCGACATCTGGGGCATGATCTGCGGCGCCGTCGCGCGCCTGATCGCGGGTGTCGCGTAAGTCCCGACCCCACGGGATACCGAGCTGACCCCGGGCGTCCGGGGAGACGGGGCGCGCACGGACGTGGTTCGTGCGCGCCCCGCGCATAGAAGGGAGCGAAGCGAATGCGCTTTGACTACATCGACATCGTGCGCGGCCTCGTCGACACGATCGAGGAGTGCGAGCACGGGCACATGGAGCAGTGCGTCGACCTGCTCGCCGAGTGCGTCATGAGCAAGCACTCGATCTACACCTTCGGCGCGAGCCACGCCGGCATCCTCTCGGAGGAGATGTACTACCGCGCCGGCGGCCTCATGCTCATGAACCCGATCTTCGGACGCGAGATCATGCTGGACACCTCGCCCATCACCCACACGAGCCACATGGAGCGCCTCGTGGGCTACGGAACCGAGCTCGCCCGTGACCAAGCGGACTTCCGGCCCGGCGACGTCCTCATCGCCCACTCCGTGTCCGGCCGCAACCCCGTGACCATCGAGATCGCCATGGCGGCACGCGACGCGGGGGCGAAGGTGATCGCGATCACCAACCTCACGTACTCCAAGTCCGTCACCTCGCGCCACCCCTCGGGGCTGCGCCTCTTCGAGCTTGCGGACGTGGTCCTGGACAACCATGGTGAGGTCGGGGACGCAGCCGTCGCGATCGAGGGGCTGAGCCAGCGCGTGTCGCCCACGTCGACCGTCGTGGGCGCCGTCATGCTCAACTCCATCGTGGCGGCGCTCGTGCAGCGCCTCGTGGACGAGGGCATGGAGCATCCGCCGGTGTTCTACAGCGCCAACCTGGACGGCGGCGACGAGCTCAACCAGCGCCTTGTCGACGAGTACCGGGACTGCATCCACTACCGCTTCTAGTCCGCGGGTCCGCCGCGGGGACGGGAGGTCTTCAGCATGAGAGCCTGGGAGCGCTACTTCGAGACCATGCAGGAGGTGGTCCAGCGCGTGCGCGAGACGCAGGCCGACGCCATCGAGCGCGCGGCACAGCTCCTCGCCGACACCACCGAGAAGGGCGGGATCATCTACGGCTTTGGCACGGGCCACTCGCACCTCGTCACCGACGACGCCTTCTGGCGCGCCGCCACGCCGGCCAACTACTGCGCGCTCCTCGAGCAGAGCGCGACG
The DNA here is from genome assembly GCA_959598545.1 of uncultured Olsenella sp. Classification (GTDB taxonomy): domain Bacteria; phylum Actinomycetota; class Coriobacteriia; order Coriobacteriales; family Atopobiaceae; genus Thermophilibacter. The sequence goes on along the minus strand of CAUGFC010000014.1, from coordinate 22,890 downwards.
GGCAGCTTCGAGATCACGAAGAGCTACAACTTCGAGAACCTCTACGGCGTGGGCGCCAACGTCGTGGACTACCACCGCATCACGCCCGACGACTGCATGATCATCATCTCCAACTCCGGCAACAACATCGCACCGGTCGACGCCGCCATTCGGGCGCACGAGAAGGGCATCCCCGTGATCGCGATCACGGCGGTGGAGTACAGCGACTTCCTCACCACCAAGCACCGCTCCGGGCTGAAGCTCAAGGACGTGGCGGACGTGGTGCTGGACAACTGCTCCCTTGTGGGCGACGCCGCCACCGAGGTGGAGGGCTTCCCCATGAAGGTGGGAGCCACCTCGACGATTCCCGCGGTGTTCCTGCAGAACGCCGTTCTCGTGGAGATGGTCGAGGTCCTCGTGAGGCGCGGATTCGAGCCCGACGTCTACTACAACGGGCACATGGCCTTCATGGACGAGGGCTGCGCGGATCACAACGACCGCCTGGTGGACAAGTACTTCTACCGGATTCGCAACCTCTAGACGCCCCTGCGTGCGGGGCGGGCGCCCGCGGCCCGAACCGCGCCCTCCCCGCATGCGGTCGGTCCGACTAGCGCGCGTCCCTCACGTAGATGCCCACCATGAGCTGGTGCCACGGGCTGCGGGCGGGGTCCGCCTTGAGGACGCGGCACTCGAAGACGTCGGAGTGCCCGTAGAACGCGAGGGTGGACACGAGCGCGTTCTCGTCTGCGGGGACGAACCCGAGCTTGGTGCCCTTCCACCTGATGGCGATGGCCTCCGGGTCGTGCGGGTTGTCACGCTCCGGGACGAGGTCGAGCTGCATGCCCGCCTTGAGCTCGCCGATCACGAGCGCGCCGTCCCAGTACTGGAACCCGGCAACGTAGAAGGTGGAGATGTGCCTTGACGGCTCGTACATGATGTCCTCCTCCGTAGAGGTCCTTGTCGGCGGCCTTTCCGCCCCTTGGGCACATGGTAGGGGGACGACCGGACAACAATTCGACGCCCGCGGGAGGAGCCGCTTCCCGCGATTGTGTGACAATCGGAATCATCCCAGTCACGCGTCATAAGGAGGGGCCTGATGGCCGAGAAGGACGACGCGGCGCGGCTCGCCGCCTACGACGCATTCGCCGCCGACGTGCGCGACGAGCTCGCGGCGACGAAGGCGCGCATGGACGAGCTCGCTGCCGCCGGCAAGGTCAAGACGGCCACGTACCGGCAGCTCTTCGCCGCGCGCGTCACGCTGAGGGAGATCGACTCCCGTCTGCGCGAGTGCGGGCTGTAGCTATTCCGTCGGGGCGAACTGGGCCTCGTAGATGCGCTTGTATCGCCCGCCGGCGGCAAGCAGCTCGTCGTGCGTGCCGCGCTCCGCGATCACGCCGTCGGCCATGACGCAGATGAGATCGGCGTCGCGCACGGTCGAGAGACGGTGCGCCACCACGAAGCTCGTACGACCCTCCATGAGGCGCGCCAGCGCGCGCTGGACCAAGAGCTCGGTGCGGGTGTCGATGTTGCTCGTGGCCTCGTCGAGGATGAGCATCGCCGGTCGCGCCAGCATGACGCGCGCGATGCACAGGAGCTGCCGCTGGCCCGCTGAGAGGGAGGCAGAGCCGTCGAGCACCGTGTCGTAGCCCTGTGGCAGGCGCATGATGAAGTCGTCGGCGTATGCCTCGCGACAGGCGGCGCGCACCTCCTCGAGCGCGGCGTCGGGCCGCCCCAGGCTCACGTTCTCGCGCACCGTGGCGCGACGTACCCACGTGTCCTGCAGCACCATGCCCCAGCCGGCGCGCAGGCTCTCGCGCGTGAGCTCGCGCACGTCGTGCCCGTCCACGCGCACCGCGCCGCCGCTCACGTCGTAGAAGCGCATGATGAGGTTGATCAGCGTGGTCTTGCCGCAGCCCGTCTCGCCCACCAGGGCGATGCGCTGGCCGGGTCGAACGGCGAGGTCGACGTCGCTCAGCACGAGGCGTCGCGCGTCGTAGCCGAAGGCAACATGGTCGAGCTCGACCTCGCCGCGCGGGTCGGACAGGACCGCGGCGTCCGGTGCCTCGGGCTCCTCGGCGGGCATGTCCAGCAGCGCAAAGAGCCGTCGCGCGCACGCCACGGAGTTCTGCAGCTCGGTGGCCACGCCGGAGATGTCGTTGAAGGGCTTGGCGTACTGGTCGGCGTAGCCCAGGAAGGCCGAGAGGCCGCCCACGGTGATCCCGCCGCCCATGGCCACGAACGCGCCGAAGATGCCGATCGCGGCGTACACGAGGGCGTTCGCGAAGCGCGTGGTGGGGTTCACGAGGGACGAGAAGAACACGGCCTTGAAGGTCTCCTGGCCCAGCGCCTCGTTCGTCTCGGCGAAGCGGGCGTGCACCTGGTCTCCCACGCAGAACGTCTCCACGGCCGAGATCCCCCCGACCATCTCCTCCACGTAGGCGGTGAGCTCGCCGCGCAGGCGCGTCTGGCCGGAGAAGTGCCGCGCGCTGTGGGTGGCGATGAAGCGCGCCAGGAAGATCGAGACAGGGGTGAGCAGCGCCACCACGGCAGCGATCGCCGGGTTGAGCGCGAACATGAAGACGAGCGTCACCACGATCGTGAGCACGCCCACGGGGAGCTGCTGGAAGGCCATGAGCAGGCCGTTCGTGAGCATGTCGGCGTCGGTGACGATGCGCGCGGCGAGGTCGCCGTGGCCGCGGGAGTCGATCGTGGAGAGCGGGAGCTCCTGGAGGTGGTCGAAGGCTCGCCGACGCAGGTCGAGGGCGGCGCCGAAGGCGAGGCGGTTCGTGACGGCGGTGAGCGCCCACTGGGAGATAGCCGTGAGCGCGAGCGTGACGGCTATGAGCGCGAGCGTCCGGTGCAGGCCGGCGAAGTCCACCTCGCCGACGCCCACCACGCAGTCCACGGCGCGGCCCGAGAGCACGGGCAGCGCGAGCGTGCACACCACCACGGCGACCGTGAGCAGGGCGGCGACGGCGAGGCGGGGCTTCTCGCCCGCGAAGAGGCCCGCCATCCGGCGCATGGTCCCGCCCTCGGCCCGCTGCGCGCGACCCGTTGCCGCGAGGTCCTCCCGGGTCATCGGACCGCCTCCTCCTCGGTGAGCTGCGAGGCGCAGATCTCCTGGTAGACGGGACAGCTGCGCAGAAGCTCCTCGTGCGTGCCCAGGCCGACCTGACGCCCGCCGTCGAGCACGAGGATCTGGTCGGCGTGGCGCACGGCGGTCACGCGCTGCGAGATGGTGACCACGGCGGTCCCCGCGCAGTCGCGGGCGATGGAGCGGCGCAGGGCGGCGTCGGTGGCGAAGTCGAGCGCCGAGGAGGCGTCGTCGAGCACGAGCACGCGCGGGCGCCGCACGAGGGTGCGGGCGATGGTCAGGCGCTGGCGCTGGCCGCCGGAGAAGTTGCGCCCGAACTGCTCGACCTCCGCCTCGAGGCCGCCTGCCTTGCCCTCCACGACGCCCGAGGCCTGCGCGGTGGCGACGGCCGCCGCGAGGTCCCCGTCATCCGCGTCGGAGCGACCCCAGCGCAGGTTGGAGGCTATGGTCCCCGAGAAGAGCGTGGCGCCCTGCTCCACGAGGGAGACCTGGCGGCGCAGGGACGGGCGCGAGAGCTCGCGCACGTCCTGTCCTCCCACGGTGACGGCGCCGGAGCCGACGTCGTAGAAGCGCATCGCGAGGCTGGCCAGCGTGGACTTGCCGGAGCCCGTGCCGCCGATCACGCCGAGCGTGGCGCCGGGCGCCAGCGAGAAGCTCACGTGGGAGAGGGCGTCCCCGCCCGCGCCGGGGTAGGCGAAGCACACGTCGTCGAAGGCGAGGGCGGGCGCGTCCGCGGCCGGTGCGGCCTCGAGGGGGCCGTCGGCGAGCGTGGGGCGCGTGTCGAAGACCTCGTTCACGCGGCGGGCGCAGGCCGACGCCTTGGCGAGAAGGACGATCAGGTTGGTGAGCTTGAGGAGCTCGACGAGCGCCTGGCTCACGTAGCTGACGAGGGCGACGAGCTGGCCCTGCGTGAGGCTGCCGACGTCCACCTGCACGCCGCCGAACCACAGAAGGGCGATGAGGCCGCAGTTGACGGCCGCGTAGGTGAGCGGATTCACGAGCGCGGAGATGTCGCCGGTCCTGACCTGGCGGTCGCGCACGGTGGCGGCGGTGGCGGCGAACGCGTCGCGCTCGGCGCCCTCCTGGCGGAAGGCGCGCAGCACGCGGACGCCCTCGAGGTTCTCCGCCACGCGCAGCTGCACCTCGTCCAGGCCCTGCTGAATCTGGCGGTAGCGGCCGGTGGTGACGCGCATGAAGCCCATGACCAGGCCGAACGAGACGAGCACCGCGACGAGCAGCACCGCGCCCTCGACGCCGTCCACGAGGAAGGCCGCGACGACGGTTCCCAGCGTCACGAACGGCGAGCGCAGGATGAGCCTGAAGAACATGTTGAGGCCGTCCTGCACCTGCTGTGTGTCGTTGGTGAGGCGGGTGACCAGGCTCGCGCGGCCGAGGCGCTCCACGTCCTCGCGCGAGAGCGAGAGCACGTGGGCGAAGAGGTCGTTGCGCAGCGCCGTGCCGAAGGCGGCGGCGAGGCGCGAGCAGAAGAACTGCGCCGTGACCGATATCGCCCAGGCGAAGACGCCCACGCCCGCGAGCAGGGCGCCGTGGGCGAGCACGTAGCCGGCGTCGCGGTTGGCGATGCCGACGTCGATGACCTGGGCCATGACGAGCGGGACGAGGAGCTGGAGCAGCGCCTCGAGCATCTTGAAGAGCGGGGCGACGACGCACTCGGCGACGTGTCCCGCGAGGTAGCGCCTGAGCTTGAACATGCGGCCTCCGGGCGGGGTGGTGTCAACCCCTCGATTCTAGCGCGGGGGACGGGCGGGCGCCCCCCGCGCCGGAGGGGGCGTTGAGGCTACTCCGCGGCGAGGACCTTGCTCGGCAGGATGGGCAGGTCGCGGACGTAGCGGCCCGTGGCGTGGGCCACGGCGCTCATGACCGCGGGGGAGGGCGTGTTGATGACGACCTCGCCGATGGACTTGGCGCCGAAGGGGCCCGTGGGCTCGAAGCTCGGCATGAACTCCACGCGCGGCTCGGGCACGTCCATGCGGGTGGGCAGCTTGTAGGTCATGAGGCTGCCGGTGCGCAGGTTGCCGCGCTCGTCGCGGAGCACCTCCTCGGTGAGCGCCATGCCGATGCCCTGGGCGATGCCGCCCTCGGCCTGCACGCGCGCGAGTGCCGGGTTGATGACGGTGCCGCAGTCCACGACGGCCGCGTAGTCGGTGACCGTGACCTTGCCCGTGGCCTTGTCGACCTCGACCTCGGCGACGCCGGCCATGTAGGGCGGCGGCGAGGTGGGCTGGGCGTTGGTGCCGTGTCCCTCGAGCATGCCGGGGTGCAGGCCAAAGCCGATGAGCTTGTTGGCCAGCGCGGCGACGGTCATCTCCTGGTCGCCGCAGCGCACGGCCTCGCCGTCGAACTCCACGTCCTTCTCGTCCGCGCCGAAGACGCGGGCCGCCTGCTCACGGATCTGGCGGATGAGGTCCTCGGCTGCGCGCACGACGGCGCCGCCGGTGGTGTAGGTGCCTGAGGAGGCGTAGGCGCCGGTGTCGAAGGGGGAGGTATCGGTGTCCACTCCCTTGGTGACGATGCGGTCCACGTCGCAGCCGAGCGCCTCGGCGGCCATCTGGGCGAGGATGGTGTCCGCGCCAGTGCCCACGTCGGTGGCGCCGATGGAGAGCACGTAGAAGCCGTCGTCCTCGAGGCGGATGTCAACGTTGGCGATGTCCACCATCGCGATGCCGGAGCCTTGCATCGTGAGGGCCACGCCCAGGCCGCGCACACGGTCGCCGAGGTCCTCGCGAAGCGGCCGGTCCTTCCAGCCCACCATGTCCATCGCGCGCGCGAGGCACTCGTCGAGGCGGCAGCTGTAGAGGTGCTCGTCGTTCAGCTGCCAGAGGGTCTCGCCGGGGCCCACGAGGTTCTTGAGGCGCAGCTCGCACGGGTCCATGCCCAGCTCGTCGGCCATCTCGTTGACGGCGGACTCCACGGCGAAGCAGCCCTGCGTCGCGCCGTAGCCGCGGTAGGCGCCACCCGGGGTGGTGTTGGTGTAGACCACGTCGTAGGAGAAGCGGCTCGCCGTGGCGTGGTTGTAGATCGGCAGCGCCTTGCCGCCCACGAGCGTGACCGTGGTGGTGCCGTGGTAGCCGTAGGCGCCGGCGTTGGAGAGGGCGTAGAGGTCGATGGCCTCGATCGTGCCGTCGCGTCGCGCGCCCATGCGGACCTTGAGGACCATCTCGTGGCGCGTGTTGGAGCAGCTCATGGTCTCCTCGCGCGTGTAGGTGCACACGCACGGCCGGCCGGTCTTCATCGCGGCGAACGCGGCGAAGGCCTCGTTGCAGCCGCTCTGCTTGGCGCCGAAGCCGCCGCCCACGCGCGGCTTGATGACGCGCACCTGGCGCTTGGGGATGCCGAGGGCGTTTGCCACCTGGCGGCGGATGTGGAAGGGCACCTGCGTGGAGCTCACCACGGTCACGCGGCCGAAGGCGTCGGTGTAGGCGAAGGAGCGGAACGTCTCCATCATGGACTGCTGCGTGGCCTGCGTGCGGTAGGTGCGCTCGATCACCACGTCGGAGGCGGCGAAGGCAGCCTCCAGGTCCCCGTGGACGCGCTCGCCGTGCGCCACGAGGTTGCGCGACGGGTCGCCGGACTTGTCGCCGCCGGGCGTCCAGTCCTCCTCGTCGTGGATGACGGTGGCGTTGTCCAGGGCGGCCTCCACGTCCAGAACGGCGGGCAGCTGCTCGTAGGCGACCTTCACGGCCTTCACACCCGCGGCGGCCGCGGTCTCGGTCTCGGCCACGACCATGGCCACCTCGTCGCCCACGTAGCGCACGTGGCGGTCGAGAAGGACGGTGTCGTAGGGGCTCGGCTCGGGGAAGGACTGGCCGGCCAGCGTGAAGCGGTTGTGCGGCACGTCGTCCGGGCCGAAGACCGCCACGACGCCGGGGACCTCGAGCGCACGGCTCTTGTCGACGTCCGTGACGATGGCGTTGGCGTGGCGGCTGCGGACGAGCTTCACCACGAGGGCACCCTCGGGCGCGAGGTCGGCGGTGTAGACGGGCGCGCCGGCGAGAAGGGCGCCGGAGTCCTTCTTCGCCACGGGGCGCGCGATCTGGGCGTGCTTCTCGCCCGACTCGGTGGTGGCGTCAGCGGGCACCTCGCGGGGCGGCAGCTCGCCGCCGTTGGCGTGGCGGGCGAGGAAGCGGCGGATGGCGCGCATCTGGCTCGCGTAGCCGGAGCAGCGGCAGAGGTTGCCGGAGAGGTAGCGGCGCATGGTCTCGTCGTCAGCGCCCGGGTGGGCGGCGTCGAGCGCGAGCACGGCCATCTCGAGGCCCGGCGCGCAGAAGCCGCACTGCTCGGCACCCTCCTCGGCGAGGCACTGGGCCAGGAGCTCGCGGCGGCCGTCGCGCATGCCCTCGAGCGTGGTGACCTCATGGCCGTTCGCGCGCGCCATGAGCACGGAGCACGAGAGCACAGGCTCGCCGTCCAGAAGCACGGTGCAGAGGCCGCAGTTTGAGGTCTCGCAGGCGCACTTCACGGACTTGAAGCCGTGCGCGCGGCAGAAGTCGAAGAGCGTCATGTCGGCCCGGACGTCCTCGGAGAGCTCCGCGCCGTTCAAGGTGAGGTTGACGAGCATCCCTAGGCCTCCTTCTCTGCACGGGGCTTGGCGGTGGCGCGCTCCACGGCGCGACGGACGAGCGCGGGCGCCACGGCGCGGCGCCACGTGGCGGTGCCGCGCAGGTCGTCGCCATAGTCCAGGCTCTCGGCGAGCTCGCAGACGGCGTCGAGCTCCGCGGGCGTGAAGTCGCGCCTCAGCGGGATCCGCTCGCCGCCGGTGACGAGCGTGGCCTTCTTGGGGCGCGCGCCCACGGTGACGTGCCAGGAGCCCTGCCAGCAGGCGGCTGCCGCGTTGAGCGCGGAGAAGTCCGTCGCGGCGTTGCGGACGGACTCGAAGGCGGCCTGGTAGCGGTGCTTGCGCACGACGACATGCGTGAGGATGTCGTTTCTCGCCCCGCGCTCGACGAAGGGGATGATGGGCATGGTGCCCGCGCCCTCGAGCTCCACCTCGGTGTCGAGCGCGAGCAGCGCGCACACGATGTCCGAGAAGCCCATGCGCGCGTAGAGCGAGCCGCCCACCGTGGCGAGGTTGCGGAACTGCGTGCCCACGATGTCGCGCACGGCCTCGGTGAAGATGCCGCAGGTGGCGGCCTGGAAGCGCTCGTGGTTCTCGAGCTGGCCGAGGGTCACCATCGCGCCGATGCGGAAGGCGTCCTCGGTCTCCTCGACCTTGTTGAGCCCGCAGCCGGAGAGGTCGATGCCGAGTGGCGAGGTGCGGTCGGCGAGGCGCAGCCACATCATGCCGCCGATCACCGTGGCCTGGCGGTTCTCCCTCAGGAGCTCCAACGCCTGCGCCGCGCTGCCGGGGCGGACGTACTTCTCGAAGGTGAGCACGGGTCCTCCTTGGTCTTATCGGTGACGGGCTAAGGATACCGCAGGTGGATGACGCCGCCGCCCGCAGCGTTGCACATTCGCTGCCATAACGCAGGGCGCCGTCTCGCGACGACCTCCGCCACCCCTTCCGAGGGTATGTACACGATTGCGAAGTTGATGTCCTTCTCGCCAAGCTCCTGAGCTGCGGAAACGCGGTCGCAGGGTACCGTATGAATCATGCAACTGTGTACATACCCTGCGAGGCCAGCGCACATGCCCTGCGAGACGCGAAGCGGTCGCGAGGGAACGGGCGGGCCGCCACCGGTGCCCCGTCCCCCTGCCCACGCTACAATGGTCGACGCTGTGTCGGTCGCGGGGCGGAGGAGGGACGATGGGCGAGAGGGCCGTCGAGGCGCGCGGCGTCAGCCACGCGTACGTGCCGGGTCGCCCCACGCTGCGCGACGTCTCGCTCGACGTGTCCCCGGGCGAGCTCGTCGCCATAGTCGGCGAGAACGGCTCCGGAAAGACCACGCTTGCCCGGCACCTCAACGCCCTCGTCCCCCTACAGGAGGGCGAGCTGCGCGTCGCCGGGATCGACGCGGCGGACCAGTCGCGCGTCTGGGAGCTGCGCCGCGCGTGCGGCATGGTCTTCCAGAACCCCGAGAACCAGTTCGTCTCCTCCGTGGTGGGGGAGGACGTCGCTTTCGGGCCGCGCAACTTCGGCGCGGACGAGAGGGGCGCGCGGGAAGCGGCGCTGTCGGCCCTCGCGGACGTGGGCCTCGCGGGCTTCGAGCGGCGCGACGTCCACGCGCTCTCCGGCGGCCAGCAGCAGCGCGTGGCCCTCGCCGGCGTGCTCGCGTGCAGCGCGGACGTCATCGTGCTCGACGAGACGACCTCGATGATCGACCCGCGCGGGCGAGACGAGCTCGTCCGCGCCGTGACGCGCGCCCGCGAGGAGCGGGGTGCCACCGTGATCTGGATCACCCACGACATGGAGCTCGCCGCCCGTGCGGACCGCGTCGTGGTCATGCGCGGCGGCGAGGTCGCGGCCGACGGCGCGCCCGAGGACGTCCTCGCGGACGAGGCCCTGCTCGAGGAGGCCGGCCTGGAGCCGCCGCTCGTGGTTCGCGCCTGGCGCGAGCTCGAGGGGGCCGGGGTCGTGGCCGGGCCCGCGCCGGTCACGGTCGAGGGGCTGGTGAGCGCGCTGTGCGGCTGACGCTCGATAGCGTATGCCTCTCGTACGAGGGGCCGGCGGGCGAGAGGGTCCGCGCCCTCGACGACGTCTCGCTGGCGCTCTCGGGCGGCGTCACGGGCCTCATGGGTCGCACCGGCTCCGGCAAGACGACGCTGCTCGAGGTCATGGCGGGGGCGACGCCGGCCGACTCCGGTCGCGTGCGCCCGGAGGGCCCCGGCGAGGCCGGTCTCGTCTTCCAGCAGCCGGAGCGCCAGTTCTTCGAGCCCACGGTCGAGCGCGAGACCACCTTCGGCCTGCGCGTCCGGGGCGTGCCCGCGCCCGAGGCCCGCGAGCGGGCCTCGGGCGCCCTTGCGCTCATGGGCCTCTCCCTCGACGAGCTGGCCGGTCGCTCGCCCCTGTCGCTCTCCGGCGGCCAGCAGCGACGCGTGGCCATCGCCTCGGTGCTGGCGCTGCGGCCGACGCTGCTGCTGCTCGACGAGCCCACGGCCGGCCTGGACCCCCGTGCCCGCCGCGCCTGCCTGCGCGCCGTGCGCTCCGCGGCGGACGCCGGGGCAACGGTCGTCATGGCGAGCCACGACGCCAACGCGCTCGCGGAGGTCGCCGACCGCCTGGTCGTCCTGGAGGAGGGCCGCGTCACGCTCGACGGGCCGGCGCGCGACCTCCTCGCCGACGCCCCGCTCATGCGCGCGCACGGGCTCGAGCCTGCCTGCGCCGCGCGCGCCGCCTGCGCGTTGCGCCGCGCGGGCGTCGAGGTCCCGGGCGCGCCGCTCAGCGCCCACGAGCTCGCGGTGGCGATCATGGCTGGAAGGGGGCGTCCGTGAGATCCGCGAGTGCATTTGTGTGGGCGGACTCGCCCCTGCATCACATGCCCGCCTCCGCCAAGCTCGCGGGGTTCGCGACGGCGGTCGTGCTCGTGGTGCTGGCCTCGACCCCTGCCCAGCTGGCCGTGGCGACGGCCGCGATCGTCGCGCTCGTCGCCGTCTCGCGCGTGGGGTGGGCCCGCGCCGGGCACGCCCTCTGGGGGCTTCGCTGGTTCCTGCTCGCCGTGCTGGCGCTCAACGCGGCGTTCTTCTCGTCTGCCAACTCCATCCTCGAGCTCGGCCCCGCCCGCTTGACGTGGGAGGGCGTCGCCCAGGGCGTGCGCGTCGTCGTCCGCACGGCGCTCGTCGTGGTGCTCGGCTCGCTGCTCACCGCGACCACGCGTCCCCAGCAGATCACCGACGGCGTGCGCACCCTGCTGCGCCCGCTCGCGCGCCTGGGCGCTCCCACGGAGGCCGCCGCGCTCGCCGTGGGCGTGACCATGCAGTTCGTGCCCACGCTCCTGCGCGAGAGCCGCCTGCTCGCACGCGCGCAGGCGCTGCGCTGCGGTGACTTTGCCGCGCGTGGTATCATGCAACGCGCTGTCAGCTACGTGCGGCTGCTCGTTCCGGTGTTCGTGTCCGCCTTCCGCCGCGCCGACGAGCTTTCCGCCGCCATGGAGGCGCGCGGCTACCGCGTCTCGTCCCGCCCCGCGTGCCCGAAAGAGAGGAAACGCGCATGACCCCCGTCAAGAGAGTCGTCGTCACCGCCACCTGCGCCGCGCTCGGCATCGTGCTGCCGATGGCCTTCCACGCGCTTCCCGGAGCCGGCAACGTCTGGCTGCCCATGCACATCCCGGTCCTCGTCTGCGGCCTCGTCGCCGGCCCCGCGTCGGGCCTCGCCGCCGGGCTTCTCGCGCCCGTGCTCTCCAGCCTGCTCACCGGCATGCCCGCGGCACCGGTCCTGCCCGCCATGACCTGCGAGCTCATGACCTACGGCCTCGTCTCGGGCCTGCTAGGCGCGCGTGTGCGCACCGGGCGCCTCGCGCTCGACCTCTACGTCTCGCTCGTCGGCGCCATGCTCTGCGGCCGGCTCGTGAGCGGGGCGCTGCAGGCGCTGATTTTCTCCGCCGGTTCGTACTCGCTCGCCGCCTGGGTGACGGGCTCGTTCGTCACGGGCCTGCCGGGTATCGTGCTGCAGCTCGTGGTCGTGGTGCCGGTGGTCGCCGCCCTGGAGCGCGCCGGCCTGGTGGAGCCGCGCTACCCGGACGCCCGCTAGGCCTCCGCGCGGCCCGCGCCGCCGAGCAGCCTCCCGAGCCCGAGGATGCACCACAGGGTGCCGGCCGCCGCGACCGCGCCGCCGACGTAGCCGACGGCCCCCACGCCGAGGGTGTCACAGACGATCCCGCCGACGATCGACCCACCGCCGATGCCCACGTTGAACAGGCCGGAGAAGATCGACATGGCGACGGCTGACTGCTCCTCGGTGGTGACGCGGATCACCTCGGCCTGCGCGCAGGCGTTGAACGACGTGGCGCACACGCCCCAGAGCACGCACGCCGCCACCGGCCCGGCCGCCCACGGGGCGAGCGGGGCGAGCAGCAGCAGCGCGACGGAGACGCCGAGCATCGTGAGGCGCAGGTAGGCCGTGCGATGCGCGTCGAAGAGGCGCGCAAAGAGCCAGCTGCCCGCGAGGCCGGCCACCCCGAAGACGGAGAGCACGACGGTGATGAGGTCGTCCGGCATCCCGGCGACCTGAGCGAGGAAGGGCTCCACGTAACTGTAGGCGACGTAGTAGCCGGTCGCGTAGAGAATCGTGAGCAGGTAGATGCCGAGAAGGGCTCGGTTGCGGCCGAGCTCCGGGAGGCGCGCGAGGGTGAACGGCTCGCCCGCGGAGAGCCGCGGGAACGTGAGCGCGAGCCCGAGCGCCACGACGAGCGTGACCGCGCCCACCACGATGAAGGTCATGCGCCAGCCGAGGGCGAGGCCGAGCGCACGACCCAACGGCAGCCCGAAAATCATCGCGACCGAGGTGCCGGTGACGATCATGCCCAGCGCCCGCGAGGCGTGCTCGGGAGAGGCCACGCGCACCGCGTAGGGCGACGCCACGGACCAGAAGACCGCGTGCGCCGCGGCGACCACCAGGCGCGAGGCGACCACCAGCTCGAAGGTGGGCGCCACGGCCGTCCCCACCTGGCCCGCGCAGAACACGCCGAGCACCAGCAGGATGAGCCGCCTGGGCGGCATGCGGCTCGCGGCGACCATGAGCGGCAACGAGAGCGCCGCGACCGCCCACGCGTAGATTGAGATCATGAGGCCGGCACCGGACTCGGTGAGCGAGAACGCGTCGGCGATGTCCGTGAGCAGGCCGATGGGCACGAACTCGGAGGTGTTGAGGAGAAAGGCGGCGAGGGTCAGAAACAGGAGCGGGGGCAGCTCGCTTCGGGCTGCCCGACCGGTGGCGTTCGACGACAAGGGACTCCTTCCGTGGCGTGTTCCGGTGACGAGTATAGGCGCGCCGCGGCGTCGCGCACCCGTCTTTCCGGGCATGTGCGAGGCCGCAAGGTCGACGCTCTTCTCGACAGCTTGTCTAGCTGCGAAAGCGCGGGCGTGGACTAAGCATCAAAGTCGAAATAGTGCACACGAGCTTGAGGAAGGGCGGACGAGGCGGGCGCGCCCCCTCCGGCCCCGTATAATGGGACGCCGAGAAGGACGACGAAAGGGATGCCATGTCTGACCTCCGCACCGATACGCCCATCACCCGCCGCCAGGCGCTGGCCACCGCCGGCGCCGCGCTGACCCTGGCGCTGGGCGCCTGCTCGGGCGAGCCCGCCCCCGAGACGCCCGGCGGGGGGGCCACCGTGAGCGACCGTCCCTCCGGCGAGGGGGGCGCCCCGGAGACGGAGCCCGTCGACGCGCTGACCCAGCAGGTGGAGGCCGCGCTCGCCAAGATGTCGCTGGAGGAGAAGGTCTGGCAGCTCTTCGTCGTGCGCCCCGAGGCGGTCACCGACGTGAGCGTGCAGACCGCCGCAGGGGAGGCTACGCGCAAGGCCCTCGCGGAGCGCCCGGTGGGCGGCATCTGCTACTTCGGCGCCAACCTCACGGACACGGACCAGACGCGAAAGATGCTCTCCAACACGCGCGACTACGCCCAGGAGATCAACGGGCTGCCCATCTTCCTGTGCGTGGACGAGGAGGGCGGCACGGTCACGCGCATTGCCGGCAACTCCGCGTTCGGCGTGGACGACATGGGCGACATGTGCGACATCGGCGCCACGGGGGACGTCGACAAGGCCTACGACGCCGCCGCCTACATCGGCCAGTACCTCACGTACCTGGGCTTCAACGTGGACTTCGCGCCCGATGCGGACATCGCCAACAACCCGGACGGGACGATGGGCCAGCGCTCCTTCGGCGCCACGGCCGACGTGGTTGCCCCGATGGTGGCGGCCCAGGTCCGCGGCTTCACGGACGCCGGCATCCTCTGCTCGGCCAAGCACTTCCCGGGCATCGGCGGCGCGGTCGGGGACAGCCACGACCAGAGCATCTACTCCGACAAGACCCTCGATGAGATCCGCGAGGAGGAGCTGCGCCCCTTCGAGGCCGCCATCGAGGAGGACGTGCCGTTCGTGATGGTGGGCCACCTCTCCATGCCCGAGGTCACCGGCGACGACGACCCGGCCTCGATCTCCTCCGAGCTGGTCACGGACGTGCTGCGCAAGGAGCTCGGCTACGAGGGAGTCGTCATCACCGACTCCTTCGAGATGGGCGCGGCGACCTCGGCGCTCGACACCGCCGGCCTCGCGGTCGCGGCGATCGACGCGGGCGTCGACATGGTGCTCATGCCGGCCGACCTCGTCGCCGCCCACCAGGGCGTCGTCGACGCAATCGGGTCCGGCGAGCTCACCGAGACGCGCATCGACGAGTCCGTGACCCGCATCCTCCGCGTCAAGCTGGGGCGCCTCGCGAGCTAGTCCCGCTCGACCCTCATCGCGCGCATGGCGTTGAGAATCGCGATCATGGCCACGCCCACGTCGCCGAAGACGGCGAGCCACATGTTGGCCACGCCGACTGCGGCGAGCACGAGGATCAGCACCTTCACGCCGATGGCGAAGACGATGTTCTGCCAGACGATGCGCATGGTTCTTCTCGCCAGGCGCATGGCCTGCGCGATCTTGGAGGGCTTGTCGTCCATGAGGACGACGTCGGCGGCCTCGATCGCGGCGTCGGAACCCATCGCGCCCATGGCGATGCCCACGTCCGCGCGCATGAGGACCGGGGCGTCGTTGATGCCGTCGCCCACGAAGGCGAGGCGCGCGCCGTCACCCTCGGTCGCGAGCAGGCGCTCGACCTCGGCGACCTTGTCCTCGGGCAGGAGCTGGGCGTGGACCTCGTCGATGCCGAGGCGCGTTCCCACGGCCTCGGCCACGTCCGCGCGGTCGCCGGTCAGCATGACGCAGCGGCGCACGCCGGCGGCGTGGAGCCCGTCGACCGCGTCCTTGGCGTCGTCCTTCACCACGTCGGCGATCACGATGTGGCCCACGTACGTACCGTCGACGGTGACGTGCAGGATCGTGCCCGTGAGGTCGCAGTCGTGCCACGAGGCGCCGTGGGCGGCCATGAGCTTGTCGTTGCCCACGAGGACCAGGTGCTCGTTCACGCGGGCGCTGACGCCGTGACCCGACTCCTCGCGGACCTCGTCGATCTTCTCGCGGTCGATCTCGCCGGAGTAGGCGGCCCGCACGGAGACGGCGATGGGGTGGTCCGAGAAGGACTCGGCGTGCGCCGCCATGGAGAGCACGTAGTCGGGGTCCACGCCCGCCTCGGGGTGCACGGCGACGACGTTGAAGGTGCCGCTCGTGAGCGTGCCGGTCTTGTCGAAGACCACGGTGTCCACGTGGGCGAGGAGCTCGAGGTAGTTGGAGCCCTTGACGAGGATGCCGAGGCGCGACGCGCCGCCGATGCCGCCGAAGAAGGAGAGCGGCACGGAGATGACGAGCGCGCACGGGCAGCTCACGACGAGGAAGGTGAGGCCACGCAGGATCCAGTCGGACCAGGCGCCCATGCCGGCGAGCGGCGGGACCACGGCGAGAAGGACCGCGGAGACCGTGACGACGGGCGTGTAGACGCGGGCGAAGCGCGTGATGAAGCTCTCGGTGCGCGCCTTCTTCTCGCTCGCGTTCTCCACGAGCTCGAGGATGCGGGCGACCGTGGACTCGCCGTAGGGCTTGGTCGTGCGGACGCGCAGGACGCCCGTCATGTTGACGCAGCCGGAGATGACCTCC
The DNA here is from genome assembly GCA_959598545.1 of uncultured Olsenella sp. Lineage (GTDB taxonomy): Bacteria > Actinomycetota > Coriobacteriia > Coriobacteriales > Atopobiaceae > Thermophilibacter. The sequence goes on along the minus strand of CAUGFC010000014.1, from coordinate 7,167 downwards.
GCGCCCGTCTCCACGTGGCGCGGGACGGACTCGCCGGTGAGCGCGGCGGTGTCGAGCTGGGAGGTGCCGTCCGTGACCACGCCGTCGATCGGCACGCGCTCGCCAGGCTTGACCACGATCGTGGTGCCGGGCGCGACCTCGGCGGGGTCCAGCTCCACGAGCTCGCCGTCCTTCTCGACGTTGGCATACTCGGGTGCGATGTCCATCATGGCCGCGATGGACTTGCGGCTCTGGCCCACGGCATAGCTCTGGAAGAGCTCGCCCACCTGGTAGAAGAGCATGACCGCGGCGCCCTCGGCCATGTGGGGGTCGGTGTCGGGGAAGAAGACCATCGCGAAGGCGCCGAGGGAGGCGACGGACATGAGGAACGCCTCGTCGAAGGGGTCGCCACGGCGGATGTTGCGCGCGGCCTCGAGCAGCGTCTTGTAGCCCGCGATGAGGTAGGGGACGAGGAACAGGACGAGGCTCGCGTAGACGTCGCCCGGCGTGCCGAAGAGAGCGGCGAGAAGGCCGCTCTGCTCGACGGCGAGCGCGGCGAAGAAGATGACGAGGGCGATGACGATGCGGTTGCGCCAGCGGCGCTGCTTCTTGTTCATGGCGGCGACCTCCCGGCGCCTAGCGGACGATCTCGCAGTCGGGCTCGACGCGCGCGGCGAGGGCGACGACGCGGTCGAGGACCTCGTCGAAGCACTCGTCCGCCGCGGAGAGCGTGAGCTTCTGCGTCATGAAGTTGACGGAGACGGCGTCGACGCCGTCGAGCCTGGCGAGCTCGTCCTGAAGCTTGCGCGCACAGTTGGCGCAGTCGATCTCGTCGAGCCTGAATGACTTGCGCATGGGATCTCCTTACTCGCAGATGTGGGACATGCCCTGGCTGAGCATGGTGTAGACGTGGTCGTCGGCGAGCGAGTAGAGCACGTTGCGCCCGTCGCGCTGGAACTTCACCAGGTGCGACTGCTTGAGCGTCCGCAGCTGGTGGGAGACCGCGCTCTGGGTGCTGCCGGTCTCCTCGGCGATGTCCGCGACGCAGAGCTCGCGGCCCATGAGGGCGTAGAGGATCTTGATGCGGGTGGTGTCGCTGAACACCTTGAACAGGTCGGCGAGGTCGTAGAGCAGCTCCTCGTCGGGCATCTCGGTGGGGGTGGGCTCCTCGGGCATGCGCGCTCCTCTCGTTCGTATGTGAGTATGATTATATGAGCACACGTTCATATGTCAACGGGAACTTTCGCCACGGCAAGGTTCTTCTCGGCTGAATAAAGCGGTTGGTAACGTTTTTCGCCGCAATTTTGTTACCAACCGCAATGTGCCAACCGCCACATTCGACAAATTCTGACGAGAAGCACGTGACGACGGGAATCCCCGGGAGGGAGATAGCCGAAAGATAGCGGTAACACGCTTGCGGGAACTACGATTCGGCGAGCGGCGCCCCGGTCGTCAGATCTCGGGCTCGTCCGGCACATACTCGAGGATGTCGCCGGGCTGGCAGCCCAGCTCGCGACAGATGGCGTCGAGCGTCGAGAAGCGCACGGCGGAGATCTTCCCGGTCTTGATGCGCGAGAGGTTGACCTCGGTGAGCCCGATCCTCTCGGCAAGCTCCTTCGAGCGCATCTTGCGGTCCGCGAGCACGCGGTCGAGGCGCAGCACGATCACGCCGTCACCTCACAGCAGCTCGTCGTCCTGCTTCTGCAGGATGCAGCCGTACTCGAACATGCGGCAGATCGCGAACAGCAGCGCCCCGATCGCGAGCGCCCCGTTGTCGATAATCACCGTGCCCGCTGGGATGAAGGCGGCCTCCGCCATGAGCTGGCTGGCCACCACCCCGGAGATTGCCCTCCCCGCGAGACGCAAAAGACCCGGCATGAAGGCGGACAGGACGAGAAAGACCGAGGCACGCCTGAGCCTGCGCACGACGCCCAGCGAGAAGACCTCGCCCGTATCCGCGACACGCTGGCAGACGCGCGTGGCGCCGAGGTAGGCGACGAAGGTGAGCGCGCCGCCCACGGCGCTCGCCAGCTGGTAGGGGGCCGCGCCGCCGACCCACGTCATGCCGTCGCGCTCTGCGGATGTGGTGAAGAACGCGGCGAGCAGGCCCTTGCCGTCCTCGACCATGCCCACGCGCGTCAGGTCGACAGCCAGCCACAGCGACACGACCGCCATGATGAGCGACCCCGCGGCCACGAGCGCGCAGAGCCACGCTGCCACGGTCGCCATGCGCCGGATGCGACGATCTGCCTCGGAGCGTGCCAGGGTCTCGTTGGTCATTGCGATCGCCCCGTTCTTCTCGCCAGCTGCCCTTATCGTTCTTATGCCACTACTTAACGATTATCGATAAGTACCAACGAGTTTTCAGGCGAACGGCGCCAAACGCGCGCCGAGCGTGCATAATGGACGGGACGTCAACACCACCACGAGAGGGGCAGGCGCATGAAGGAGCTTGAGGACCGCATCCGTCAGGACGGCATCGTTCGCGAGGGCAACGTCCTCAAGGTCGACAACTTCCTCAACCACCAGTGCGACGTGGCCCTCTACGACCACATGGGCGCCGAGTGGGCGCGCCTCTTTGCCGGCAAGCGCATCGACAAGATCCTCACGATCGAGGCCTCCGGCATCGGCATCGCGTGCGTGGCGGCAACCCACTTTGGCGGCGTGCCCGTGGTCTTCGCCCGCAAGACCGAGTCCAAGAACCTCGACGGCGACCAGTACCGCACCAACATCACGAGCTACACCAAGGGCCGCGAGTACCAGGTCATCGTCGCCAAGCGCTTCCTCACGCGCGGCGAGCACGTGCTCATCATCGACGACTTCATGGCCATGGGCTGCGCTATGAACGGGCTGCTCCAGATCTGCGACGAGGCCGGCGTCATCGTGGAGGGCATCGGCATCGCCATCGAGAAGGGCTTCCAGCCGGGCGGCGACGAGCTGCGTCGCCGCGGCTACCAGGTCGAGTCGCTCGCCATCGTGAAGTCGATGGACGCCGCGACCGGAGAGATCGTCTTCGCGTAGGCGCCGCGGGCGGGCGCTCTTCTCGCCACGGATGCCAGCTTGCGATTGGTAACGAATCAGGGCCCCAAAGCGTTACAAAGCGCAAAGTCGGCGACGACAGCTTGCGGTCGGTAACACTTTGGGGCCCGAAAACGTTACAAAGTGCAAAGTGCGCGCGCGGCGAGAAGAACGTGCGCTAGCCGCGCTTGCGGCCGAAGAACGACAGGATCGGCAGGCGGCCTTGGTACGGGCTCACGAAGTCCTCCTCGCCGATCTGCTCTGACTCCTCCACCTCGGGGGAGACGCTCTCCACCACGCCGTTGGGAACGTCGGCGACCGGCATGTCGGTGATGTCCGGGACCACGGTGGCGACGGGCGTCTCCTCGCCGGCGGCCTCCGCGGCCGCCTCGGCCTTCTCGCGGTAGCGCAGCATCATGTCGCGCTGCAGCTCGACGACGCTCGGCGGCGCCCAGATGAGCGCGTTGGCGCCGGCGGCGACGGTGGCGGCGGCGGTCTCGTCGTCGCGCCCGCCGGTGGCGATGATCGGCAGTGCGGGGAAGGCGGCGCGCAGCTCGGCGATGACCTCGGGCGTGCGGCGCCCGGCGGCCACGTTGATGATGCGGGCGCCGGCCTGGATCTTCTCTGCCGCCTCGTTGTCGAAGCGCGTGATCGTGGCGATCACGGGGATGTCCACGGTCGAGGCCACCTGCGCGACCATCTCCGGCGTGGCGGGGGAGTTCAGGACCACGCCCGCGGCGCCCTGCATCTCGGAGACGGCGGCGAGCTCCGCGGCGCGCCGGCCCGTGGTGGTGCCGCCGCCCACGCCCACGAAGAGCGGTGCCTCGGCCACCGTGAGCAGCGCCTGGGTGATGGCGGGCTGCGCCGTGAACGGGTAGACGGCAAAGATGGCGTCGGCGTTGGAGTTGCGGATCGCGGCGACGTCGGTGGAGTAGAGCAGCGTCCTGATACGGCGGCCGAAGAGCGTGAACCCGCTGCACTCCTCGTAGTTGTCCGGCACGCGCAGCGGCGCCTTACGCAGGCGGCCCTCGATCGGCGCTGGGCCGTCGGCGGCGGGCACCAGCTCGTGCGGGACGTGGCCCACCTCGAAGATGCCGGAGCGAAGGGCCCCGGAGACCCCCTGCTCGGGCGCCTCGTCCCTCTCGACGTTCGTATCCTGCATGAGACCTCCCGGGTCAGTCAGTGTTCAGCCACTTGTATGGTTCCCGCCGCGACGGCATGTATTCACCGGGCGGCGTCCGTTCGCCGACGGCAGAGTAACGCAACGGCGAGAAGGACGGCAAGCTCGACCGCCGCGAGGGCGATCCGCGCGGGCCCGGCGAGGCCGGAGAGCCCCACGAGCAGGCAGCAGGCGCCGGCGAGGACCGGTGCTACGCGACCGCGGAGCCGACCCGCCTGGCCCGTCCGGCGCATGCGCCACGCCGCGGCGAAGTAGGGGAGCATGAGCAGCATCGAGAGGCAGACGCTGACCTCGGAGACGTCGCCGTTGGGGACGAGGCCGCAGGACTGCACCACCGCGTGGACGACCCCCCAGGCGAGCGTGCAGGCGACGGCGAGGACCGCCCCGAGGCGGGAGACGCTCCCCACGCTGGCGTCGCGCACGAGGCGCCGCCCGCCCGGGAGGTCGCCGCGCTGGGCGAGGGCCTGGGGCAGGCGTTGCAGCGAGAGCACGAGACCGTTGCCGGTCCCCAGCACGGCGAGCAGCGCGATCAGGTTGGGGAGCGTCGCGGCCTCCGGCCCGAGGAGGCGCGAGAAGAGCAGCGCGAGGCTCGCGTCGCCGGCCTCCATGACGGTGGCCGGCCCCAGCGTGACCGAGAGGCCGACGAAGTAGGCGAGGTAGAGCGCGAGGATGGCGAGCGGCGCCACGACGAGGGCGATGGGAAGGTTGCGCTGGGCGCGTCGGAGCTCGGGCGCGATGGAGGTGGCGGCGGGCCACCCGTCGAAGGAGAAGGCTATCGGCGCGGCCGCCGCGAGCCAGGCGAGGCCGCCCGCGCCCGTCGCCCCGGTCGCGGAGGCCGCCGGCGTGGCGGCGTGCCCGGAGAGCACGGAGACCAGGCCTATCACGCCCACGACGAGAAGCGGCGCCACCTTGACGGCCGTGAAGGCGTTCTGTGCCCAGCCGGAGAGGCGCGGGGCGAGGGCGTTGGCCAGCGAGCAGGCGAGAAGGGCCGCGAGCCCGATGCCCAGCTGCTGCGCGAGCGTGCCCGGCAGGCCGAACACCATGCAGGCGTAGACGCCCACGACCCAGAAGATGACCGCGGAGATGGACGGCAGGTAGACGAAGGCGTAGTGCCAGCCGATCAGCCGGGCGAAGCGCGGCGAGACGAAGCGCTCGGCGTAGTCAACGAGCCCGCCCGCGCGGTCGGTGCGCGCGGCGAAGAGCGTGAGGCACAGGCCGCCGAAGACGATGTAGGTGGCGGCGAGGCAGAACATGACCACGCCCAGGCCTATGCTGCCGCCCGTGGCGATGAGCACGTTGTCGGACTTGAAGAAGATGCCCGAGCCGATGCAGATGCCCATGATCAGACAGATGGCGGTCGTGAGCGAGTAGCGGCGTCGCGCCGTCGGTTGCGTCATGTCGCCCCCCTTCCCCGGTCGGTCGCGGGCGCCCATGGTATCCCTTGGGCGGTCGCGCGTCACCTCCCCTCACGGATAAACCGCTCCCTCCGGGCCTGGCTCGCGCGTCGGGCGGGGTGGCGGCTTGCGGGGGGCGCGGGGATCAGTACATGCCGAAGGTGTTGCGGAGGAACTCCTCGAGGTTCTCGCCCTCGAGCTCCCACTCCCCGTCGACGAGGGCGAGGTCCGCGCTGCAGAAGCGGTCGAGCGGACCCGTTTCGTCGAGTTCCTCCTGGAAGATCGAGGAGACGCGCTCGCGGTCCTCGGCGCCGAGCTCGGAGCCCGGGGTCGTGAGCCCGTGCTCGGCGAGATGGCCCGAGATCGGTTCGACCGCATCCCATATGACGCTGCTCGCGAGCGGGGTCCGGACGTCGAAGTAGGCGTGCGCGACACCGTTCTCGTAGGCATAGGCGTCGACGTCGCCGCAGCTCACGCTCGAGATGAACCACGTTGCCCACGCGTCGGCGTCTATCCCCAGCTCGGCGGACGTGCGACCCAGGGATTCGAGGAGCCGCTCGTCCAGGTAGGCGGCCAGGTGCTCGTGCAGCTCGCCGGACGCGGGGTCGGCGAGAAGGACCTCGAGGCGCGCCTCCATCGCCGCGGCGGCGCGCTCGCCCTCCTCGTCGCTGAGCATGGCGACGTCGTCGACGTAGTCGTCATCGACCGACGACCCCCACTCGAACGAGGACGCCCCGTCCACGAGCTCGCCGACGCAGGAGACGACGGTGGGCACCACGTTCGCGATCACGGTGACGACGACGAAGGCTATGACGACGAGGCGCAGCCCGGAGGCGACGCCCTTGCGGGTCGACTCGGCCGAGCCGCCAGTCGGTGCGGGCGCGCGGCGCGGTCGGGGCGCGCGGCCCTTCTCGCCTCGCGCCTCGCCCATCGCCTGCTGCCACTGTCGGCCGAGGTCGCGCATCCAGCCGGCGGCCGCGGGCGGCTCCGGCTCCTCGTCTATCGTGGGCGCGTCGTAGTCGTGGCCGCGCGTGGTGGGCGCCTGGTAGTTGTCGGCGTCCTTGTGGGGCTCGCCGCCCTTCTCGCCGTGCGGGGTGTAGCCGACGTCATCCGGCTCGTCGTCCAGCCACTCGGGCTCGTCGCCCGGCATGACGGGGTCGCCGGCGTTGAAGGGATCGACCTGGCTGTCGGGCGTGCTCGAGAACCTGAAGCGGGACATCTGACCCCTCCTTACGACCTTTTGTCCTTCTCAGTATATTGTCGGGCGGGCCGTATGGGTATGCTAGGGGAACGTAATCCGTTCTAAGGAGCGATCATGCCGTTCATTGGTTTGCTCGTCATGCTGGTGGTCGTGTTCCTAATCGTGGGGATCGTCACCGGCAACCTGTTCTACGTGGTCAAGCAGCAGCACGCCGTCATCATCGAGCGCCTGGGCAAGTTCCACAAGATCGTGGGCGCGGGCTTCCACGCCAAGATCCCGTTCGTGGACCGCAAGGCCGCCACGGTCTCGCTGCGCACGATGAGGAACGGCTTCAACATCAACGTCAAGACGCAGGACAACGTCACGATCGGCCTCGAGGTCTCCGCGCAGTACCA
>CAUGFC010000013.1 GCA_959598545.1 uncultured Olsenella sp. | reverse complement strand
GAGCACGTCCGCCAGCTCTACGGCCCCGAGCGCGTCTGCCACGTCATCACCTACTCCACGATCAAGGCCAAGCAGGCGATCAACGACGCCGCGCGCGTCCTCGGCTTTCCCGTGTGGCAGGCCCAGAAGCTCTCCAAGATGCTCAACAACGACCCCAAGCTCACGCTCGGTGCGGCCCTGCACAAGAGCGAGAAGCACCCGGACCAGTACTCGCCGGACTTCGAGGCCGCCTACACCGACGACGCCGACTCCCGTCGCATCATCGACGCCGCCCTCTCGATCGAGGGCCTGCACCGCGGCGAGGGCGTCCACGCCTGCGCCGTCCTGATCACCCCCACGCCGGTGAACGACCACGTGCCCACCAAGGTGGACACCAAGGGCGGCGTCGAGATCACCCAGTACGAGGGTCACTCCGTCGCCGACATGGGCCTGCTCAAGATGGACTTCCTGGGCCTGCGTACTCTCACGGTCATCTCCAAGGCCCTCGCCAACATCAAGGCCAACCATGGCGTGGACATCAACGTCGACGAGATCCCCTTCGACGATCCGGAGATCTACAAGCTCATGCGCGAGGGCCGCACCGCGGGCGTCTTCCAGATCGAGTCCGCGGGCATGACGTCCACGATCAAGAACATGCGCCCGACTGAGTACAAGCAGGTCGTCGCCCTTATCGCCCTGTACCGCCCGGGCCCGCTCGGTGCCGGCATGGTCACGAGCTACATCAACCGCATGAACGGGCGCGAGGAGGCCGTCTCCTACGACCCGCGCCTGGACGACATCCTCTCCGAGACCTACGGCACGATGGTCTACCAGGAGCAGGTCATGCGGATCTCCATGAAGATGTCGGGCTTCTCGGCCGGCGAGTCTGACTCCCGCATCCGCAAGCCCGTTGCCAAGAAGAAGATCAAGCTCCTCACCTCGACCGTCTTCCACTGGGACGACGGCAAGGACGAGACCACCTACGACCACTGGATGAACGGCGCCGTCAAGAACGGCTACAAGAAGGAGATCGCCCAGAAGATCTGGGACGACGTCCTCGAGTTCGCGTCCTACGCGTTCAACAAGTCCCACTCGGCCGGCTATGCCATCCTCGTCATGCAGACGGCCTGGCTCAAGGCCCACTACCCGCGCGAGTACATGGCCTCGGTCCTCACGTCCTACATGGGCAAGACCGAGAAGATCGCGCACTACGTCACCGCCTACCGCCACGAGGGCATCGCCATCCTGCCCCCGGACATCAACGAGTCCGGCCGCGACTTCACGGCCACGAGCGAGGGCGTGCGCTTCGGCTTCGCCGGCATCCGCGGCGTGGGCGAGGGCGCGGGCGAGGCGATCATGGAGGAGCGCGAGAAGAACGGCCCCTTCGCCAACCTCCACGACTTCGTGGACCGCATGGATTCCTCCCAGGCCAACCGCCGCGTGGTCGAGGCGCTGATCTGCTCCGGCGCGTTCGACTCCACGGGTTATACCCGCATGGAGCTCATGCGCTTCGTGGACAAGGCCAACCCCGAGAACATCATCGACGCCGCCGCCCGGCGCCAGAAGGAACGCGCCACGGGCCAGACCTCCCTCTTCGACCTGTTCGGCAGCGTGGAGGGCTCCGGCTTCGAGAACAGCGTGCCGCCCTCGGACGGCGTGGAGTGGGACCGCTCGATCAAGCTCGCCAAGGAGCACGAGGTGCTCGGCCTCTACGTCTCCGACCACCCGTTGCGCCCCTACGAGTACGCGCTCGCCAAGAGCCGCGACTACACGATCGCGGACATCGAGGTGGCCGAGGAGGCGGTGGACGCCACGGGTGCCGTCCACGAGCGCTTCAAGGTGCCCGAGGGCAAGGTGATCCGCCTGGCCGGCATGGTCTCCGCCCTGCAGAAGAAGACCACCAAGAACGGCGACTCCATGGCCATCGTCACGCTCGAGGACATGGAGGGAGAGGTCACGCTCGTCGTGTTCCCCAAGCTCTACAAGAAGTGTGCCGCCACGCTCGCCGGTGAGGTGGACGCCGAGACGGGCGCGAGCGTGGGCAACGTGTTCGTGCGCGTGGAGGGCAAGCTCGAGCGCTCCGACCGCGGCAACCAGGTGATCTGCATGTCCGTCGAGCCGCTCGTCCTGGACGAGAAGACCAACCGGCCCAAGGTCATGGAGGTGAACATTCCCGCCTCCATGCTCACGCGGCCCTACATGGACAGCCTGGGCGAGGTGCTCGGCCGCTATCCCGGCCTCGACCACGTGGAGCTGCGCGTGGAGGCCACCTCGGGCGACGTCATGCGCATGGAGCTGCCCTGCCGGATCGACGCGCGCAATATGGTCCTCATCGCCGAGATGACCGACCTCGTGGGTCGTCAGGGCAAGGTGCTCGTGGCGTAGGTGGCTGCCGGGACCTTTGTCGTCTCGTCGGGTGACAGGTTTTGCGCGTCGCGGCCCCTGTGACGTGCGCGCGGACCGCAAAACCTGTCACTCGTGCTGGCTGGGGCGGCCGCGGCGGGGCTGCGGACTACGCGCACAGGCCGCGCAGCCAGGCGAGGTAGGCGGCGGCGCTGGCCTCGAGCTCGTCGTCGGCGAGGGCGCCCTCGGTGCCGAAGAGCACAAACGGCTCGGCAGCGCAGGTCGCGCCCACGTAGTTGGCCGTCGCGCGGAAGGGGACGATCACCTCGGCGGGCGTGAAGCCCACGGTGCCCTCGCGGCGGTAGTTGGCCTCGACGTCGCCCACGCTCAGGGCCACCGCGAAGCGCTTGCCCGCGAGCATGCGCCCGGGCTCGCCGGGCTCCGCCTTCTCCCCGCCGTAGGCCCATCCGAGGCCGTAGACCTCGTCGGTCCAGGTGCGCAGCAGCGCCGGCGCGCTGTACCAGTAGACCGGGAACTGGAAGACGATCGTGTCGTGCGCGGCGAGGACGGCGCGCTCGGCCTCCACGTCCTTCTCGCCGAGCGTGCCGTCGGGATAGAGCGCGTAGAGGTCGCGCACGACGAACTCGTCCGGGTGCGCGGCGAGCTCGCGGGCCCAGCGGCGGTTCACGCGACTCGCACCGGAGAGGTCGGGGTGGGCTACGATCACGAGCGTGCGCGGGTCGGTCGTCATGGGGTCTCCTTCGAGGACCGCGGCCTTTCGACACATTTGTACCATCTTGCCGGCCGCTCGCCCTTCTCGGCTTAGGGCCGCCTCCGGACGGGTACGAGAGAGGCAACGGGCGCAGCCGGCGCCCGACCCATGAGAGAGGACCCATCATGGCCGAGGTCAAGTTCTACCGCTGCAACCACTGCGGCAACATCGTGGCCGTCGTGAAGGACGGGGGCGTCGCGCCGAGCTGCTGCGGCGAGCCCATGGAGCTGCTCGTCGCCGGCTCCACCGACGCCGCCACCGAGAAGCACGTGCCCGTCGTCGCGCACGACGGCAACCACATCGTGGTCTCCGTGGGCGAGGTGGCCCACCCCATGACCGAGGAGCACTACATCGAGTGGATCGCGCTCGTGACGGACGGCAAGCTCTGCCTCAAGCACCTGGCGCCCGGCGACGAGCCCAAGACCAAGTTCGGCGCCTGCTGCTCCGAGGGCGGCACGGTCTATGCCTACTGCAACCTGCACGGCCTCTGGAAGGCGGAGGTCGGCGCGTAGGCGCGGCTCATACGCTTTGACTCAGTGGGGCCCCGGCAACGGGGCCCTTTCGCGTGCGGGCGGTGCGCGCCGCTGTGAGACAATGGGCGCAGGCGAGAAGAACGAGGGGGATCACGCAGCTCTCCACGCGGGCGGGCGACTTCGAGGCAACCGCGCGTAGCATGGCCGACTATTCGCGCCGGGCGGCCGAGCAGGACGTCGACCTGCTCGTGTATCCCGCCGCTACGCTCTGCGGCGTCACGCCCGTCCTGGGCGCGGAGCGCGAGGGCCTCCTGCTCGACCTCATCGAGTGCCTCTCCGGCCTCATGGACGAGCTCGCCTGCCCCTGCCTCGTGCCGGTCCTCGTTGATCTCGACGGGGAGCCGCTCCCCGACGCGCTTTTGATCGACGGCGGCGAGGTCCGCCCGGTCCGCCTCGCCGCCCGACTCGAGTCCCTCGCCTCGGGGTCGCCGGCGGGTGAGGAGGTCCCCTCCGATACCCTCCCGGAGATCCCCTTCCGCGGCGCCCGCCTCGGCGTCGCGTTCACCTACGACGACCTCGACGTCTACGATGACTATGCCTACGACGTGGACGTGATCGTGTTCCTCTCGCCGTATGGCTTTGCCGTGGACGACCCGTCGAGCGCCCTCGGGAGCTCGCTCGCGGAGGGGCGCTTCCTCGCCGACGCGCACGCGACCGGGGCGTGGGTCGTGGGCGTGGGCTCGCTCGGCTGCTACGACACGCAGCTCTGCTGCGGCTCGAGCTTCGTGCTGGCGCCGTGGGGGGAGCTCGCCGCGAGCGCGCCCTCGCTCGAGGAGGCGCTGCTCGTCTGCGACGTCGACCCCTCCGCGGAGGGTCCCCTGTCGAACCCGGTCACGCCCGAGGTCTACGACCCGTCGCTTCTGACCTGGGGCGCCCTCGGGATGGGTCTCTCCTCGCTCGTGGGGGAGCTCGGCTCCTCCTCGGCGTGCGTCGCGCTGGATGGCTCCCTGCCCTCCCTGCTCGCGGCGGTGCTCGCCGTCGACGCCCTCGGGCCGACCAACGTGTGTGCCGTCGTCGCGCAGGGCGGCCCCGCCGACGCGGATCGCGCGCGCGACGTGGTGCGCGCGCTGCGTCTTCCCGACGAGAACGTCGCCGTCGCGGACGTCTCGTCCGCGCCCGACGCCGCCTCCGCGGCCGACCTCCTGCAGCTCCGCCTGGCGGCCGTCGCGCGCGAGAGCGGCGCCGTCGCCCTCGGCTCGCTGGACAAGACGGGTCGCGCGCTCGAGCCGGCGGCCCTCTCCGCGGCGGCCCTCCAGCCGTTCGCGGACCTCTACCGCTCCGACCTTCTCGCCCTGGCGCGCATGCGCAACGCGATCTCCCCGGTCCTGCCGGTCGAGGCGCTCGCGGAGGTCCGCGTGCCCGACGTCGTCGCCGACGAGGGGGGCCTGGGCTCCCCCGAGTCCCGCATCGAGTTCGCCGACCTCGTGCTCTCGAGCTACGTGGAGTGGGAGCTGTCCCTGTCCGACATCGTGGCCGAGCGCGGGCACGCTGACGCCGTGCGTGCCGTCGTCGGTCGCCTGAGGGACCTCGAGACGTCCCGGCCGGCCCGCGTGCTGGCGCCCACGGTCTCGTCCCGGACGCTCGACGAGGCCCGCGGCCCGGTCTCGCTCGCCTGGCGCGACCGCCCGCGCCCCGACGCCGAGCGCCTGGCGGCCCGCCTCGAGGAGTTCTCCCCGGACGCGCCCGGCGCGGCCGAGGTGCCCGAGCCCGCGTCCGAGCGGGAGGGCGCGCACGAGGGCGACATCCTCGACCTTCTCGGCTACCTGCGTGACTTCTCGGCGGGCGGAGGGTTCTCGTCCCTCGACGCGGGGGCGGGGAAGGGCGCGTCCGGTCGTCATGGCGGCCAGGGCCAGCCCCCGGCGGCGGACCCCTGGGACGGGCCCTTCTCGGAGAACTAGCAGGCTGACTCCAGGGAGGACGCCGTCCGGCGCTTGTGCTAGGATAGAACGGACGTTCGAACGGCACGCGCGGCGGTGAGGGAGAGCATGGTTATTCTCGGCATAGACCCGGGTCTGGCCCACACGGGCTGGGGCGTCGTGGAGACGCGCGGGTCCGCGTGCCGGGCACGCGCCTACGGCTGCGTGACCACCACGGCCGCCGAGCCCATCGACGTCCGCCTCGGGCGCATATGCCGCACGCTCTCCGAGGTGATCGAGAAGTACGGTCCCACGGAGCTCGCCATAGAGAGCATCTACTTCGGCGAGAACACCAAGTCCGCCGTCGCCACGGCGCAGGCGCGCGGCGCGGCGATCGTGGCGTGCTCCACGGCCGGTCTCTCGGTGGGGGAGTACACGCCCATGCAGATCAAGCAGGCGGTCGTGGGCACGGGCGCCGCGGACAAGCACCAGGTCACCTACATGGTCCGCAGCATACTCGCGCTGGACCACGACCCGCGTCCCGACCACGCCGCGGACGCGCTCGCCGCGGCGGTCTGCCATGCCAACGTCACGCGCACGAAGAATCTGGGCCAGGCAAGGAGGGTCCTCACGTGATAGTCCAGCTGACCGGTACGCTTCTGGAAGTCACGCCGTCGCGCGTCGTGCTCGACGCAGGCGGCGTGGGGTTCGAGCTCGGCGTCTCGTCGACGACCGCCGCGTCGCTGCCGCACGCGGGGGAGGCCGGCGTGACCGTGCTCGTGCGCATGATCGTGCGCGAGGACGCGATGGAGCTCTACGGCTTCGCCACGCGGGAGGAGCGCGCCCTCTTCGACCAGCTGCGCGCCATCTCCGGCGTGGGCCCCAAGCTCGCGCTCTCGGTCCTCTCCACGTTCTCGCCCGCCGCGCTCGCGCAGGTGGTGCTGGCGCAGGACGCGGCCCGCATGGCGCAGGTGCCCGGCGTGGGCCGCAAGAAGGCCAGCCGCCTGCTCGTCGAGCTCTCGGACGTCTTCTCCAAGAACGCCGAGCTGCGCGGGCTGGTCGGCCTCTCCGGGCCGGACGCCGGGCTTCCGCTCTCGGCCTCGCCCGTCTCCGCCGGCGTCGAGGCCGAGGCCGCCGAGGCGCTGCTCTCCATGGGCTTCACCTCCCAGGAGGCCGAGCTCGCGCTCGAGGGGCACGAGGAGGCCGGCGCCGTCACGATCGAGCAGGTGCTCGCCTATGCGCTGCGCCGTCTGGGGAGTGGTCGATGATGTGGGAGGCAGACGAGAAGGACCTCTTCGCCACGCCCGCGCCCGTCGCGCGCACGGCGGGGCCACGCGACGTCACCGGCGAGCTCACGGCAGACGACCTCGACCAGGACCGCACGCTGCGCCCGCGCACCCTCGACGAGTACATCGGCCAGGAGCGCGTCCGCGAGAACCTGCGCGTGCTCATCCAGGCTGCGCGCGACCGCGGCGAGTCCCTCGACCACGTGATCTTCTCGGGCCCCCCGGGTCTGGGCAAGACCACCCTCGCGGGCATCGTCGCCAACGAGATGGGCGCCAAGATGCACACTACCTCCGGCCCCGCCATCGAGCGCGCCGGCGACCTCGCTGCCATCCTCACCAACCTCGAGGAGGGCGACGTACTCTTCGTGGACGAGATCCACCGCCTGAACCACCAGATCGAGGAGATCCTCTACCCGGCGATGGAGGACTTCTTCCTGGACATCGTCATCGGCAAGGGCCCCGCGGCGCGTTCCATCCGCATCGACGTGCCGCGCTTCACGCTCGTCGGCGCCACCACGCGCACCGGCCTGCTCACCGGCCCGCTGCGCGACCGCTTTGGCATCTCGTATCGACTGGACTACTACACGCCCGCCGAGCTCTCGGTCATCGTGGGCCGCTCCGCGGGCATCCTCGGCGTGGGGATAGACGCCCAGGGCGCGGCGGAGATCGCGTCACGCTCGCGCGGCACCCCGCGTCTCGCCAACCGACTGCTCAAGCGCGTGCGCGACTACGCCCAGGTCAAACGCGAGGGGACCATCACCGGCGAGGTGGCGGCCGAGGCGCTCGAGTTCTTCGAGATCGATGCGCTGGGCCTGGACACCATGGACGTGCGGATCCTCACCGCGCTCTGCTCGACCTTCCGCGGGCGCCCGGTGGGTCTCACCACCGTGGCGAGCGCCGTCTCCGAGGACCCCGCCACGCTCGAGGACGTCTACGAGCCGTACCTCCTGCAGTGCGGCCTCATCGTGCGCACCCCGCAGGGACGCCAGGCCACGCTCGCGGCCTTCGACCACCTGGGCCTCGAGCCCCCGGCGCGTTAGGGGCGCGCGTCCTTCTCGCCGCCGGTTAGAAACAACGGGTCGTCCCCCTTTGCGGTGCCATCCGGGTTAGAACGACCTCATCGTCCCCCTTCACGAGCCATTTTCGAGGGGGACGATGAGCTCGTTTTAAGCAAAACGCCGCCGCCGAGGGGGACGATGAGGTAGTTTTAACCCGCCCGGGCGAGAAGACCGCCGGCGGCCCGCCACGACCTACTGGCGGATGCGCGGCTTGAAGCCGGCGGCGAGCAGCGAGGCGATGTCACTCTCCGTGGCGGAGGAGTAGTCGCCGTAGATCGTGGCCTTGTAGGCGCTCGACATCGTGGCGTAGTCGACGATGAACTGGGGGTCCCAGCCGCAGCGGTCACCGTGGATGATGGCGGCGGAGAAGACGCTGCCGCAGCTCGAGATGTCGGCAACGGAGACCTGCTGCGTGTCGGAGAGCCAGGATCCCTCGCGCGTGACTATGGCGCCGCGGATCGCGGCGAAGTCGTAGCGGTCGACGTTGCGCACGACGATGCAGACCCCGCGCAGCGGGTAGTCGGCGAGCATGCCCTTCGCCCAGCTGAGACAGTAGTCGAAGACGTCCTCGGTCTCCACCTGCGCGCCCTCGTAGCCGATGATGTCGTCCTCGGAGGCGATGAGCAGGTCCACGTTGGAGAGAAGCGACCCCACCTTGCGCTGCGCGTTCTGGCGCGACTCCCACATCGTCTCGCGGTAGTTGAGGTCCATCACCGTGCGGATGCCGCGTCCCCTGCAGGCGGCGAGGCCCTCTTTGCAGGCTGTGTAGAGCTCCTCCGAGATGGCCGGCGCCACGCCCGAGAAGAACAGGACCTCGATTCCGTTGAGCAGGTGGTCCCAGTCGAAGTCGGTGTGCAGGGCGTTGGCCATGGCGGTGCCGGAGCGATCGTAGGTGACGATGCTGGGACGAATCGAGAGGCCGCGCTCGGAGAAGTAGATGCCCATGCGGTCGTTCGAGCGGATCACCCGGGAGACGTCCACGCCGTAGCGCGTGAGGGTCATGAGGGCGTTGGTGCCGAGGTGATTGCTCGCGAGCTTGGTGGCGAAGAGCGCGCTCTCGCCCTGCTGTGCTAGGGTGACGGCCACGACGGTCTCCGCGCCGCAGTACGAGATGCTGAGGTTGAGCGCGGAGTCCAGCCGCTCGTGGTTCAGGGTCGCGAGCCTCATCAGCGGCTCGCCGAAGCAGAGGATGCTCACCTAGACTCCCATCAGTATCACGAGCGAGGTCATGATGACCACGCCGAGAAGAACGGTCAGAGCGTTGGCCATGCCCGCGAGTCCCTCGTCGCCCCCGGCCCAGAGCGTGTAGAGCGGGCCGGTGGAGGCGGCCGGTGCCCAGGCGAGGACAATCACGACCTGGCGCACGATGCCGTCGAAGGGCAGGACGAACAGGGCGGCGGCGGTGAGGAGGGCAGAGCAGGCCAGACGCCATCCGAGCAGGCGCGCGAGCTCGACCGCCTTCCTCCCGTTGACTCTGAACCTTATCATAAGTCCAATCATGAACATCGAAAGGAACGCGTTGGCGTCGGCTATCGGGCTGATGAGCGTGATGACCTGCTCGGGAAGGCGCGCGCCGGCGAGCCCCATGGCGATGAGCACGATATAGCAGTCGAACGGGACGGACGAGAAGAGCGTGCGTGCGAAGACCCTCAGGCGGTCGCTGAGTCGGTCGTGGTTGGTCCCGAGCACGAGCGATCGAATGAGCGCCCAGGTGCCGCCCGTTCCCATGAGGGAGTTGCCGGCGTCGAACAGGCAGGTGGCGACGACGCCGGCGGCGGGGAAGAACGCCTGGACGAAGGAGAGGGCGAAGCACCCGATGTTGAGACCGCAGACGTTGGCCTGCTGGAAGATGCGCTCCTCGAGGGGGCGCGAGCGGTAGACGACATAGGAGGCGAAGAACGGGATCACGTTGGCGAGGAAGCCGACGACGATGAGCCCGAGCAGCTCCGGGCGGAGCTCGGCGGACTGGAAGGCGCGCACGATGGCACAGGGGAGCGTGAGGTTGAAGACGATGCGCGAGATGAGGCGGTCGGCGCCCTGACCGAACTTCCCGCTGCGCGCCGCCGCGACGCCTACGAGGATGATGAAGACGAACGAGGAGACCTTGATGATGACGTCGAGCATGCGGCCGATTTCTCCTAGGGCTTAGTACTTGGGCTTTCTGACCTTCGAAACCTTCTCGGGGTGGAAGGCGCGCACCGCGGCGAGGCCGTCAGCAGCGGTGTAGCGCTCAGTCGCCTTCTTGAACTGGATTCTGATCGGGGCGAAGCCGGCGTCGAGGTTGGCCTGCGCGAGGCGCCGCTGCCCGCGACGCAGGCGCGCTGCCCAGCCGACGTAGTCCGTCGGGGTGACGCAGAGGTAGGTGTCGTCCTTGAGCTTGAGCAGGTGGACGTCCTCGACCTCGTCCCACGCGATGAACCCGGGCGCCATCCCGCCGGTGTTGTCGGTGATGCCGTGCTCGTCGACGACGATCGCGTTGCGCTTGAGGTGGATCTTGCGGGCGTTCGACGCGATGAGCCAGATGGAGAAGGGGACCCCGAGTCCGCCGAGCGTGACGCGCAGGAACATCGGGTTGTCGGCGTGGGGGAGCGGCTGAGTGAGCGCGAGCATGCCCGCCGCGAACAGGCACACGCCCATGAACAGGTATATGGCGGGCAACATGATCTTGGCTCGTATGACGAGCGCCTCGTCGGACGTCTGCTTGGACACGGCCCCTCCCGTCCGCGCCGCTGCTTCACGGCGCTTCTCGACTACTGTAATTATGTAGGAAATGTGTCGCACTTCCTTATACCTGTCAAGACTTCACAAGAATCCTGTAAATAAGCGAACAGATAAACGAACATAATATGCAGAAGCTGTGAATAGTGCCCCAAATAGCGCATTACACCCTCCGAATACTGTGGAGGAAATATGATTGACGCACAGAGACCTCCAATACAAGTAGAAGCCCGATCGTGGGGCCAGGAGGGTCGATCAGGGCAGGCTGCGGAGAAGATCGAGAGGGGGGTAAATGGCAGAGAAGAAGTACATCGTCGGCGTCACCGCGTGCATGATCGGCATCGCACACACGTTCATGGCCGCCGAGTCCCTGACCAAGGCAATCGAGGCCGCCGGCTGCGAGGCCAAGATCGAGACCCAGGGCGCCACGGGCATGGAGAACGTGATCACCGACGAGGACCTCGCGCGCGCCGACGCGGCGATCATCGCCGCGGACGTGGCGATCAAGAACCCTGAGCGCTTTGATCCCATTCCGACGCTCAGCTGCAAGACGAAAGAGGTCATGACGGTCGAGACCGCTGCTTCGGTCGTGGAAGAAGTATTGGAGGCAATTAGCTAATGGCAGAGATTCAGCGCAAGGGTGCCAAGAAGAAGAGCCAGGGCGCCATTATCTGGGATGCCGTCCTGACTGGCATTTCCTACATGATTCCGTTTATCGTCGGCGGCGGTGTCATCGAGGGCATCGCCAAGGCCATGGGCGGCTACAACATCGCCGCGGACATGGCTGCCGTGGGTGACTACACCCAGTACACGCTCGCCATGGTCATCTACGCCATCGGCGCGGCCATCTTCGACGTGTGCGTTCCCGTCATCGGTGCCTACATCGCGTGGGCCATGGCCGACAAGCCCGGCCTCGCTCCCGGCTTCGCTGTGGGCGTCATCTCCAACACGATCAAGGCCGGCTTCCTCGGCGCCGTCCTCGGCGGCATCATCGCCGGCTACGTCGTGAACTACCTCAAGGAGCTCTCGAAGAAGGTCCCGACGGACGTCTCCTCGGTGTTCCCGATCCTGCTGATCCCGGTGTTCGGAACCGCCATCACCGCCCTTCTCATGTGGTACGTCGTGGGCGTGCCGGTGAGCTGGCTCAACACGCTCATCGTCAACTCCCTCACTGACCTCCAGGGTGCCGGCGGCTTCGTCTTCGGCGCCGCGATCGGCGCGGGCATGTCCATCGACCAGGGCGGCCCGATCGGCAAGGCCGTCGCCCTCGTCGCCAACGGCCTCAACGCCGACGGCGTCTTCGGCCCGGCTGCCTGCAAGATGTGCGGCGGCATGCAGAACCCGCTCGGCGTCTGCATCGCCCAGATCATCGACCGCTTCACCGGCAAGAAGAAGTTCACCGACAAGGAGCGCTCGACCACGATTTCCGGCCTCGTCCTGGCCTGCTGCTACATCCAGGAGTACGTCATTCCGTTCCTCGTGCAGGACACCTGGCGCTGCCTCGTTCCCTGCATGATCGGCGGCGCGATCTCCGGCGGCCTCTGCGGCTACTTCGCCCTCGAGTCCGTGGCCGTTCACGGCGGCGTGTTCGTTATCGGCATGATGAGCAACCCGCTCCAGTTCGTCCTGTTCTGGTTCGCCGGCGCCATCGTCACCGGCATCCTCTACTTTCTGCTCCGCAAGCCGGTTGACCAGGATGCTGAGATGGGCAACAACGGCGTCCTCGACAAGCTGCTCGGCTAGTACTACCACCTGCCATGCGGCGGGGGAGGGAGCAACCTCCCCCGCCCTTTTCTAAAGTCCGGGCCAGACGGCCCACATGGGAAATGGGCATAGAGGAGGACCCACCATGTACGTCTCCATGAGAGAAATGCTTCAGCACGCCAGCGTCAACCACTATGCCGTTCCCGCCCCCAACTGCCCGGACCTCAACATGGTCCGCGCCGCGCTCGCCGCGGCCGAGGCCGAGAAGTCCGCGCTGATCATCGACGTCTCTCCGCGTCAGATTCACATGAACGCGATCCCCGAGGCCTTCGTCCCCATGGTGGAGGCCCTGGCGGAGCCCCTGAACGTCCCCGTGGCCCTGAACCTCGACCACGGCGCTGAGTTCGAGGACATCTGCCGCTGCATCAAGGCTGGTTTCTCGAGCGTCATGTGCGACGCCTCCAGCCTGCCCTTCGAGGAAAACATCCGCCGCGTCCAGCAGGTCGTGGCGTTCGCGCACGCCAACGGTGCGTCCGTCGAGGCCGAGCTCGGCCATGTCGGCCAGGCGGCCGACGGCGACGGTCGCTCCGATGACATGTATACCAAGGTCGACATGGCCGTCGAGTTCGTCGAGCGCACCGGCTGCGACGCGCTCGCGGTGGCCATCGGCACCGCCCACGGCAAGTACCCCGCCGACTACGTCCCCCAGCTCGACTTCGGCCGCCTGGCCGAGATCAAGGAGGCCCTCGGCGAGGACTACCCGCTCGTGCTTCACGGAGGCTCCGGCGCCGGCGACGACAACTTCCGTCGCGCCGTCGAGGGCGGCATCAACAAGATCAACCTCTGGACCGACTACTCGGCCGCCTACGTCGCCGCCCTGCGCGAGTACATGGCCGAGAACGAGCGTCCGGACTATCTCCTGCTCTCCGTCGCCGCCGAGGAGAAGGCCACCGAGTGGCTCGCCCGCTATATGCGCCTCTTCGGCTCCTCGGGCCGCTACCAGTTCGGAGAGGGCAAGATGGAGGAGACGGACTAGCCGCCATGACGCGCTTCGTCTTCGCATGCGACTCGTTCAAGGGAACGATTTCGTCGGCAACTGCTGCGGAGCTGCTCGAGGCTGAGGCCCGCGCCGCGTTCGGCGACGTCGAGTGTCTCGGCCTCGGCGTGGCCGACGGCGGCGAGGGCACGGTCGAGGCGGTCGTGGCGGCAACCGACGGCAGCCTCGTCTCGGCCGAGGTCGAGGGCCCGCTCGGCGATCCCGTCCGGGCCACGTACGGCCTTCTGCCCGGCAACCGCGCCGTCATCGAGATGGCGGCCGCCTCCGGGATAACCCTCGTGGCTCTAGAGGAGCTCGACCCGCTGCGTGCGAGCACCTACGGCACGGGACAGCTCGTCCTCGACGCCCTCGACCACGGAGCCACCGACGTCTCGCTCGCCATAGGCGGCTCCGCCACCAACGACGGTGGCATGGGCTTCGCCCGCGCCCTGGGCGCGCGCTTCCGCGGCTGCGGCGCCGACCTCGAGCGCGTGGCCTCGATCGACCTCTCCGGGCTCGATCAGCGCCTTCGCGACATCCGCTTCCACGTCATGTGCGACGTCGACAACCCCCTGGTGGGGCCACGCGGCGCCACTTATGTCTTCGGCCCGCAGAAGGGCGCTGCCCCCGACGCGCTTGAGCGTCTCGAGGCGGGTATGCGCTCCTACGCGACCGTGCTCGAGCGGACTTTCGGCACGCTCGTCGCCCACGAGGGCGGCATGGGCGCCGCCGGCGGTCTCGGCGCCGCCGCCCGCCTGTTCCTCTCCGCCGAGGTCGTCCCCGGCGTCGAGTGGGTGCTCGACCTCGTCGGGCTCGACGCCGCCCTCGAGGGTGCCACGCTGTGCGTGACGGGGGAGGGCCATGCCGACGCGCAGTCCGCCCACGGCAAGGTGATCAGCGGCGTCGCCGCGCGCTGCCGGGCTGCGGGCGTTCCCTGCGTCGCGATCGTCGGCGGCATGGACGCGGATGCCACCGAGCTTCTCGGCTGCGGCGTCGACGCGCTCGTCCCCACGGTCATCGACGCGGCATCCCTTTCCGACGTGCTCGCGCACGCCGAGGAGAACTTCGTCCTGGCGGCGAGAAGGACCTTCTCGCTGCTGTCGATCGGAAGCCGGTTGGGAGGGGAGCGCTCGTGATCTCGGGCTCCGCGTGCTGGAACCGCGCGCTGCAGCGGGGGATGTCCCCGCGGTCCTTCGGCGGCCGTGCCGTCGTCACCTATGACGACCTTCCCGCCAGCCTCTACCACATGCTGCTCGACACGGCCCGTCGCACCCCCGACGCCACGGCGATCGTGGACGACTGGCACCGCGCCACGAGCTTCTTGGGGCTTCTCGCCCGCGTCGACGAGCTCGCCGCCCACCTCGCCTCCACGGGCGTCTCCCGCGGGGACAACGTGGGCCTGCTCATGCACGCCGACCTCGAGTTCGCCGTCACGCTCTACGCGATCTCCAAGCTCGGCGCCGTGTGCGTCCCCATCCCAACCAAGTACCGCGAGCCCGAGGTGCTCTCGCTCGTGCGCGCCGCCGACCTGTCCGCGCTCGTGGCGGGCGAGGAGTTCGAGTCCTGGGCCCCCTCGTTCGAGGGTCTGGGCGTCCCCGTGGTGTGGTCGCGCGGCGTCGCGGACGGCTACGGCTTCGCCGGCCTCTCGGGCGAGGGCGTCGATGCCGCGGGCGGGCCCGAGGACCCCGTGATCATGATGTTCACGAGCGGCACCACCTCGGCGGCCAAGGGCGTCGTGCTGCGCAACTACAACGTCTGCCACGCCGCGATGGTCTACGCGCGCCTCATGGGGACCACGCCCGAGGACCGCTGCCTCATACCGATTCCCATCTATCACGTGACCGGGCTCATCGCGCTTCTCGTCCAGTTCGTCTACGTGGGCGCCACGACCTACCTGCACCGCCTCTTCGACGCCCGCCGCGTGCTCTCCTGCGTGCGCGACGACGAGATCACCTACCTGCACGGCTCGCCGACCTCCTTCGCCGAGCTCCTGCCCCTGCGCGACGAGTTCCGCGAGCTGCCGAGCGTCCGCGCGATGCTCTCGGGCTCGAGCTACGAGCCGCTTCCGGCCATGCGGGCCTTCCACGAGTGGATGCCCACGGCTACCTTCCAGGTGGTCTACGGCATGACCGAGACCGCCTCGCCGGCCCTGCTCTTCCCGCTCGACTCGCCCACCTCCGTCTACGCCGGCGCCACGGGCAAGCCCGTGCCGGGCGTCGACGCCAAGATCGTGGACGAGTCCGGCGCCGAGGTTGCGCTCGGCGAGACGGGCGAGCTCATGCTCCGCGGCGCCTGCGTCACCGAGGGCTACTACGGGGACGCCGCGCCCGGCCCGGACGCTGAGGGCTGGCTCGCCACCGGCGACATGGCCCGCGCCAACGCCGAGGGCATGGTCTGGGTCGTCGACCGCAAGAAGGACATGATCAACCGCGGCGGCGAGAAGGTCTGGTGCTCCGCGCTCGAGGAGGTCATCTGCGAGCTGCCGTTCGTCTCGGCCTGCTGCGCCGCCGGCATCCCCGACGATCTCTACGGCGAGGTCCCCGTGGCCGCCGTGGTGCCCGCCCCCGGGACCGCGCCCACCGAGCGGGAGCTCACCGACGCGCTCCGTGGCCGCATCGCCCACTTCAAGATCCCCGTCCACGTGGTCTTCGTGGACGCGATCCCCACCACGCGCGGGGACAAGCCCGACCGCCGCGCGGTCCGCGCCCTCGTGCTCGACTCGCTCAAGACCCCAACGACAGAGGAGAGGTAGCTCATGGCAGCAAACGCGCTCGCTGCAACCTTCGTCACCCCGGAGGAGGTGGCAGCCTCCATCCCGGACGGGGCGACGATCTGCACGATCGGCATGACGCTCGTCTCGGCCTCCGAGTCCAACCTCAAGGCCATCGAGCAGCGCTTCCTCGAGACCGGCCACCCCTGCGGCCTCACGCTGCTGCACTCGTGCGGCCAGTCCGACCGCGCCCGCGGCATCCAGCACCTCGCCCACGAGGGCCTCGTGACGCGCATCATCGGCAGCCACTGGGGCCTCCAGCCGCGCTGGATGGACATGATCGCCAACAACCAGGTCGAGGCCTACTGCCTGCCCCAGGGCCAGATCGCCCAGCTCTACCGCTCCATGGCGTGCGGCCTGCCGGGCAAGATGAGCAAGGTCGGCCTGGGCACCTTCATCGACCCGCGCGTCGAGGGCGGCAAGATGAACGAGCGCACCAAGGGGCTCCCCGACATCTCTGAGGTCATCGAGCTCCACGGCGAGGAGTACATGTTCTACCACGAGGTCCCCATCGACGTGTGCCTGATCCGCGGCACCACCTGCGACGAGATGGGCAACCTCACCACCACCGACGAGGCCATGAAGCTCGAGGTCTTCAACGCGGTGCTCGCCACCAAGCGCTACGGGGGCCAGGTCATCGCCCAGGTGCGCGAGGTCGCCCAGGTCGGCACGATCAACCCCAAGGACGTGACCGTCCCCGGCGTGTTCATCGACAAGGTCGTGGTCTGCCCCAACCCGGAGGAGGACCACCGCATGACGTCCTCCATCTACTTCGACCCGTCCTACGTGGGCAAGCTCCGCGTGCCCGCCTCCGCGGTGGAGCCCGCGCCCTTCAACGAGCGCAAGTTCATTGCCCGCCGCGGCTGCAAGGAGCTCTACCCGGGCTGCGTGGTCAACCTCGGCACCGGCATCCCCAACGACATGGTGGGCCGCGTCGTGGCCGAGGAGGGCCTCTCCGACCAGGTGATGATCACCGTGGAGAGCGGCATCTACGGCGGCGTCCAGCTCGGCGGCATCGACTTCGGCATCGGCCAGAACCTGCTCGCCATGGTGAGCCACCCCGAGCAGTTCGACTACTACGACGGCGCGGGCGTCGACGTGACCTACATGGGCATGGGCGAGCTCGACGGCGAGGGCAACGTCAACTCCACCAAGATGGGCCCGCGCTGCGCCGGCGCCGGCGGCTTCGTCGACATCACGCAGAACGCCAAGACGGTCGTCTTCCTCGGAACCTTCACCGCCAAGGGCGCGCGCTACGACTTCTCGGACGGCAAGCTCACCATCCTCCAGGAGGGCGCCATCAAGAAGATGGTCTCCCATGTGGGCCAGCTCTCCTTCAACGGCCCCGCGGCGCGCAGGAAGGGCCAGCGCGTCGTGGTGGTCACGGAGCGCGCGGTCTTCGAGCTCGTTCCCGAGGGCGTCATGCTCACCGAGATCGCCCCGGGCGTCGACCTCCAGACGCAGGTGCTCGACATGATGGACTTCTCGCCCATCGTCTCGCCCGACCTGCGCGAGATGGACGCCGCGCTCTTCCGCACGGACGGCCCGTGCGGCTTCGCCGAGTCGTTCGGCGCGTAAGGCACACCCCAGAAGCAACTGGTCAAGAAGAGAAAGGGAGCAAGCAATGGAGAACGTCAAGGTAGCGGTCATCGGTTCCGGCCTCATGGGAGGTGGCATCGCCCAGGCGTGCGCGCAGGCGGGGCTCACCGTCGTCAACCTCGACATCGCCCAGGAGCCGCTCGACAAGGCCCAGGCGCTCGTCGCCGGCCTCATGCAGAAGAAGGTCGCCAAGGGCAAGATGACCCAGGAGGAGTGCGACGCCGTGCTCGGTCGCCTCTCCTACTCGACTGACTACGCCCAGCTCGCCGGCGTCAAGTTCGTGATCGAGGCCGTCCCCGAGCGCCTCGACCTCAAGCAGGCCACCTTCAAGCAAATCGACGCCAACGCCGACGAGGGTGCCGTCCTTCTCACCAACACCTCCGGCATCGACATCGACGAGATCGCCGCCGCCACGAGCCGCCCCGAGTCCGTCCTGGGCATGCACTTCTTCTATCCCGCGCCCGTCATGAAGCTCGTCGAGATCATCCGCGGCGAGAAGACCTCCGACGAGGCCTACGAGGCCACCCGCGAGCTGGCCGAGGCCATCGGCAAGACCGCCGTGTCCGCCCCCAACACCCCCGGCTTCATCGTCAACCGCATCATCAACCCCTACGAGAACATGGGCGCCTGGCTCGTCTCCGAGGGCGTCTCCCCGGCGGATGTGGACACGGCCATGAAGCTGGCCTGCAACCACCCGATGGGCCCCTGCGAGCTCATGGACTTCTCGGGCATCGACGTGGTCTACGCCTCCCTCATGAACCTCTACGAGGGCTACGACCACGACGACCTCTATCGTCCCGCCCCGATCTTCAAGGAGCTGCTCGACGCCGGCAAGCTGGGCCGCAAGTCCGGCCACGGCTTCTACGACTACGAGTAGCGCCCGGCGAGAAGGACCCCGAACCGCAACCCCCAGGAAGGAAGAACATGAGCAACCGCACCTTTGACAAGCGCCCCGACGACATCGTCATCGTCTCCGGCGCCCGCACGCCGATCGCCAAGTTCGGCGGCAGCCTCAAGACCGTCTCCGCCATCGACATGGGCGCCCTCGTCGTGGGCGAGGCCGTGAAGCGCGCCGGGATCGACCCGGCGGCCGTGGACGAGTGCATCATCGGCCAGGTGGGCTCCTGGGGCCCCAACGGCTTCGTCGCCCGTGCCATCAGCCTCAAGGCCGGCCTCCCCAACGAGACCTGCGCCTACTCCGTGAACCGCCAGTGCGGCTCGGGCCTCCAGTCCATCGCCGACGGCATCATGGAGATCCAGACCGGTCAGGCCGAGGTCGTGGTGGCCGGCGGCTCCGAGAGCCTCTCGCAGCTCCCGTACTACGTGACCGACGCCCGCTGGGGCGCCCGCATGGGCCACAAGCAGTTCGAGGACGGCGTGATCGACATCCTCACCTGGCCGCTCGACATGTCCCACAACGGCGTCACCGCCGAGAACGTCGCCAAGAAGTTCAACGTGAGCCGCGAGGAGCAGGACGCCTTCGCCGCCCGCAGCCAGCAGCGCGCCTGCAAGGCCGTCGCCGACGGCGTCTTCGCCGAGGAGATCGTCCCCGTCGAGGTCAAGGGCCGCAAGGGCGCCGTCACCGTCTTCGACACCGACGAGGGCCCGCGCGAGGGCGTGACCGCCGAGAGCCTCGCCAAGCTCCGCCCGTGCTTCGTCACCGACGGGACCGGCAGCGTCACGGCCGGCAACTCCTCCTCCCTGAACGACGCCGCGGCCGCCGTGGTCATCATGACCCGCGCCAAGGCCGAGGAGCTCGGCTGCACCCCGATGGTCGCCATCCGCGGCTTCGCCATCGCCGGCTACGACGCGTCGCTCATGGGCTACTCGCCGTACTTCTCGTCCAAGAAGCTGGCCGAGAAGCTCGAGCTCGACCTCACCGCCATCGACTTCTTCGAGATCAACGAGGCCTTCGCGTCCCAGGCCTACGCCGTGGCCCGCGACCTCGGCCTCGACCAGGAGAAGGTCAACATCTACGGCGGCGGCATCTCGCTCGGCCACCCCATCGGGGCCACCGGCACGATCCTCGCGATCAAGTGCGCCTACGAGCTCGCCCGCCGTCACCCCGAGAAGCGCGACGCCATGGTCTCCATGTGCATCGGCGGAGGCCAGGGCATCTCGATGTACTTCACCGCGGAGTAGGCCCCAGGTTCGAGTAACGGTTCAACGGGAGCGGGTCGCGGGGCAGCCGCGCGCAGTTCTGCAGGCGCGCCCTTTGCGCCGAAGCTGTTTGAGCACGGCGCCCCGCGACCCGCCGCCTCCCGGCAGAAACGATTAGGAGTCATTATGGTCAACTTTGAGTATCTCGTCCCGACTAAGGTCGTCTTCGGCAAGGACACCGAGTGCGAGACCGGTCGTCTGATCAAGGAGTGCGGCGGCACCAAGGCACTCATCCACTGGGGCGGCGACTACGTCCGCGACACCGGCCTGCTCGACCGCATCGAGAAGAGCATGGACGAGGCCGGCGTGGGCTACGTCGAGTTCGACGGCGTCGTCCCCAACCCGCGCCTGTCGCTCGTGAAGGAGGGCGTCGAGCTCTGCCGTCGCGAGGGCGTCGACTTCGTCCTCGCCATCGGCGGCGGCTCGGCCATCGACTCCTCCAAGGCCATCGCCTACGGCCTGGCCAACGACTTCGAGCTCGAGGACCTCTTCCTCCACAAGGTGACCACCGACAAGATCGCCAAGCTCGGCGCCGTCTCCACGCTCGCCGGCACCGGCTCCGAGACCTCCAACTCCACCGTCATCGACATCGACACGATGGGCGAGAAGGTCCTCAAGCGCTCCTACAACCACGAGTGTGCGCGCCCGCTCTTCGCGATCATGAACCCCGAGCTCACCTACTCGCTGCCCGCCTTCCAGACGGCTGCCCCGGGCGCCGACATCATGATGCACACGATGGAGCGCTACTTCACCCGCGAGAAGGGCACGCAGCTCATCGACGCCATGTCCGAGGGCCTCATGCGCACCGTGCGCGCCGCCGTTCCGGCCGCCCTGGCCGACCCCACGAGCTACGAGGCGCGCGCCAACCTCATGTGGGCCGGCTCGCTCTCGCACTGCGGCCTCACCGGCACCGGCCTGGTGGGCGACTTCGCGTCCCATGCCATCGGCCAGGAGCTCGGTGCCATGTTCGACATGGCCCACGGCGTGAGCCTCACCGCCATCTGGTCCACGTGGGCCAAGTACGTCCTGGACGTGCGCCCGGAGCGCTTCGCCCAGTTCGGCGTCAACGTCTTCGGCGTGGTCAACGACTTCGACGACGTGCGCGCCACGGCGCTGCGCGGCATCGAGGCCTGGGACCAGTGGTGTCACTCGATCGGCATGCCGACCTCGCTCTCCGAGGCGGGCGTGAACCCCACTGACGAGCAGATCCACGAGATGGCCGTCTCGGCCGTGGAGGCCCGTGGCGGCGACCACGCCGGCGCCTTCATGGAGCTGCACGTCGAGGACATCGAGCAGATCCTCAAGAACGCCCGCTAGACTGCCGCATCCCACCCCGGGGCGCGCGCCCTCGACCCCGCGCACCCCACGCAGGCAGGTGCTCCCGGCCCCATCTCGGGAGGGGCCGGGAGCTTTTCCATCCGATGCGGTCGGTCGCCCCATTTTCGTCTCGGCTGGGATATGATAGGGCCTAGAAAATCGCCCCGTGCGATGCCGTGAGCTTATCGATGCAAAGGAGATTCCCGTGAGCCAGTTCGTCAGCGAGAAGAGCGTCTTCGTCAACCAGAACCTCGAGTCCCGCGAGGCGCTGCTGCGCTTCGTCTCCGACAAGGCCGCCGAGTTCGGCATCACCGACAACGCCGACGCCGTCTACGACGCCTTCATGGCGCGCGAGGCCATGGGCGAGACCGGCATGACCGACGGCTTCGCCGTGCCGCACGCCAAGTCCGACGACATCAAGGAGGCCGCCGTCATCGTGGTCAAGAACGAGCGCGCCCTCGAGTGGCCGAGCTTCGACGAGAAGCCCGTCGACGTCGCCATCGCGCTGCTCGTCCCCGGCGGCGAGGCCGGCACCACCCACATCAAGCTCCTCTCCAAGACCGCCGTCCTGCTCATGAAGGACGAGTTCAAGAACCTCGTCCACGGCACCGACGACGCGGCCGTCATCGCCGACGCCATCAACGCGGGGATCGACGAGGAGTAGGTCGGACCACGCTCGAAGCTTCGGGCCCCGTCGGCGTGCCGACGGGGCCCTCGTCATAGGGAGGCATCATGTTCAAGCAGGCGAGTGACGCGCGCGTCGCCGTGTTCGTGGCGCCGGGCCTGGAGGAGATCGAGGGCCTCACGGTGGTGGACCTGCTCTTTCGCGCGGGCGTCCCGTGCGACACCGTGGCCATCACCCCCGAGCGGACGGTCACGTCCTCGCATGAGGTGACGATCGTGTGCGACCGCTCTGTCGCCGAGCCGGGCTTCTCGTTCGACGACTACGACATGCTCGTGCTGCCCGGCGGCATCCCCGGCACGCCCAACCTGCGCGCCTGCGAGCCGCTCTGCGCCGCGCTGGCCGAGTTCTCCGCCGCCGGCCGCCCCCTCGCCGCGATCTGCGCGGCCCCGTCGATCCTCGCCGAGCTGGGCCTGCTCGAGGGGCGTCGGGCCACCTCCAACCCCGGGTTCCAGCACGTGCTCGCCGAGCACGGCGCCGAGCTCCTCGCCGACGAGCCGGTCGTCGTGGACGGCAACCTGATCACGAGCCAGGGTGCGGGCACGGCCATGCTCTTCGGCCTGGAGATCGTGCGCCACTTCCTCGGCGACGAGGCCGTCGAGCGCGTGCGCACGGGCGTCGTCCTGCGCTAGCGGCCACGGGCGCGCGGTTCTTCTCGTCCGACGCGCGCGTTTGCGATTGTGCACGAGTTAGGGGTCCAAAGGGCTGTCTTGGTGCCACGTTTTCCCAGTTGGCGCGTGACAGGAGAGGCTGATTGGCGCGCTAACTCGTGCACAACTTGCGCGCGGGCCGTAAGGGGCCGGCGAGAAGGGCGCACGGCGAGAAGGACGTCCGCCCGCGCATCGCATGTGACAAGCAGGTGACGCCGCCTTGACGGGCGTCGGGACGCGTGCCATGTTGTGCGGAGTCGATTCTTCCTCGAGGGGGCTTTCAATGGAGCGCGTACGGGCATGTGTGGTGGGGGCCACGGGATACGCCGGGATCGAGGTGTGTCGCCTCGTGCTGGCGCACCCCGCGCTCGAGCTGACCATGGCAACGGACCGCAAGGAGGCCGGCACGCGCCTGGACGCCGTGTACCCCTCGCTCGCGGGCACCTGCGAGATCGTGCTCTCGCTGCCCGAGCCCGACGCCATCGCCGCCGCGGCCGACGTGGCGTTTCTCGCCGTACCGCACACCGCGAGCCTGGCGCTCACCCCCGAGCTGCTCGCCCGCGGCGTCCACGTGATCGACCTCTCCGCGGACTACCGCCTCCATGACCCCGCGGTCTACGAGGCCTGGTACGCCACGCCGCACACGAGCCCCGAGCTGCTCTCCCAGACGGTCTACGGCCTGCCGGAGCTCTTCCGCACCGGCGTCGCCGAGCTCGCCGCGCGCCGCGCCGCCGGCGAGACCGTGCTCGTGGCCGTCCCGGGCTGCTATCCCACGGCGACCGCGCTCGCCGCCGCGCCCGCCCTCGCGTCGGGTCTCGCGACCGGCGACCTCGTCATCGCCGACGCCATCTCCGGCGTCTCCGGCGCCGGCCGCGGCTGCAACGCGCGCACCCACTTCTGCCACGCCAACGAGTCCGTCGAGGCCTACGGCGTGGCCAAGCACCGCCATACGCCGGAGATCGAGCAGACGCTCTCCGAGGTGGCGGGCCGCGAGATGTCCGTCGTCTTCACGCCGCACCTGGCCCCGCTCACGCGCGGCCTGCTCTCCACGGTCTACCTCGAGGCGGCCCCCGGCGTGAGCGCCGAGGACGTCCAGGCGGCCTACGAGCGCGCCTACGCCAACGAGCCGCTGGTCACGGCGCTTCCCGCCGGCTCCATGCCGGCCACCTCCTCCGTCTTCGGCACCGCGCGCGCCCAGGTCGGCGTGGCCCTGGACGACCGACGACGACGCACGATCGTCGCGTCCTGCGCGATCGACAACCTCGGGAAGGGCGCGGCCGCCCAGGCCGTCCAGTGCGCCAACGTCGTGCTCGGCCTTCCCGAGACCACGGGGCTTCTCGCCCCGGCGCCCCTCGTCTAGGCCAAGGCGCCCGCCCACGCGCGGGCGCGGACAACGGAGAAGAACCCTATGAACAGCTTTGAACCGCTCGCGGTCCCGTGTGGTCCCGATGCGCCCGAGGCCTGCGGCTTCGCCCCCTGCGAGGGCGGCGTCTGTGCCGCCGCCGGGGTGCGCGCCTCCGGCGTCTCGGCCGGCTTCCGCAAGAACCCCAACCGTCTGGACCTCGCCCTAGTGGCCGCCGACGAGGCGTGCGTCGCCGCGGCCACGTTCACGACCAACCGCTTCTGCGCGGCGCCCGTCACCGTGAGCCGCGCCCACGTCGCCGACGGGCGCGCCCGGGCGATCGTCCTGAACTCCGGCAACGCCAACGCCGCAACGGGCGAGCCGGGCCTCGCCGCCGCGCACGAGGCCTGCGCGCGCGTGGCCGCCGAGCTCGGCTGCGCCGAGGACGACGTGCTCGTCGCCTCGACGGGCGTGATCGGCGTGCCGCTGCCGCTCGCCCCCTACGACGGCGGCGTGCCCGCGTGCGTCGCCGCCCTCGCGCCGACCTCCGCGGGCGCGCACGACGCGGCCTGTGCCGTCATGACCACGGACACCGTGCCGAAGGAGGTCTCGCTCGCCGGCGAGATCCCGCAGGTCGGCGGCGGCGCCGTGACCGTGCACGTGGGCGGCTTCGTCAAGGGCTCGGGCATGATCCAGCCCAACATGGCGACGATGCTCGCCGTCCTGGCCACGGACGCCCCGCTCACGGCCGACGCAGCCCGCGAGGCCCTGCGCTCCGCCGTGGGCGTCTCGTTCAACAAGGTGACGGTGGACTCCGACACCTCCACCAACGACTCGGCGTTCCTGCTCGCCACCGGTGCCGCCGGGGGCGAGAAGATCGACTGCTCGCACCCGGCATACCCCGCCGTGGCGGCGGCGGTCCGCGTCGCGTGCGTCGACCTGGCGCGCAAGATCGCCGCGGACGGGGAGGGCTCCACGAAGCTCGTCACCGTGACCGTCGCGGGCGCCGCGAGCGCCGCCGACGCCGACGCCGTCGCCCGCGCGATCGCCAACTCGCCCCTGGTCAAGACCGCTATCTTCGGCCACGACGCCAACTGGGGCCGCGTGGCGGCGGCCGCCGGCAAGTGCGGCGTGCCCTTCGACCAGGCCCGCGTGGACATCGACTTCCTCGGCGTTCCCGTGTGCCGCGCCGGCCTCACCGTGCCCATGGACGAGGACGACATGCTCCGACGCTTCGAGGAGCCGGAGGTCACCATCACCGTCAACCTGGGGATGGGCGAGGCCTCCACGCGCGTCTGGACCTGCGACCTCACCCACGACTACGTCACGATCAACGGCGACTACCGGACGTAGCCGGCAGGGCCGGGACGACCCTACGTTCTTCTCGCCAGCGTACCTAAGGAGCAGACATGAAGCAGCGCGACCGACAGGAGCGGGACGCCGCGGCCTCCAAGGTCGACGTCCTGAACGAGGCCCTGCCGTGGATCCACCGCAGCACGGGCAAG
>CAUGFC010000012.1 GCA_959598545.1 uncultured Olsenella sp. | reverse complement strand
GGGCGCCCAGCCCACCAACGCCGTCGCCCACCTCATCGACATCGCCCGCAACGGCCAGCCCGTCGTCGAGAAGAAGGCGAAGATCTCCAAGAAGGCTGCCGCCAAGGCCGCTGCCGCCGCCGAGGCTGCCGCTGAGGCCGAGGCCGAGGCTGCTCAGGACGCCGAGTAGGTGTCCTGATGGGAGCCATCGAGGGTTCCGCTGTCGAGGAGCTCGAGCGGGAGCTCCCCTCGGACCGCGTCGCCGACCTCGTCGAGTACATCGTCTGCGGGCTCGTCGACGACGAGGCCGCCGTCTCCCTCGACGTCACTGACGGCGACGAGGGGGCGCTCATCGAGGTGAGCTGCTCCGAGGAGGACGCCGGAAGGGTGATTGGCCGCAAGGGCCGCACGATCAAGGCCATCCGCACGCTCGCGCGCGCCCTCGGGCAGCGCGTGGGGACCGCGGTCGAGGTCGAGGTCGTGGGCTAGGGGCCCATGCGAGACCGCTTCAGGTGCATAGCCCGTGTGGAGAAGACGCACGGGAGAAGAGGGGAGGTCGTGACGGTTCCCGTTCACGGCCTTCCCTCACTTGTGCGCGAAGGGCTCGAGGTCGCCGTCGTGCCGCCCACACTGAGGGGCAGTCGATGGCACGTGGTCGCGACGTGCGCCGCGGACGGGCGTCACGGCTCGCTCGTGGCGCTCGACGGCGTCCGCGACCTCGACGCCGCGGAGTCCCTCGTGGGCCGCTTCCTGCTCGCCCGCGTCGCCGACCTGCCCGATGACCTTTCCCTGCACGACGCGGGACGCCTGGTTGGTCGCACGGTCCGAGATGCCGAGACCGGCGACGAGGGGATCATCGACGAGGTCATGACCGGCCCCGCGAACGACGTCTGGGTCATCAGGGGAGAGCGCGGAGAGCTTCTGCTCCCCATAATCGAGCAGGTCGTGTCAAGCGTTCCGGAGACGGGCGCCATCGAGGTCAGCGTTCCCGCCGGTCTCGTCTGGGAGGAGGCCTGAGATGATCTTCGAGACGGTCTCCGTCATCCCCGACGTCTTCGACCCCTATCTGGACGCCTCCATCATGGGTCGCGCCCGTCGTGCCGGGATCTTCGAGTTCAAGGCCCATGACCTGCGCGACTGGACGCACGACCGGCATCGGACCGTCGACGACGCCCCGTTCGGGGGCGGCCAGGGCATGCTCATGAAGCCCGCGCCGATCTTCGAGGCCGTCGAGGAGCTCTCCTCGGAGGGCCCCCGCCCCCACGTCGTGTTCTTCTCGCCCTGCGGCGCCCGCTTCGACCAGCGCGTCGCCGAGCGGCTCGCGGGGGAGGAGCGCGTGCTGCTCGTCTGCGGCCGCTACGAGGGCATGGACGAGCGCGTCTACTCGCTCGCCGACGAGGTCCTGTCCCTCGGCGACTACGTGCTCACCGGAGGGGAGCTCGCCGCGCTCGTGGTGATCGACTCCGTCGTCCGGCTTCTGCCGGGCGCCCTCGGCGACGAGGCGAGCCCCGTGGACGAGTCCTTCTCGCGGGAGTCCGGGCTTCTGGAGTATGCCCAGTACACGCGCCCGTCGACCTATCGCGGGATGTCCGTTCCCGAGGTCCTGCTCTCCGGAGACCACGCGCGCGTCGACCGCTGGAGGCGCCTGAGCTCGGTCGAGCGGACGGCGCGCTGGAGACCCGACCTGCTCCAGGGTGTCGAGCTCGACGAGGAGGAGCGTCGGGTCGCGGGGGACGTCGCCCTCGCGAGCGCGTCCGACGGACCCGGGGGAGGTGCCGCAGATGCCACGCCACCTCTCGACTGAGGACGAATCCCCGCGCGGATGGGGGTCGTGGTTCCTGGGGACGCTCGTGCTCTGCGTCGTCCTCTCCGTCATGCTTCGCGTCTTCGTGGTGGGTGCCTACTACGTGCCGTCGGGCTCGATGCTCGAGACAATCCAGGAGGGCGACCTCATCCTGGGGGAGAAGGTCTCCCTGGCGTTCCGGGACCCCGAGCCGGGCGATGTTATAACCTTCGACAGCCCCGTGACGGTGGGCGACACGCTCGTCAAGCGCGTCATCGCGGTCGGCGGTCAGACGATCGACCTGGTCGACGGCGAGGTCGTCGTTGACGGCGTCGTTCTCGACGAGCCCTATGTCGACGGCGCGCGCACCGAGTCGCTGAGCGACATCGCGGGCTCCGTCGGCATCTCCTATCCCTACACGGTCCCCGAGGGCACTGTCTGGGTCATGGGCGACAACAGGACGAACTCGAAGGACTCGCGTTTCTTTGGCCCCGTGAGCGTCGATGACGTAACATCGAGGGCGATTCTGATCTACTGGCCACTCTCCGACGTGGGCCTGCTCTAGGCGCGCGCGGGGTCGAGAGAAGGACGATGATGGGCAAGACGACACTGACGTTCCAGGACATGATCCTCGAGCTCGAGCGCTACTGGGCCGCCCAGGGCTGCACGGTCATGCAACCCTACGACTCCGAGGTCGGCGCGGGCACGTTCCACACCGCCACCACGCTGCGCTCGCTCGGTCCCGCGCCCTGGCGCACCTGCTACCCGCAACCGTGCCGCCGTCCGGCCGACGGGCGCTACGGCGAGAATCCCAACCGCATGCAGCACTACTACCAGTTCCAGGTGATCCTCAAGCCCTGCCCGGTGGACTCCCAGGAGCTCTACCTGGGCTCGCTCGCCGCCATCGGTCTCGATCCCGCCGAGCACGACGTCCGCTTCGTCGAGGACGACTGGGAGAGCCCGACGCTGGGCGCCTGGGGCCTCGGCTGGGAGGTCTGGATGGACGGCATGGAGGTCACCCAGTACACCTACTTCCAGCAGGTCGGCGGCATCGAGTGCGACCCGGTGCCGGTGGAGATCACCTACGGCCTGGAGCGCATCGCCATGTACGCGCAGGGGGTCGACTCTGTCTACGACGTCATCTGGTCCTACCTGCCTGACGGCACACCCATGACCTACGGCGACGTCTTCCACGAGAACGAGCGCGAGTTCTCCACCTACAACTTCGAGGTGGCCAACGTCGAGATGATGCGCCAGAAGTTCGACGACTACGAGGCGGAGTGTCACTCCTGCCTCGACCGGAAGCTGCCGCTTCCCGCCTACGACTGCGTCATGAAGTGCTCGCACGCATTCAACCTGCTCGACGCGCGCGGCGCCATCTCGGCGACCGAGCGTGCCAACTACATCCTGCGCGTCCGCACGATCGCCAAGCTCTGCTGCGAGTGCTATCTCGCGGAGGTGGCCGGCAAGACCGACGACGCCGCCAAGAAGGGGGAGGTGGCCTAGATGGCAGAGACCCGTGACTTCCTGCTCGAGATCGGCACCGAGGAGATGCCCTCCGCGCCGCTCATGAACGCCGCCCAGCAGCTCGGCGGCCTCGTGTCCAAGGGCCTCGACGCCGCCGGCCTCGCCCACGGCGAGGTCCGCGTCCTCTCGACCCCGCGCCGCCTCGCCGTCCTGGTCTCTGACGTCGCCGTCGCGACCGACGAGATCCACGAGGTGAGGCGCGGCCCCAAGGCGGCCATCGCGTTCGACGAGTCCGGCGCGCCGACCAAGGCGGCCCTCGGCTTCGCCCGCAAGTGCGGCGCCGACGCGGCCGACCTCGTCCGCCGCGTGGACGCCGACGGCAGCGAGTACGTCTTCGCCGAGCGCAGCGTCCCCTCCGAGCCGGCCGCCCCGATCCTCTCGGCCCTCTCCGCCGAGGTGATCGGCGGGCTCCAGTGGCCCAACTACCGCAGCCAGCGCTGGGGGTCCGAGCACGCCACGTTCGTGCGCCCCATCCGCTGGATTTGCGCCCTCCTCGGCACGGACGTCGTTCCCGTGACCTATGCCGACGTCACCTCCGGCAACACCACGCGCGGACACCGCGTGCTCGCCCCGGGCGAGCACGTCGTCGCGTCCCCGGCCGACTACGAGGGCACCCTCGAGCGCGCCTTCGTGCTCTCCGCCGAGCGTCGTGCCGAGGCCATCCGCGCCGGCATCGCGAAGATCGAGGAGGAGCGCGGCGGCGCGCGCGTGGACACGCCCAAGCGCATCTTCGACGAGGTCGTCAACCTCTGCGAGTGGCCGACGGTCCTCGTGGGCACGTTCGACGAGTCCTTCCTCGAGGTGCCGCACGAGATCATCTGCGAGTCGATGCTCTCCAACCAGCGCTACTTCCCGGTCTACGACGCCGAGGGCAACCTCACGCGCGAGTTCGTCGTCGTCTCCAACGCCGACCCCCGCGTGTCCCAGACCGTGGTCGCGGGCAACGAGCGCGTGGTGCGCGCCCGACTCGACGACGCCAAGTTCTTCTACGACGAGGACCTCAAGCGCCCCATGGAGGAGTTCGTCGAGCGCCTCGGCTCGGTCACCTTCCAGGAGCGCCTGGGCACGATGCTCCAGAAGGTCGAGCGCATGGAGAGCCTCGCCGCCGCTGTCGCCAGGCAGGCCGGGGAGGGCGAGGACGGCGTCGCCGCCGCCGCGCGCGCCGCGCACCTCGCCAAGGCGGACCTCGTCTCGCAGGCCGTCGTCGAGTTCACCAACCAGCAGGGCGTCATGGGCGGCTACTACGCGGCCGCGGCGGGCGAGGACGAGGAGGTGTGCGCCGCGATCCGCGAGCACTATCGCCCGCGCTTCGCCGGCGACGAGCTCCCCTCCGGTACCTGCGGCTGCTGCGTCGCGATAGCCGACAAGCTCGACACCGTCTGCGGCATCTTCGCCATCGACGAGCCGCCCACCGGCTCCTCCGACCCCTACGCGGTCCGGCGTGCTGCCATCGGCATCATCGCCATGCTCCGCACGCTGCCCGGCTGCGACCTGCGCCAGCTGATCGGGCTCGCGCTCGGCGCCTACCGGGCCCAGGGCCTCGAGTTCGACCTCGAGGGGGTCGCCACCGCGGTCGTGAGGTTCTTCCAGGGACGCCTCGTCGCCATCGCCCGCGACGAGGGCCTGCGCCCCGACACGATCGAGGCCGTCTCCGCGGTTGGCGTCATCAACCCCGTGGAGTTCATGGCGCGCGCCCACGCCCTCGAGGACGCACGCTCGCAGAGCCCCGAGCTCTTCGACGACCTGGCCACGGCCTACGCGCGCGCCGCTCACCTGAGCGACCCCTCGCTCGGCTCCGACGTCGACGACGCGCTTCTCGGCGATGCCGAGAGAAGCCTTCTTTCGGCCTGCGAGCAGGGGTCCGTTGCGGTCGGCGACACGCTCGCGAGAGACGACTACGCCGGCGCCCTCGCCGCACTTGCCGAACTCAGAGCGCCCATCGACCGATTCTTCGACGACGTGCTTGTCATGGACGAGGATACTGCGGTAAGGGAGAACCGCCTGCGCCTGCTCAACCGCTTCGTTGAAGTCTTCGTGGGCGTTGCCGACATCGGCGCGCTCTCTCGCAAGAAGTAGGGTAGGCTTGATTCGACCGGGACACGGCCGAGCTACGGGAGGAGACGCGATGCCAAGGCTCGATCTGGATGACGACATCTTCGGACAGGTCGTCCCGCTTATCTACGTGCTGTCAGACGCGCGCGGTGAGACGGCCAACACGGTCGTCATGGCCGCCGCCGCCCAGTTTGGGGACTCGTCCGTCGACATCGAGCGCCTCTCCAACGTGAAGGACGTCGACACCGTCCGCGCGTTCTTCGACGAGCGCTACGACCCCGACCGCCCGTGCGCCGTCTTCCACACGTTCGCCAACGGCACGCTCAGGCGCGAGATCCGTCGCGAGCTCGACCGCAGGGGCATCCCCTCCATCGACCTGCTCGGCCCCGCCGTCACCGTCATCTCCACGCTCACGGGCGAGGAGCCCACGCACGAGATCGGCGCCGTCTACAGCGACGCGCCCGCCTCGGAGTAGGGGTTTGCGACATTCGAGACTTGGGGCCCGGGCGTCCGCCCGGGCCCTTTTTCGTCCGCCAGCCGATTGGCGCCGTACGACCAATTGAAGCTTGCGATTTTGAGACACGCTGCTACGATGTGCTGAGTGCCGTTGTGTCGGTACGCCGTAAGTGCGCCCAACGGGGCGTCCGGACATAGAAAGCAAGGGAGAACCATGGCAGAAAAGCACGTATACCGCTTTGGCTTCGACGCCAACGGCAACAACGTGACCGAGGTCGCGGGCGACTCCGTCGCCGAGGCCAAGTGGATCACGGGCGGCAAGGGCGCCAACCTCGCCGAGATGGCCAACATCGGCCTTCCCGTCCCTCCCGGATTCACGATCACCTGCCAGACCTGCGTTGCCTATTCCAGCGCTGGTAACGTCTGGCCCGAGGGCGTCCTCGACGAGATCGACGAGTACCGCAAGGACCTCGAGGAGCGCATGGGCAAGAAGCTCGGCGACTCCGAGGACCCGCTGCTCGTCTCCGTCCGCTCCGGCGCTCCCTTCTCCATGCCGGGCATGATGGACACCGTCCTCAACCTCGGCCTCAACGACGACTCCGTCCAGGGCCTCATCAAGCAGACCGAGAACCCCCGCTTCGCCTACGACTCCTACCGTCGCTTCGTCCAGATGTTCTCCGACGTCGTCATGGGCGTCTCGGGTCAGCTCTTCGAGGACGCCATCTCCGCCAAGAAGGCCGAGAAGGGCGTGAAGCTCGACACCGAGCTCGACGCCGACGACCTCAAGGACCTCGTCGCCACCTTCAAGAAGATCTTCGCCGAGAACGTCGACGCCGAGAAGTACCCCGAGGTGCTCGTCGACGGCAAGATCGAGTTCCCGCACGACCCGCTGGTGCAGCTCCGTCTCGCGGAGCAGGCCGTCTTCGGCTCCTGGAACACCGACCGCGCGATCCTCTACCGCAAGCAGAACAAGATCCCCGACGAGCTCGGCACCGCCGTCAACGTCCAGGTGATGGCCTTCGGCAACAAGGGCAACACCTCCGCCACCGGCGTCGCGTTCACCCGCAACCCGGCCGACGGCACCAACGAGCGCTACGGTGACTTCCTGGTCAACGCCCAGGGCGAGGACGTCGTCGCCGGCATCCGCAACACCGAGCCGATCGCCGACCTGCCCAAGGTCCCGGGCCTCGAGGAGGCTGGCAAGGAGCTCTTCCACGTCTTCGAGATCCTCGAGGACCACTACGCCGACATGATGGACCTCGAGTTCACCATCGAGCAGGGCAAGCTCTGGATGCTCCAGACCCGCGTCGGCAAGCGCACCGCTCTCTCCGCCCTGCGCGTCGCCATCCAGATGTACAACGAGGGCCGCATCTCCAAGGAGGAGGCCGTCCTGCGCGTCGCCCCCGAGCAGCTCGACCAGCTCCTGCACCCGCAGTTCGACCCCAACGCCGACTACAAGGTCATCGCCAAGGGCCTCAACGCCTCCCCGGGCGCTGCCGTCGGTGCCGTCGTGTTCTCCTCCGCTGACGCCGAGGCCTACGCCGAGGCTGGCAAGCCCTGCATCCTCGTCCGCTGGGAGACCACGCCGGACGACCTGCACGGCATGGTTGCCGCCGAGGGCATCCTGACCTCCCACGGCGGCAAGACGTCCCACGCGGCCGTCATCGCCCGTGGCATGGGCGCGCCCTGCGTCTGCGGCGTCGACGCCCTCCAGATCGACGCGGTCAACAAGGTCTGCTCCGTCGCCGGCACCGACATCGTCCTGCACGAGGGCGACGTCATCTCCATCGACGGCACCACCGGTGACGTCATCCTCGGCGAGGTCGAGCTCGTCCGTCCGGAGCTCGGCGGCGACCTCCAGACCATCCTCGAGTGGGCCGACGAGGTCCGTCTCAACGCCGACCGCGGCCGCGTGATCGGTGTCCGCGCCAACGCCGACAACCCGGCTGACGCGCAGCTCTCCAAGGACAACGGCGCCTCCGGCATCGGCCTGTGCCGCACCGAGCACATGTTCCTCGGCGAGCGCAAGCAGCTCATCCAGAACTTCATCCTCGCCGACGACGATGCCGTCAAGGCCGACGCCGTCGAGAAGCTCGGCGCCGCCCAGAAGGGCGACTTCCTCGAGATGTTCAAGGCCATGGACGGCATGCCCGTTATCGTGCGCCTGCTCGACCCGCCCCTGCACGAGTTCCTCGAGGACCCGCGCGACCTCGACGTCGAGATCGCCAAGGAGGAGGCCGCCGGCAAGGACGTCTCCGAGAAGAAGGCGCTTCTCGCCAAGCTCGACTCCTTCCAGGAGGCCAACCCGATGCTCGGCCTGCGTGGCTGCCGCCTCGGCCTGGTCTACCCCGAGCTCAACGTCATGCAGGTGAAGGCCATCGCCTCCGCCACCGCCGAGCTCCAGAAGCAGGGCCTCAACCCCAAGCCGGAGATCATGATCCCGCTCGTGGCCTTTGAGGAGGAGCTCGCCCTCGTCCGCGAGGTCGTCGAGGAGAACATCAAGGCCGTCGCCGAGGAGTACGGCGTCGAGCTTGACATCCCGGTCGGCACCATGATCGAGATCCCGCGCGCTGCGATCACCTCCGAGGACATCGCCAAGCACGCCGACTTCTTCTCCTTCGGCACCAACGACCTGACCCAGATGGGCCTGGGCTTCTCCCGTGACGACGTCGAGGCTGCGTTCATGCCGCTCTACCTCGACAAGAAGATCTGCAAGACGAACCCGTTCGCCACGCTCGACAAGGGCGTTGCCAAGCTCGTCAAGATGGGCGTCGAGGGTGGCCACGCCGGCAACCCGGACATCGTCTGCGGCGTCTGCGGCGAGACCGGTGGTGACCCCGAGTCCATCCACATGTACTACGACCTTGGTCTCGACTACGTGTCCTGCTCGCCGTACCGCGTGCCCATCGCCCGCCTCGCGGCTGCCCAGGCCAAGATCGAGGCCAACGGCGGCGCCGAGAAGGTCGCCAAGTAGTAACTGAGTCCTCGTGACGCAGCGATTACCGAGGGGGGAGGAGGCCAGCGGCTTCCTCCCCCTTCTCGTTGGGAGTGACGATGCGAGTCTTGAGCAGACAGGACCTGGAGCGCGCCGAGCATGAGCGCCTCTCGCCCGACGCCTCCTTCTCCGACGCGAGCGCGGGGAGGCTCCTCGACGAGGAGCCGGACCCTCTGAGGACCTGCTTCCAGTGCGACCGGGACCGCATCCTCCATAGCAAGAGCTTCCGCCGTCTCGCACACAAGACGCAGGTCTTTCTCGCGCCCGAGGGCGACCACTACCGCACGAGGCTCATCCACACGCTCGAGGTGGGACAGGTGGCGCGCTCCATCGCGCGTCCGCTCGGGCTCAACGAGGACCTGACCGAGGCGATCGCCCTCGGCCACGACCTCGGGCACACACCTTTCGGCCACGTCGGCGAGCGCGCGCTGAGCCATGCCCTGGCCCGGCACCGCGGCCTCGACCCCCGACTTCCGGAGAGCCGGGGCCTCTTCGCTCACAACGAGCAGGGGGCGCGCATCGTCGAGCTCCTCGAGCGAGACGGCTCCGGCCTCAACCTCAGCCGCGAGGTCGTCGACGGCATCCGGTGTCACACCGGCCCCGTGCGCGCCCGCACCCTCGAGGGACGGACCGTCTCCCTCGCGGACCGAATCGCCTACGTCTGCCACGACATCGACGACGCGGAGCGGGCTGGCCTCCTTCGCGAAGAGGACCTCCCGGCCGCGGCGCGCGCCCGACTCGGCGACAGCTCCTCTGAGCGCATCGAGACCATGGTCCACGACGTCGTGTCCACGAGCTCCGAGCTCGGGGACGTCTCCATGTCCGCCCCGGTGTGGGACGCCATGATGGAGCTGCGTCGCTTCCTCTTCGACAACCTCTACTCGCGCGGTGACGCCAAGTGGGAGGAGCCTAAGGCCTACGTCATGCTCGAGGAGCTCTTCGACCACTTCGTCACGCACCTCGACGAGGTCCCGGAGGAGTATCGCGCGCATGACGAGGACAAGCCGGACGTCCAGGTCGCCGACTTCATCGCCGGCATGACGGACCGCTATGCCGTCTGCGTGTACGAGGAGCTCAAGGTCCCGCAGTCATGGAAGCGGCGCTGACGTGGTGCGCGGGGGTGTCGCATGAGCAGGCGTGACGGCGCCGGCGCCCTGACGGCGCTGGCCCTCGCTCTCTCCGCGCTCCTGGTGGTCGCGGGAGGCGTTGCGCTGTACCTCGTCGTCACGTCCTCGGCCTCCGGGGCGGTGGGGCAGGTGACGGCCGAGCCCGCACTGGAGCGGAAGTCCTTCCATGAGTACGACTGGGACGAGCTTGCCGAGGTCGCTCGGATCGTGGCAGGGGAGGACAGCGTCGACGGTGCCGTTGCCGTCGCAGCCGAGTGGGGAATCGAGATCGGGGACGTGCGCCCCCTGACGCTTGCGGACGGGCGGCAGGCCACGCTCACGGTCGTCAGCATCGCCCACGACGAGCGCTCCGACGGTTCGGGGAGGGCCGGCCTCACGCTCATGGTTTCTCCCATAGCGGTTCGTCCCATGAACGGCGACGACACCGTCGCGGGCGGCTGGGAGGGCAGCGACCTCAGGGCCTGGCTCTCGGACGAGGCGGCCTCGCTCCTCCCTGACGAGCTCGCCCGGAGCGTCGTCCCCGTCCGCAAGGCGACCAACAACGTCGGGGTGAGCGACGAGCCCGCCTCTGTCTCCGAGACGTCAGAGACCCTCTGGCCCTTCTCGGTCCGTGAGGTCTGCGGCGACGTGACCGTCTTCGTCGACGAGTACGGCGACGAGATTCGCGGCCGGACGGACTACATCGACTACGCGGCATACGACGACCTGCTCAATCTCGAGGGCGAACAGTACGCCTACTTCGCCGAGTCGGGTGTCACCTGCTTCTCCGACCCCGACGACGTCCTCTCGCTCGACTACGGGGGTGCGCCGACGGGCTGGTGGTATCGGACGCCGTACCCCTATGCCTTCATCGGCGAGGAGGGCTCCTACTTCTACCGGGTCATGGAGGGCGGCTATCCTGTCTCGCTCGGCTACGCCGGGCAGGGCTCGGGCGTGACGGTGGGGCTCTGCCTGTGAGTTGTGTGGTTCTTGTCCTTCTCGCTGGATTTGCCTATAATATGCCGCTGTGTGTAAACCTATGTGTCGTTCGCATGCGTCGGCACCTCTAGAGAAGGAAAGAGAGACATGGACTACATTCGTGCCATCGAGCGCCAGCAGATCCGCGAGGACATCCCCGCCGTCAAGGTTGGCGACCACGTCAAGGTTCACTACCGCATCGTCGAGGGCGACCGCACCCGCGAGCAGGTCTTCGAGGGTGACGTCATCCGCATGAGCGGCGCCGGCGCCCGCGAGACGTTCACCGTCCGCAAGCTCAGCTTCGGCGTCGGCGTCGAGCGCACCTTCCCGCTCCACAGCCCCAAGATCGCCAAGCTCGACGTCGTCCGTCACGGTGACGTCCGTCGTGCCAAGCTCTACTACCTGCGCGACCGCGTGGGCAAGGCCGCTCGCATCCGCGAGAAGCGCGACTAGGGCAGAGCAAATCGCACTGCGAGCCGCCCCCGTGTGGGGCGGCTTTTCTTTTGAGGAGGTCTCATGACTGCGGACTCACCGTGCCCCGCCTCGGCCCGCGAGGTGGCCGCGACGCTCGCGAGCGCCCCGCTCGAGGAGGCCCGCGCGCTCGTTCGGCGCTACGCCGACGACCCTCGCAAACAGGTGCTTCGCGCCGTGGAGGTCGCGCGTCGCCGAATCACGCGCGAGGAGGAGGAGCGCGCCCGCGTCGAGGCCATGTACGCCCTGCAGGCCGAGCTCGCCGAGGGGTGCGAGGTCGTCGTCGGAGTCGACGAGGTGGGCCGTGGTGCCCTGGCCGGGCCTC
The DNA here is from genome assembly GCA_959598545.1 of uncultured Olsenella sp. Lineage (GTDB taxonomy): Bacteria > Actinomycetota > Coriobacteriia > Coriobacteriales > Atopobiaceae > Thermophilibacter. The sequence goes on along the minus strand of CAUGFC010000012.1, from coordinate 14,646 downwards.
TCACGGTCGCCGCCGTCTGTCTGCCCGCCGACCCGGCGGTCTGGGGGCTGAACGACTCGAAGCAGCTGTCGCCGCAGACACGCGAGCGGGTCGCCGCGCGCGTGGCGGAGGTCGCGGTCGCGATCGGGGTCTGCCACGTCGAGCCCGCGACGATAGACGCCCTGGGGATGGGGGCCTGTCTTCGCCATGCCATGTCGACCGCCGTGCGAGAGACGGGGCTCGACCCAGACCTCGTCCTCATCGACGGCAACCCCGTGGGCGCACACCCGAGGGAGCGCTGCGTGGTGAAGGGCGACGCAAAGATCGCGAGCGTCGCGGCTGCCTCCATCGTGGCCAAGGTCACGCGTGACGCGCTCATGAGCTCCTACGAGTCCGAGTACCCCGGGTATCACCTTGCCGAGAACAAGGGATACGGCTCGGCTGAGCATATCGCCGCCATCCGCGAGCACGGCCTCTCGGCGATCCACCGCGCCTCCTTCTGTGGCAACTTCATGGAGACGCCGCGCCTCTTCTAGTTTGCCGGGGTCGAAGGTCGTTTTCGTTCCGACGCCAGGGTGCTGGTCAGGGGAGTCGCCTTCATGTCTGAAGGTGCGGTCGACAGCCACCTGACAGCCGTCCGAAAGCCTCGCGTCAGCGTGCCGAAAGAACGCTCTGAGAACCTCTCCTCACCGACGAGGGAGGAGAGAGCATGCTTGAGGGAACATCCTACGCACCGGTCAGAGACGCTGGGCACGCGGCAGAGCCGCACGCTCCGCAGACGGGGCCAGCGTGGCCCACGTATCGCATGGACCCCCACGAGCTCGGCAGGAAGGGGGAGGCCGCCGCTGCCGACTACCTCAAGAGGTTCGGATGGGAGATTCTCGAGCGCAACTGGAGGTGGGACCGCGGGGAGGTAGACATCGTCGCGCATGCGGCCTCGACGCCGGAAAACTGCGTCACCTTCGTTGAGGTCAAGACACGCATGGCGAGAAGCGACGACGAAGAGCCGGCGCCGGAGGCCGCGGTCGACTACGAGAAGCGTCGGCGCTACGTCGACGCCGCACGGCACTACATGATGCTCCATCCCCGGTTCGAGAGCGCGCGCTTCGACGCGATAGCGATAACCGCCCGGGAGGGCGGCGGGGCGCACCTGCACCATGTCATGTATGCGTTCGGCATGGAGCGGTGATGGGCGCCGGCTCAGCGACGGTCCTCGGGGCGTCCCTGCGCGGGATCGAAGCGACGGTCGTGACGGTCGAGCTGAGCGTCTCCGGCGGGCTCCCGGGCCTCGACATCGTCGGCATGCCGGACATCGCCGTGCTGGAGGCCCGATCGCGCGTGCGCTGCGCGCTGAGGGCGAGCGGCTACACCATCCCGAGAGAGCACGTCACCATAAACCTCGCTCCCGGCGAGCAGCGCAAGAGCGGGACGGCCTTTGACCTGCCCATCGCCGTCGCGCTGCTCGTGGCGACCTCGCAGCTCCCCGCGAGCGTCGCGGACGGACGCCTTTTCGCCGGTGAGCTCGGGCTCGACGGGTCGGTCTGCCCGGTGCGCGGCGAGGTCGCGTACGCCACGCTGGCCAAGGAGGAAGGCCTCGAGCTGGTGGTGTCATCAGACAGTCCTCTTACCGGCGCCTGTGCCGACGTTGCGCGCGGCCTGGGGGCGCTTTCGCAGCTCAAGGAGCGCTCGGTGGAGCTCCCGCGGCTGCACGTCGCATGCCGCGAGATGGTCGGTGACGTCGCCGCGCCTGACTTCGTGGACGTCATCGACCAGGAGCTCGCGAAGAGGGCGCTTCTCGTCGCGGCCGCCGGGGGTCACGGTACGCTCATGGTCGGCCCGCCCGGCTCGGGCAAGACGATGCTCGCACGCTGCCTGCCAACGATCCTTCCCAAGCTCTCCGAGGAGGAGCGGAACGAGACGATGCTCATCCATTCCGTCGCGGGCCAGCCCATCGACCCCATTGCACTGGGGCGTCGCCCGTTTCGCGCGCCCCACCACTCCATCTCCACGGGCGGTCTTGTCGGGGGAGGGAGGCCGGTTCTCCCCGGGGAGGTCTCGCTCGCGCACCACGGAGTGCTCATGCTCGACGAGATCCCTGAGTTCGCGCGCGGGACGCTGCAGGCGCTGCGACAGCCGCTCGAGGACCACCAGGTTCGCATCGTGCGCGTCGACGGCGCCTACGTATTCCCCTGCGACTTCCAGCTCGTGGCCACGGCCAACCCCTGTCCGTGCGGCCACCTCGGCGACCCGGGGCACGAGTGCATCTGCACGCCCCAGAGGATCAACTCCTATCAGGCGAAGCTCGGCGGCCCCCTCATGGACCGCATCGACGTGGTCGTGGACGTTCCTCGCCCCGAGTCATCCAAGGTGATCTCGGGCAACACGGGCCTGTCCTCAGGGGAGATGGCGGAGCAGGTTTCGGCGGCGCGCGCCTTCAGGGCATGGCGCGAGAGTCGCGAGGACGCAGCGGCCGACGCCCGGCCCCCAGCCTCCATGCTCGACGTGCGGGCGCGCCGGGCGTTCGAGGCCATGGCACGAAACCTGCTACTCGGGGGCAGGGGCATCGCTCGCGTGGTTCGTGTCGCCAGGACGATAGCGGACCTGGCCGAGCATGAGCTCGTGGCCGAGGACGACATCGTCGAGGCGATCGCCTTCCGGTCGAGGGGGTCGGCATGAGCGGCGACGGGTGCCCGCGTGGGGGCTGGGTCGTGGAGCGAGGGGATGAGCTCTACCCGACATCCCTCGAAGACCTGCCCAGCCCGCCGGAGACGATCTTCGGGATGGGCTCCCCGGAGGCGCTCCTCGGTCCCTGCGTCTCGGTGGTCGGGGCGAGAAGGGCGACCCCCTATGGGCTCGCCGTCGCGGAGATGGCGGGACGCGTTGCCGCCGAGTGCGGGCTGACGGTGGTGTCCGGCGGGGCGATGGGTTGCGACCATGCGGCCGCGAGCGGGGCGCTGGGGGCCGGGGGCCGAACGGTCGTCGTGTCGGGATGCGGCGCGGACGTCGTCTACCCGAGGTCCTCTCGCGACGTGTTCGAGGGGGCGATCTCCTCCGGGGGCGCGGTCGTATCCGCCGAACCGTGGGGCCAGGGACCACGTCGGTGGGCGTTCCCCAAGCGCAACACGGTCATCGCCGCGCTCTCCAGGGTCCTTCTCGTGACCGAGGCGGGTGCCCGCTCCGGAACCATGTCGACCGCAACTGCCGCGACGGGGCTCGACCGCATCGTCTACGCGGTGCCTGGGTCGATCTTCTCGCCCAACTCCAGCGGGACGAACCAGCTCATCAGCGAGGGGGCCCGCATGCTGCCCGACGAGCACGCGCTCGCGGTGTCCATCGCGCTCGACTACGGACTGGCGCGGGTGGGCCCCCAGGGGAGCAGGGGGAGGCTCGGCCCCGTCATGTCGGCGCTCGTCGCGTCCCCCTCGAGGCCGGACGAGCTGGCGACCCGCCTGAACGAGGGGGTCCTCACCGTCATGAGGACGCTCGCCGAGTACGAGGCGAGAGGAATCGTGGAGCGGCTGCCCGACGGAAGATACTCGCCCACGCGCGCCTTCTTCATGGGGCACAATGATTGAGGTATTCGACATGAGTGCAAGGGGGATCGATGGGGGAGTTCGTGACGGTCGTCGGCGGAGGCCTCGCGGGGTGCGAGTGCGCCCTCCAGCTCGCGCGCAGGGGGGTTCCCGTACGCCTCTACGAGCAGCGCCCCGCGCACGAGTCCCCGGCCCACCACACCGCGGGCCTCGCCGAGCTCGTCTGCTCCAACTCACTGAAGTCTACGAAGCAGGACACCGCCGCCGGTATGCTCAAGACCGAGCTCGACCAGCTCGGCAGCGTGCTTCTCGCCTGCGCGCGGGCGTGCTCCGTCCCCGCCGGGGGAGCGCTCGCCGTCGACCGCGTCTCCTTCTCGGACATGGTGACGGGGCTCGTCGAGCGCGAGCCGCTGATCGAGCTGGTTCGAGAGCGCGTCAGCTCGCTGCCCGAGGACCCCTGCGTGATAGCGGCCGGCCCCCTCTGTGACGACGAGCTGTTCGAGGCGCTCACGCGTGCGGTGGGTTCCGGACGCATGAGCTTCTTCGACGCCGCGGCTCCCATCGTCGACGCCGACTCCCTCGACCGGTCCGTCGTCTTCGAGCAGTCTCGCTACCAAGGGGAGGGCGGGGGAGACTACCTCAACTGCCCGCTTGGGAGGGATGAGTACGACGCCTTCGTCGATGAGCTCGTGGCCGCAGGTCGAGTCCTCGCGCGCGACTTCGAGCAGGCGGACCTGTTCTGCGCCTGCCAGCCCATCGAGGAGGTGGCTCGTACGGGGCATGACACGCTCCGCCATGGCGCCCTCAAGCCGGTCGGCTTAACGGACCCGAGAACGGGGAGGCGCCCCTGGGCGGTCGTGCAGCTGCGCGCCGAGAACCCCGAGCACGCCGCCTACAACCTCGTCGGGTTCCAGACGAACCTCACCTGGCCCGAGCAGCGGCGCGTCTTCAGGATGATTCCGGGGCTCGAAGAGGCGGAGTTCCTCCGGTACGGCGTCATGCACCGCAACTCCTTCGTTGACGCCCCCCACGCCCTGGACGAGACCTTCCGGATACCTGGCACGCAGGTGCGCCTTGCGGGGCAGATCACCGGAACCGAGGGCTACGTCGAGGCGATCGCCTCAGGGCTGCTCGCTGCCCTCAACGTCTACGCCGAGCGCGCGGGGCGCGAACCCGTCACGCTCCCGCCGACCGGCGCGCTCGGGTCGCTCGTGCGCTACGCCACCGACCCGGCGACGTCCGACTACCAGCCCATGCACGTGAACTTCGGGCTCTTCCCGCCACTGGACGAGCCGATTCGCAACAAGGCGCGGCGCCGCGCGGAGCTCGTCCGGCGCGGGCTTCGGGACCTGACCGACTACCTCGCCCGACGGCCCGACCTTCTCGTGCCCCCGGGAGGGGGCGCGGAGTGCTGACGCCCGAGGCGTGCTCGCGCGCCCGCGAGCAGGACGCGCTCGACGAGGCGATCGACGCCTGGTGCGCCAGGCTGACCGAGGTCAGGCGACTCTCGGACAACACCGTGAGGGGCTACCGCCATGACCTCGGCTCGTTCTCGGACTGGGCGCGGCGCGAGGGGGTCGCACCGCTCTCCATCACGCACCGTGAGCTTCGTCGCTACCTGACGGAGCTCTCTCGCTCCGGATATGCCGCGACCACGGTGTCGAGGCGCCTCTCCGCCCTGAGGGGGCTGTATCGCTGGATGCTCCGCGAGGGGAGGTGCCCCTCGGCCGCCGTCGCCGCCGTCTCCAGCCCCAAGCTCTCCCGTACGCTTCCTCACACGATGAGCGACGACGAGGCGACGAGGCTGCTCGCCACCTGCTCGGGCTCGGAGCCCGTCGACCTCCGGGACCGGGCGTTCCTCGAGCTCCTCTACGCGAGCGGCGCACGAATCTCCGAGGCCGCCGGGCTGCGCCTCGGCGACGTCGACTTCGAACAGCGGCAGGTCACGCTCTTCGGCAAGGGCTCGAAGGAGCGGATCGTCCCCCTCTACGATCGTGCGCTCGAGAGCCTTCGAGTCTACGTCGACCATGGTAGGGGCGTCCTCCTGCGTCCCGGGAACGCGACCGACGCCCTCTTCGTCTCGACGCGTGGGAACCCTATGTCCGCCGACGCCCTCAGGACTAGGTTCGAGAGGCGCATCGCCGAGGCTGGGCTCGAGCCCGGCCTGACGCCGCACGCCATGCGACACACCTTTGCCACCGAGCTCCTCTCGGGCGGAGCCGACCTTCGCAGCGTCCAGGAGCTTCTCGGCCACGAGAGCCTCTCCACGACCCAGGTCTACACGCACCTGTCCGTCGACCGCCTGCGTGAGGCCGCCCGCAGCGCGCACCCCCGCGCCTCGTCGCACGGCACCGCATGAGTGGTGAGGATGTGAACCCTCGACAGGGGGGTGACGAGCGGCTATACTTGCAAATCGCTGTGCAAAGGCACGGCGCGTCGCCGACGCGACGCACACGACACACGCGTGACTACCCGAGCGCCGTGGTGCCGCGGGCTTCTAGCCAGGCCCGGGGTGGCGTCCCAGGGGATGACCTCACGCGGAGGACCAACCACAGGAGGTTACACATGGCTAAGATCACCATCCAGACCCTGCTCGATGCCGGCTGCCACTACGGCCACCAGACTCGCCGCTGGAACCCCAAGATGAAGCCCTACATCTTCGGCGAGCGCAACGGCATCTACATCCTCGACCTCAAGCAGACCATGCTCGGCGCCGACCGTGCCTACACCTTCCTCAAGGAGACGGCTGCCAAGGGCGGCACCATCCTGTTCGTCGGCACCAAGAAGCAGGCCCAGGGGCCCGTCGCCGTCCAGGCCGAGCGCGCCGGCATGCCCTTCATCAACCAGCGCTGGCTCGGCGGCATGCTGACCAACTTCACCACCATTCGCTCGCGCATCCAGCGCATGGAGGAGCTCGAGGGCATGGTCGAGGACGGCAGCATGTCCCTGCGCGGCAAGAAGGAGCAGGCCGTTCTCACCAAGGAGCTCGCCAAGCTCCAGACCAACCTCGGTGGCGCTCGCACGATGACCTCGCTGCCCGCCGCCATCTTCGTCGTCGACACCAAGCGCGAGGAGATCGCCATCCGTGAGGCCAACCGCCTCCACATCCCCGTCGTCGGCCTGCTCGACACCAACTCCGACCCCGACGTCGTCGACTACGGCATCCCCGCCAACGACGACGCCATCCGCTCCGTCTCGCTGATGTGCGAGCTCGCCGCCGACGCGGTCCTCGCCGGCTCCGGCAAGGAGCAGATCAGCGCCGAGGAGATGGCCGGCACCGCCGAGCCCGCCGCCGAGACCGAGGCCGTCGAGGCCCCGGCCGTCGAGTAGACCGCACGTTAGCTTCCAGGAAGAGGAGATATCCATGGCTCAGGTTACCGCCGCCCTCGTCAAGCAGCTCCGCGAGATGACCGACTCCCCGATGATGGAGTGCAAGAAGGCTCTCGTCGAGGCTGACGGCGACATCGACAAGGCCGTCGACATCCTCCGCACGATGGGCATCGCCAAGGCCGTCAAGCGCGCCGGCCGCGACACCAACGAGGGCACCATTGCCGCCTACGTCTCCGAGGACGGCAAGCTCGGCGCCCTTCTCGAGCTCACCTGCGAGACCGACTTCGTCGGCACCAACCCCAAGTTCTGCGGCTTCGCCCTCGACCTCGCCAAGATCGTCGCCGAGAACGACCCCGCCGACGTCGACGCCCTCAAGGCGTGCGCCATGGGCGAGTCCACCGTCGACGCCGAGCTCACCGAGATGATCCACGTCATCGGCGAGAACATGAAGGTCGCTCGCTTCCAGCGCGTCGCCGTCGAGGACGGCGCCCTCGGCAGCTACGTCCACCTGGGTGGCAAGCTCGCCGACATCGTCACCTTCAAGTTCTCCAAGTCCGAGACCGCCGCGAACGAGCAGTTCAAGACCTTCGCGCACGACGTCGCGATGCAGGTCGCCGCTGCCGCCCCCGTCTCCGCCCGTCGTGACGACGTCCCCGCCGACGTGATCGAGCACGAGCTCGCCATCTACAAGGCCCAGGCCGCCGAGTCCGGCAAGCCCGAGGCCATCCAGGAGAAGATGGCCCAGGGCCGTCTCGAGAAGTACTTCAAGGAGAGCGTCCTCACCGAGCAGGAGTTCGTCAAGGACGGCTCCCTCACGATCGGCCAGCTCGCCAAGAACGTCTCCAAGGACGTCGACGACACGATCGAGGTCATGAGCTTCGTTCGCTACACCTTCGGCGACGCCGAGTAGCATCGAGCATCAGCACCGCACACGGGGCCGGCGAGAGATCGTCGGCCCCGTTCGTGTGATAACGAGGGGCGCTCGACGGAACGGTCCGGCTGACGTCTCTCCCTCTGCTAGAATCACGTGAACAGTGCCGCCCGTGCGCGGGCATGAGGAAAGTGAGGCCGGCTTGTCTGACATCAAGTATCGACGCGTGCTCCTTAAGCTCTCCGGCGAGGCTCTGATGGGGGAGCAGGCCTACGGCATCGACCCCGCGGTCCCGCAGCGGCTCGCCGAGGAGATCAAGCCCGTCTGCGACCTCGGCGTGCAGGTCGCCATCGTCGTGGGCGGCGGCAACATCTTCCGCGGCATCCAGGGCGCCGCGGCCGGTATGGACCGCGCCCAGGGCGACAACATGGGCATGCTCGCGACGGTCATCAACTCCCTCTCCCTCCAGGACTGCTTCGAGCGCAACGGCATGGACTGCCGCGTGATGAGCGCCATCGAGATGCGCCAGATCGCAGAGCCCTACATCCGTCGCCGCGCCATCCGCCACCTCGAGAAGGGCCGCATCACCATCTACGCCGCCGGCACCGGCAACCCCTACTTCACCACCGCCACGGCCGCCGCGCTGCGCGCCTGCGAGATCGGCGCCGAGGTGCTCATGAAGGCGACCAACGTCGACGGCATCTACGACTGCGACCCGCGCTCCAACCCCGATGCGCGCCGCTACGACACCGTCACCTACCGCGAGGTCCTCAACCGCGACCTCAAGGTCATGGACGCCACCGCCACGGCGCTCTGCCATGACAACCACATGCCCATCATGGTCTTTGACATCAAGCAGCCCGGCGTGTTCCTGAGCGCCGTCAGCGGCGAGAACGTTGGCACGACCGTCGTCGAGGAGGACTAGACATGAGCCAGTACACCGACCGCGCCGAGAAGAACATGGGGAAGTGCCTCGACACGCTCAAGGCCAACTTCGCGCGCGTCCGCACCGGTCGTGCGAACGCCCAGATCCTCGCCCCGATCATGGTCGACTACTACGGTCAGCCGACCCCGATCACCCAGCTCGCGGGCATCAAGGTCCCCGAGGCCTCCATGCTCGTCGTCGAGCCCTGGGACAAGAGCGCCCTGCGCGCCATCGAGAAGGCCATCGAGAGCTCGGACCTCGGCATCACCCCGTCCAACGACGGCACCTCGATCCGACTCCCGTTCCCCAAGCCGACCGAGGAGCGCCGCAAGGAGCTCGTCAAGGAGTGCAAGGAGCTCGCCGAGGAGGCGCGCGTCGCCGTCCGCAACGTCCGTCGTGACGTCAACGGCAAGATCGAGCGAGACGAGGAGCTCTCCGACGACGAGCAGTCGCGCGAGAAGAAGGCCGTCCAGAAGATCACCGACTCCTACGTCGCCAAGATTGAGGATCTGCTCAAGACCAAGAGCGCCGAGGTCATGGAGATCTAGTGCTTCGAGACGACGAAAAGCTCAGGGCGTACTACGCCAAGGCACCCGAGGGCCTGTCCCTGGACGACCTCGACCTCGACCGCATCCCGCATCACGTCTCCATCATCATGGACGGCAACGGGAGGTGGGCGACGAGGCGCGGCCTCGACCGCTCGCAGGGGCACGTCGCCGGCGTCGACGCGCTGCGCGAGGCGGTGACGACCAGCGTCCGCCTCGGCGTCGACGTGTTCTCCGTCTATGCCTTCTCGACCGAGAACTGGAACCGACCGCAGCGCGAGGTCGAGCTCCTCATGCACCTCTTCGCGACGACGCTCGTGAACGAGCTCCCGCTCTTCCATCAGGAGAACGTCCGTCTGCGGTTCCTCGGCGACCTCGAGGCGCTCCCGGAGCGCACTCGGACGGTGTTCCAGCGCGGGCTGGACGAGACGGCGGACCACACGGGCATGGTGTTCGCCCTCGCGGTGAACTACGGTTCGCGCGCCGAGATCGCGCGCGCGGCCCGCGCGCTCGCGCGCGAGGCGGCTGACGGAGCCCTGGACCCCGACGACATCACCGAGGACGACGTGTCGCGCCACCTCTACACGGCCGGACTTCCTGACCCCGACCTGCTCATCCGCACCTCGGGAGAGCTCCGCCTCTCGAACTACCTGCTGTGGCAGCTCGCCTACACCGAGTTCTACGTGACCGACACGCTGTGGCCCGACTTCGACCGCTGGGAGTACCTGCGCGCCGTTCGAGCCTTCCAGCACCGCTCTCGCCGGTTCGGGGGAGTGACGAACAGGTGAGTCTTCGCCGCGACAGGAAGGGACGCGACGTCGAGAAGGGCGGCGAGGGGCTCGACCGCCAGATCGAGCTTCTCGAGGGGCGCCGCGCCTCGAAGGAGGAGGCCCGCGCCGCCGGCGGCCTCCGCGGTCAGAAGGCGCGCAGCGCGACCGAGAAGCTTCTGACAAGGACTACCTCGGGCGCGATCTACGCCATCGTCACCCTTGTCTGCATCTTCGCCGGGCCGCTCACCACCACCGTGCTCGTCGTCGCCGAGGCATGGCTCTGCTGCTCGGAGTTCTTCAGGATCTGCCGCATGGGCGGCCGCATGCCCAACGAGACGCTCGGGCTCGCCGCGGCGCTGCTCTTCCCGGTCGCCGCGTACCTGCACGGCCTGCTCGCCTGTGCGCTGCTCTTGCTCGCGCTGCTCATGGTCTGCGCCTGCTGGTACGTCTTCACGCCGCGAGCCAGCATCGCCGACGTCGCCGTGACCGCGCTCGGCCCCATATACACCTCGTTCGCCTTCGTGAGCATCATCCTCATCAGGCGCTACGACGTCGGTCTCACGGGCGCGGTGCTGACGCTCGGAATCATGTTCTCGATCTGGGCCAACGACGCGTTCGCCTACTTCGTCGGCTCGGCGATCGGCTCGCACAAGCTCGCGCCCCGCATCTCTCCCAGCAAGAGCGTCGAGGGATTCGTCGGCGGCCTCCTGGGGTCGGTCCTCGTATGGGTCCTCATCTCCGCGCTCGACCTCGCGCCCATCTCGCTGGGGTGGGCGGTCGTCATGGGCCTGCTCGTCGGCATCGCGGCGGTCATCGGCGACCTCTTCGAGTCGCGCCTCAAGCGAGGGGTCGGCGTCAAGGACTCCGGCAACGTCCTGCCGGGGCACGGCGGGCTTCTCGACCGCTCCGACTCCATGCTCTTCGGCGGGACCATGGCCCTGTTCCTTCTGCTCTTTGGAGGCATCCTTTGACGAGCTCCGCTTCTGACGGAGGCCGTCGCCCGCTGCGCGTCGCCGTTCTCGGCTGCTCGGGTTCGATCGGCACCCAGACCCTCGACGTCTGTCGACGTCATCGCGACCGCGTCGAGGTCGTCGCCCTCTCGGTGTTCTCCTCGACCGAGGCGCTCGTCGCGGCCGCGCGGGAGTTCTCCGTGTCGCACGTCGTCGTCTCCTGCGAGGACCATGCCGCCGACGCCTGTCTGGACGACCTCCCCGAGGGCTGCGAGCTGCGCGTCGGGGCTGACGCGGTCGTCGAGCTCGCCACGCTCCCCGAGGTCGACGTCGTCGTCAACGCGCTCGTCGGATTCGCCGGCATGCACGCCGGCTACGAGGCGCTCCGGTCCGGCAAGACCCTCGCGTACGCCAACAAGGAGTCGATCGTGTGCGGCGGCGACCTGCTCATGCCGCTCGTCAGGCCGGGTCGTCTCGTCCCGGTCGACTCCGAGCACAGCGCCATCTTCCAGTGCCTGGTGGGGGAGCGCCACGAGGACGTTTCCCGGCTCTGGCTCACGTGCTCCGGTGGCCCGTTCTGGGGACGCTCGCGCGAGGAGCTCTCGCGCGTCACCGCCGCGGAGGCGCTTGCGCACCCCACCTGGACCATGGGCCCGAAGATCACCATCGACTGTGCCACGCTCATGAACAAGGGGCTCGAGGCGATCGAGGCGCACCACCTGTTCGACGTCCCCATGGACGACGTGTGCGTCCTCGTCCACCGTCAGAGCAAGGTGCATTCCATGGTCGAGTTCGTCGACGGGACGACGAAGGCGCAGCTCGGCGCTTCGGACATGCGCGCCCCCATCCAGTATGCGCTCAGCTGCCCCGGGCGCTGGCAGGCGACCGCGGACCGCGTCGACTGGTGGGCGTGCGAGCCCCTCACCTTCGAGGCCCCGGACACGGCGACGTTCGGCTGCCTCGAGCTCGCCTATGCCGCCGGCCGCGCCGGGGGCACGCTCCCGTGCGCCATGAACGCCGCAAACGAGGTCGCCAACGCGGGATTCCGCCAGGGTCTGTGCGGTTTCCTTGACATAGAGCGCATCGTGTCGCGGGTCATGGACGAGACGAGCGTCGAGCGGGTAGATAGTCTCCGACAGCTTGACGAGGTCGACGCCCGCGCGAGGGAGCGTGCGTCGGCCGTTCTCTCGGAGGTTGCCCGGTGAGTGGTGTCCTCGGCGTCGTATGGGCCGTGTTCTGGGGCGTTCTCGTCCTCTCCCTGCTCGTCTTCGTCCACGAGGGGGGCCACTACCTGGCCGCGCGCGCCTTTCGCGTGAGGGCCACCGAGCTCTTCCTCGGCTTCCCGAGCCGACTCAAGCTCTCCTTCAAGAGTCGCAAGGTCGGCACCGAGTTCGGCGTGACGCCCGTCCTTCTCGGCGGCTACACCCGCATCTGCGGAATGGAGGGGACGCCCGACGAGCTCCTGGCGCCCGCACTCGACCTCGTCACGCGACGGGGTCGCATGTCCGCCCAGGAGGTCGCCGACGAGCTCGGCTGCGACGTCGACCGCGCGTACGACCTTCTCGAGACCCTCTCCGACTGCGCGAGCGTCAGGCCCTGCCACAACCCCGAGAAGGGCGAGAGGCCGGACCAGAAGACATATCCCTCCTCCTACGAGAGCGTCGCTCGCGACGCGAGCCTCCTTACGGAGTATGACGTCGGGCACGACCTCGCCGCGCCGGGGTCGTCGGCGGCCGGTGAGCCCCGCGAGACCGGCCTCGCGCCCGAGGAGTTCCTCGCGCGCGAGCGGTCGCACACCTATCAGGGCGTCGGCTACCTCAAGCGCGTCGCCATGCTCGCGGCCGGCCCCCTGGTGAACATACTCCTGGCCTTCACGATCATCACCTGCGCGCTCATGGCGAGGGGGGTCGACTACGTCTCGAACACCAACGTCCTCGGCGGTGTCGAGGAGGGGTCGCCCGCCGCCGCGGCGGGGCTCGCGGCGGGCGACGCCGTCACCGCCGTCGACGGCGTGACGACCGACACCTGGGAGGACATCGTCGCCGCGCTCGGGCCGCTGATCGAGGCCGGGGAGGACTTCACCCTCACCTACGAGCGCGACGGCGCCTCGCGCACGGTCGACGTCGAGCTTCCGGACGACGGCTCAGCCGAGGCCGTCGGCGTGATCGCGACCGTCGGGACCTATCACCCCACGCTCGGGGAGGCGGTCACGACGACGCTCGACTACGTCGGCATGGTGGCAGGCTACGTCGCCCAGCTCATCAACCCCAACCACACCATGGAGGTGCTCGACCAGTCATCCTCCGTGGTGGGGATAGCCGTCATGACGGGCGAGGCCGCCTCGTCCGGCGCCTTCGACCTCGCCGTCGTCGTTGCCGCCATCTCGGTCTCGCTCGGCTTCATGAACCTCCTGCCCATCCCGCCCTTCGACGGGGGCAAGATCTTGATTGAGACGATTCAGCTCGTCATCCGCAGGCCGCTTCCCCAGCGCGTGGTGGCGGCGCTGAACCTCGTCGGCCTTGCCTTCGTGATCTTCGTGTTCCTGTTCGTCCTGAGAAACGACGTTCTCCGGCTGTTCGTCGGATAGGAGGACTCATGAGTGCCGAGAAGAAGCCTGTCACCCGCAACCAGACGCGTCCCGTCAGCGTCGGCGGCGTGACCGTGGGCGGCGGCGCGCCCGTCTCCGTTCAGTCCATGTGCACGACCGACACTGCCGACGCCGAGGCCACGCTCGCCCAGATCGGGCGCCTCGCCGACGCAGGCTGCGAGATCATCCGCGTGGCCATCCCGAGCGCCGCCGCGCTCGACGGCTTCACCGAGGTCTGCGCTCGGTCCCCGCTGCCCGTCGTCGCCGACATCCACTTCGACCACAACCTCGCGATCGAGGCCTGCCGCCGCGGTGCGTCCGCGCTGCGCGTCAACCCCGGCAACATCGGCAGCTGGGGGCGCGTCGACGCCGTCATCGACGCGGCGGGGGAGGCGGGCATCCCCATCCGCATCGGCGTGAACGCCGGCTCGCTCGACCCCTCCTTCGCCGAGCGCGAGGACCTCTCCCACGTCGAGAAGCTCGTCGGGTCCGCCACCTCGTTCGTCGAGCACTTCCGCGAGCGCGGCTTCGCCGACATCGTCCTCTCGGCGAAGGCCCATGGCGTGCCGACGACCGTGGAGGTGAACCGGGCCCTCTCGCGCGAGCTGCCCGACGTCCCGCTTCACATCGGCGTGACCGAGGCGGGCACCCTGCGTCAGGGAACCGTCAAGAACGCCGCCGCCGTCGGCGCCCTGCTCATGGAGGGCATCGGAGACACCATCCGACTCTCCCTCACGGCCGACCCCGTCGAGGAGGTCAACGTCGCCTGGGACCTGCTTTCCGCCGTCGGCCTCAGGCGCCTCCGCCCCGAGCTTGTGAGCTGCCCCACCTGCGGTCGCTGCCAGTGGGACCTCATGGGCGTCGCAAACGAGGTCGAGCGTCGACTCTCCGGCGTCCGCGCGCCGATCACCGTCGCCGTCATGGGCTGCGTGGTGAACGGCCCCGGCGAGGCCAAGGGCGCCGACATCGGACTCGCGGGCGGTCGTGGCAAGGCAGTCCTCTTCGCCTCGGGCGAGAAGATCCGCACCGTAGACGAGGCCGACGCCGTAGACGAGCTCTTCGCCGAGATCGAGCGACGCTTCGCCTAGACCGCCCGGCCCCGCAGCGGCCGCATATGTCCCGCCGCTCAGACAGCTTGCCGAGAAGAACGCTCGGC
>CAUGFC010000011.1 GCA_959598545.1 uncultured Olsenella sp. | reverse complement strand
CGTCGTCCTCCTTGCCGCCGACCTTGCCGAGCTCGGCCTCGACGGGCACGCCCATGGCTGCGCCGACGCGCGCGACGGAGGCGGTGAGGGCGATGTTGTCCTCGAAGGTCTCGTGGGAGCCGTCGATCATGACGGAGGTGTAGCCGGTGCGCATGGCCTGCATGCAGCGGTCGAAGCCGTCGCCGTGGTCGAGGTGCAGGGCCACGGGCACGGTGGCGCGCTCGGCGGCGGCCTTGACCATGCCGTAGAAGTAGTCCAGGCCGGCGTACTTCACGGTGCCGGGCGTGGTCTGCATGATCACCGGGGACTTGGTCTCCTCGGCGGCCGCAAGGACGGCCATGACGAACTCGAGGCTCTCGATGTTGAAGGCGCCAACCGCGTAGTGGTTGGCCTGGGCGTCGAGAAGCATCTCCTTGGTGGTGACGAGCATCTAAAACTCCCTTCCTCAAAACCTGCTGATGGCGCCATTGTACGTTCGCGAGCGCATGGGGTGCGCCGTCGTGTGCCGCGGGCGGTCCGACAGGTGCGGCGGAAGGGAAAGCAAACGAAGGGCGGTGCGTCCGGGTCCGATTTCGGGTTTGGGTTCGAAGGTCGGTGGTATGCGACGTCACAAGCTGGCGTACAAGCTCACTAGCTGGCAATATCCAAAGTGAAAGCGATACGAGGCCGCCGTTATCTCGTTTTCCGAACCCAAACCCGAATACAGTTTGGGTTCGATTTTCGGGGCGCGAGAACCGTCTGAATCACGCGCGCGCCTCTGACCTCGCGGTTTGCAATCGAGACGGTTGCTGGGTGGACGATTTCGAACCCAAACCCGAAAATCGCCGCCCACATTGGTGCCGACTTGCCAAAAAAGAAAGCAAAAGCAATGTGTTAGATTGCTCCTAAAGAAAGTAAAGGAAACACATTTCACACACAAACGCCACGCGAGAAGGGCGGTCAGCACCATGTCCGACATGTCCTCGGAGGAGCGTCGAGCTGCGATCCTCTCCATGCTCGACCGCGCCACGTCCGTGCAGGTCACCCAGCTTGCCGAGGCCTTCGGCGTCAGCCGCGTGACCGCCCGCGCCGACCTCGACGCCCTGGCGCGCGACGGCAAGCTCCGCCGCACGCACGGCGGTGCCGTCTCGCTCTCCAAGACCCTCACGGTCTCCGTCCAGGAACGGCGCATCAACGTGAACGTCGAGGCCAAGCGCGCGATCGCCCGGCTCGCGGCGCCCCTCGTGGAGGACGGCGACTCCGTGCTCGTGGATTCCGGCACCACGGCGCTCGAGTTCGTGCGCGCCATCTCCGGGCGCTCGGGCGTTACCGTCGTGACCGACGACTTCACCATCGCGGACTACGTGGACCGCTCCGCCCCGTCGCTCGACGTCATCATGCTCGGCGGCAGCCTGCGGAAGGGTCACCGCTACACGGCGGGCCCGCTCGCGCTGCGCGCCCTCGAGGTGCTCCACCCCGACAAGGCGTTCGTCTCGCCGACCTCCTATGTCCCCGGGCGCGGCCTCATGACCAACAACCAGGACATGGCCGAGCTCAAGCGGGCGTTTCTCACCTGTGCCGAGCGCACCTTCGTGCTGTTCGACTCCTCCAAGGTCGGGGCGCCAGGGCTTCTGTGGTTCGGCACGCTCGCCGACGTGGAGGCGCTCATCACCGACGCGGAGCCCGGCCCGGCCGTCCGTGCCGATGGCGAGGAGCTGGGCTGCCGCATCATATACTAGAGACACGCAAGGAGGGCCCATGAAGGCAAAGCTCGTCCTCACCGACATAGACGGCACGATCCTCCCGCGCGGCGAGCGGGTCGTCTCGGCGCGCACGGTCGCGGCGTTCCATGCCGCGCTGGACGCAGGCATGGTCGTTGGCCCCGCGAGCGGCCGCGGCTATGCGTGGGTCCCGGGCTTCTTCGGTGGGGACGCCGCCTGCTGCGCCACCGCGCTCGCGACCAACGGCATGCAGATCTACCTGCACGGCGAGAAGGTCATGGAGCAGACGCTCCCCGCCGCCGCGCTGGAGCGCGTGCGCGCCATCGCCGCGGAGACGCCCGCCGCCGGCCTCGTGTGCTTCGACGACGCGACGCCGCTGCTGGTGGCCGGGACGCGCGAGGACCTCACCCGCGCCTTCCCCGTCTACGGCGAGAGGTGCGTCGAGCTGGGCCGTCTGCCGGACTTCGACGTGGTGAAGGCGAACGCCTTCTCGGGCGCCGACGAGGGCGCCATGGCGGAGCTGGTGGAACGGCTGAACGCGGAGGTGGGCGCCCTCGACGTGGACCGCGCGATGCCGACCTACTCCAACATCATGCCCCGCGGCTGGAACAAGGGGACGGCGGTCGCGTGGCTCGCGGCGCGCCTGGGGATCGGCCTGGACGAGGTCGTGGTCTTCGGCGACGCGGACAACGACCTGCCCATGTTCGAGGCGGTCCCCAACTCGGTGGCCGTCGCTGGCGCCACGCCCCGCGCCGCCGCGGCGGCGCGCTGGCACATAGGGGCGTGCGAGGACGATGCCGTCGCCTCGGCGATCGAGGCGCTCGCGGCGGGGGAGTGGCCGTTCTCCGCGTGACGGGGGGCGGGACAGAGAGAAACGGGAGGAACCATGAGCCAGACCTGCACGATCTCGACCGAGGCGATCAAGGTGGGCCTCACCAGCCTCGGCGGCACGCTGACGTCCGTCGCGGACGCGGAGGGGACGGAGTACCTCTGGCAGGGGGATGCGACGTACTGGGGCGGCCAGGCGCCGATCCTGTTCCCGATCTGCGGCAGCATCCGCGCCGACCGCGCGCGCACCCAGGACGGCAGCGAGCTTGCCATGCCCCGCCACGGCCTGGTGCGCAAGCGCGAGTGGGAGCTCGAGCGCTCGGACGAGA
This sequence comes from uncultured Olsenella sp., assembly GCA_959598545.1. Classification (GTDB taxonomy): domain Bacteria; phylum Actinomycetota; class Coriobacteriia; order Coriobacteriales; family Atopobiaceae; genus Thermophilibacter. The sequence continues at coordinate 24,692 of CAUGFC010000011.1, read as the reverse complement.
CCAGCGCGACCTTCGTCTTCGGAAGCGACGAGGAGACCCTCGCCGGCTATCCCTACCCCTTCACGCTGCGCAGCCGCTACGAGGTGAGCGGCACCACGCTCACGGTCACCTACGAGGTCACCAACGACGGAGACCGCCCCATGCCCTTCCAGGTGGGCGGGCACCCCGGCTTCCGCTGCCCCTTCGCGGACGGCGACGCCTATGACGACTGCTATCTCGAGTTCGAGCGCGAGGAGACCTGCACCGCCCCCGAGCCCGTCACGGAGACCGGCCTGATCGACATCGACGTCCGTCACCCCGTGCTCGAGGGCGCCAACGTGATGCCGCTCGCGCACGAGCTCTTCCACAAGGACGCCCAGATCCTCGACGAGCTGGTGTCGCGCCGGGTGAGCCTGCGCTCGCGCAACAGCGAGAAGGGCGTGGAGCTCGCCTTCGAGGACTTCCCGTACCTCATCGTCTGGTCCTCGGCCAACGACGGCCCCTTCGTGGCGCTCGAGCCGTGGGTGGGCCTCTCCACCTGCAACGACGAGGACGACGTCTTCGAGCACAAGCGCAACATCCAGGTCGCCGAGCCCGGCGAGACGAAGTCCTACGCCTTCACGGTGACGGTTCTCTAGGCCGGGTCCTTCTCGCCACCCAGTTAAGAACGACGGCGCGTCCCCCTCGAAACGATCGCTCGGAGGGGGACGCGCCGCTCTTTCTAACCCAAATGCCGCCGCGGACGGGGACGTGCGCGACTATCTAACCCGCACGGCGAGAAGAACCCGGCGCCGGGGGCGCGTCGCTACGCGACCCTCTCAACTGACGTGCCGGCACGCAGCCCCTCGGCGACCTCCATGTCGAAGTGGCCGGTGCTCGCGGAGAGGCAGTTCGCGCTCGCGCAGCTCATGGCATAGGCGAGCTGGTCCTCGAGGGCCATGCCGCGCGCCATGGCCACCGCGAAGGCGCCCACCATCGTGTCGCCGGAGCCCACGGGGTTCACGACCTCGATCTTGGGGGCGCGGCCGCGGAAGACGCCCTCGGCGCAGGCCATGACCGCACCGTCCCCGCCGAGCGAGACCACCACGCGCTCGATGCCGCACTTCTCGTGTACCTCGCGCGCGGCGGCGATGATCTCGTCGAGGGACTCGGGCTTGCGGCCGAGGATGGCCTGGATCTCGTCGGTGTTGGGCTTGATCATGGTCGGGCGGGCCTCGAGGCTGTTGACGAGCAGCGTGCCGGAGGTGTCGAGGATGGCCGGCTTGCCGGCGGCGCGGACCGCGCCCACGAGCTCGCGGTAGATGTTCGCCCCGGCGCCCGCGGGGACGCTGCCGTTGAAGGTGACGACGTCAGCGTCGGCCGCGATCTCGGCGACCTTGGCGCGCACGGCGGCGACCTCCTCGCCGCTCACGGGGCGGCCGGGCTCGAGGAACTCGGTGGAGCGCCCGTCGGGCTCGAGGACGTTCACGCAGCAGCGGGTCTCGCTCTTGATGTGCACGAAGTCGTGCTCGATGCCGTCGGCGTCGAGCAGCTCGCAGAGCAGGCGGCCGTTGTTGCCGCCGGCGAAGCCCGTGGCGACGACGCGCTCGCCGCAGGTGGCCACGGCGCGCGCGGCGTTGAGGCCCTTGCCGCCGGCGTTGTCGATGCAGTTCTCCACACGCATGACCGTGCCGTCGACGAGCGGGCATGCCAGCTGGTAGGCCTTGTCGATGGAGGTGTTGAGCGTGACGGTGGCGATCATGGACGTCTCCTTTGTTTGGGAAGGTGCTCCCTGCATCTTATCGCCTGAGGGCGCGGGGCGGGCCCAGGAATGGGCGAACTGACCCGAGGTTTCGATTGCTTGCGTTTTCTTGTGAGCCCTTCGACGCCCCGAGAAAGGGGAGAGCTGGTCGAAAACAGGCGTCCGAACAAACCGCTGTTAATCAACTTATGGGTCGCACAAGGTACCCAGCAAAAAATACCAGTAGCTGAAAGAAATGAGGAGAAGAAACGCAAGGAGAACAAAGAGAAACGAGTGCAAAACGAGTTCGAAACGGCGAAATCTAATCCTAATACGATTGAAAAATACCAGCTAAAGACCTTGTGTTACCGTGAACGGTAGTGAAACACGGGTAAACGGCCCTTCTTGCCCATTTGCAGAAATAGTGGAGGGAAAGTGACGGAAGTAGGGTAAAGTGGGTTGGCAAGGCTTATGGTAGTAACCAGTTAACTGAGACAGCCTGAACAAAAAGGAGCGCGCAATGGTCGGATGCATCCTCACGGGTCATGGCATCTTCGCTGAGGGCGTTGGTGCAGCTCTCGAGATGGTGGGGGGTCCGCAGCAGGACTTCGCCGTCGTCACCTTCCTTGAGGAGGAGGCGGGCGAGTATCCCGCCAAGATCTCCGGCGCCATTGCCGAGATGGCCGAGAAGTGCGGCGAGGTCGTCGTCTTCTGCGACCTCATGGGCGGCACCCCGTTCAACCAGTCCATGATGGCCGGCGCCACCATCCCCGGCGTCCGCGTGGTCACGGGCGTCAACCTCCCGATGCTGCTCGAGTGCATGTCCCTGCGCACCGACTCCACCACCGCCGAGGAGATCTGCCAGACCGCCGTCGAGATCGGCCGCATGGGCATCGACGCACCGGTCCTCGAGACCGCGGCCGCGGATGAGCCCGAGGACGGTGACGGTATCTAATGCCGGAGAACTTCCTCGACAACGTCCTGGCGTCCTCCGTCGTCCTTCTCGTCTTCCTCGTCCTCATGGGCGTGGTCTTCACCATCTGGTCGTACGTGAAGATGCGCAAGAAGCGTCAGTACTTCGCGAAGGTGCACAAGGAGCTCGCGCCCGGCCAAGAGGTCATGTTCGCCGGTGGCATCTTCGGCACCGTCAAGGAGATCGACGGCGACCGCGTGGCGGTGAAGGTCCGCTCCGGTGCCACCCTCGACGTCTCGCGCTACGCGATCCAGCAGATCGACTAGGGCAGTCCCGTGAGCGGGCCCGGCCCCTCACGTTTGAAGACTCGGCAGCAAGAGAAAGGGATAAAGATGGCAGAGCCCAACATTCTTCTCACCCGCATCGACAACCGTCTGATCCACGGCCAGGTCGCCACCCAGTGGAACTCCACGATCGGCGCCAACCTGATCCTCGTTGCCAACGACGAGGTCTCCACCAACACCATGCGTCAGAACCTCATGAAGATGGCCGCCCCCACCGGTGTCGCCACCAGGTTCTTCTCGCTCCAGCACACCATCGAGATCATCGGCAAGGCCTCGCCGAAGCAGAAGATCTTCATCATCTGTGAGAACCCTGAAGATGTGCTCACGCTCGTCAAGGGCGGCGTGCCCATCAAGAAGGTCAACATTGGCAACATGCACATGGCAGAGGGAAAGCGGCAGGTCGCCACTTCGGTCGCAGTGAGCGACGAGGATGTCGCCGCCTTCCGCGAGCTTCAGGAGAGGGGGGTCGAGCTGGAGATCAGGCGTGTCCCGAGCACGCCGGTCGAGGACGTCAACAAGCTTTTCTCGTAAGCGACCACAGGGTTCTTGGTGCGCGGCAGCCAGTCGCGCACGATAGGGAAGTCTTACCTAAGACACACGAAAGGAGGGACACAGATGGAGGTCTCAATCGTCCAGATTGCTCTCATCTTCATCGTCACGTTTATCGCGGCCATCGACCAGTTCGACCTGCTCGAGTCGCTGTACCAGCCGATCGTGACGGGTCCCATCGTGGGTGCCATCCTTGGCAACGTCGAGCTCGGTCTCGTCGTTGGTGGTACCTATCAGCTCATGACCATCGGTAACATGCCGATCGGTGGCGCCCAGCCGCCCAACGCGGTCATCGGTGGCATCATGGCGGCCATCTTCGCCTGCACGCTCGAGAACGTCGACGCCAACGCCGCCGTCGCCCTCGCCATTCCGTTCGCCCTTCTCGGCCAGTACGGCGTGACGCTCTTCTTCACGCTCCGTGCCCCGCTCCTCGAGTTCTTCCGTGGCTGCGCGGTCAACGCCGACACCAAGGGCATCACGAAGTGGACGATCGTCTCCGAGGTCATCCTCGGCCTGATCTTCGCCTTCATCGTCACCCTGTTCTTCATCGGCGGCCAGACCTTCGGCCAGACCATCGTCGACGCCATTCCTGAGTGGCTCAACACCGGTCTGTCCCAGGCGGGCAACATGATGAAGTTCGTCGGCTTCGCCATCCTGCTCAAGATCATGATGAGCCGCGACATGTGGGGCTTCTTCTTCATGGGCTTCGGCCTCGCCCTCATCGCGACCAACATCGAGGCCATCTCCGGCCCCGCCCTGCTCATCCTCACCCTCATCGGCTTCGGCTTCGCCTTCTGGGACTTCCAGCAGCAGACCGAGCTGAAGGGCGCTGTCTCTGATGGAGGTGACTTCACCGATGGCATCTAAGACTGAGTTCGAGGTTCCCGCCCAGTACGAGGACCTTACCCCGGCTCCTAACGTGGACCAGAAGACGCTGAACCGCATGGCTCTGCGCTCCTACTGGCTCCAGTCTTCGTTCAACTACGAGACCATGCAGTCCGGCGGCTGGCTCTTCGCCATGATCCCCGGTCTCGAGAAGGTCCACACCAACAAGAACGACCTCGCTGCGTCGATGTACCACAACCTGGACTTCATCAACACGCACCCGTTCCTGGTGACCTTCGTCATGGGCATCGTTCTCTCCCTCGAGCAGAACAAGGTTGACACCCAGACGATCCGCGCCGTCCGCATCTCCGCTGCCTCCCCGCTCGGCGGCATCGGCGACGCCCTGTTCTGGCTGACGCTCGTGCCGATCACGGCCGGCATCACCTCGAACATGGCCATCGACGGCTCCATCGCCGCCCCGTTCATCTTCCTGGTGATCTTCAACGTCGCCCAGGCTGCGTGCCGCTTCGGCCTCATGAACTGGTCCTACAAGGTCGGTACGAGCGCCATTGACGCCCTCACCGCCAACATGCAGGCCTTCACCCGCGCTGCCTCCATCCTCGGCGTCTTCGTCGTCGGCGCGCTGACGGTCACCATGGGCGCCACCCAGATCAACCTCACGATCCCGAACGGCACCACCCGTGGCCTCTCCGCCACCACCGTGGTCGTCTCCAACGAGGAGGCCGAGAACTTCGCCGACCTCGCCGTTGACACCGAGACCGCTGAGGCTGGCTCCCTTGCCATGACCGACATGGAGGGCAACCCCCTCACCGCCGCTGATGCCAACGGCAACGCCGTCACCACCGGCATCGTCGACCTCGGCAACGGCATGAGCCAGGTCACCTACGGCACCGTCACCGAGTCCCCGGTCAGCTACTCCGTGGCTTCCACCCTCGACTCCGTGATGCCCAAGCTCGTCCCGCTGGCCCTCGTGCTTCTGCTCTACTACCTGTTCGCGAAGCACAACTTCACCCCGATCAAGGGCATTCTCCTGCTCTTCGTCATCGGTATTCTGGGCTCCGGCTGCGGCATCTGGCCGAGCATCTGGTAGTTCGCTCTACCCGAAGGGGGGCGCGTGGACTTTCCGCGCGCCTCCCTTCTCTCTCTACCCGCTGGGTATGTCTGGACCGCGCGAGGCAGATGCCTCATGGAATGTCCGTCTCGCGCTCTGGGCATATCGAATGACGAGCTGAAGGGGGGCGCATGGCAACGACCTCGAGAAAGCAGCCGCTCTACGACCAGCTCGTGGACCTCCTTCGCGAGAAGATCGAGAACGACATGGAGCCGGGCGACCTGCTGCCCTCCGAGCGAGACCTCTCGGAGCGCTACGGCCTCTCGCGCACTACGGTTCGTCTCGCCCTCAAGGAGCTCGAGACGCTCGGCCTGATTAGCCGCAAGCACGGCAAGGGCACCTTCGTCTCCGACTCGTCGCGCGAGGCCACCAACCTCATGGGTGCCTACAGCTTCACCGAGCAGATGCGTGGCCTCGGGCGCGTCCCCAAGACCGTCATCCTCGAGTTCGAGGCCCTCGAGGCCACCAAGAGCGTCGCGGAGCACCTTCGCCTGCGTCTCGGCGACCGCGTCTTCCGCATGCGTCGCCTGCGTCTCGCGGACGACGTGCCGATGATGGTCGAGCGCACCTACCTCCCTGAGCGCCTCTTCGCCGGTCTCACCCGCGCGGAGCTCGCCGCCCACTCGCTCTATGACGTCATGGAGCAGACCTACCACGAGAAGATCCGCCAGGCCGACGAGGAGTTCTACGCCAGCATCGCCCGGGGCTCGGATGCCGCCGACCTCGGCATCGCCGAGGGCGCGCCGGTGCTGGAGCTCGTGCGCACCACCTACAACGTGAAGAACATGGTCGTCGAGTACACGCACAGCGTGGCACGCGCCGACCAGTTCAAATACAAGGTCACACACCTTAGAAGCTAGGCCTGCGGGCCTGGGGAAGGGAGCAGGTATGTTCGAGAAGGACGTGGAGACCCTCACCGGCATGGGGGCGCAGATCACCACCGCCGAGATCAAGCAGCAGCCGGAGCTCTGGCGCGACACGCTGGAGATCTACAAGGCCAACCTCGACGCCATCACGGCGTTTCTCGCCGAGGCGCGCGCCATGGGCGATGGCCGCCTCTCCGTGGTGTTCACCGGTGCCGGCACCTCCGACTACGTGGGCGACACCGTCGCTCCCTACCTGCGCCACGCCGGCGACCGCTCGCTCTACGACTTCAAGCCGATCGCCACGACCGACATCGTCTCCGCGCCGCGCGACTTCCTGAACCCCGACGAGCCCACCGTGCTCGTCTCGTTCGCCCGCTCCGGCAACAGCCCCGAGTCCCTGGCTGCCGTGGAGATCGCCGGCAAGTTCGTGAAGAACGTCCGCTTCCTCAACATCACCTGCGCCCCCGAGGGGCGCCTTGCCGTCGAGTCCGCCGATGACCCGCGTGCCCTCACGCTGCTCATCCCGCGCGCCAACGACAAGGGCTTCGCCATGACCGGCTCCTACAGCTGCATGACGCTGCTCTCCACCCTCATCTTCGACTCCGCCTCCCTCGACGAGAAGGCCGCCTGGGTCGAGCAGATCGCCAAGATGGGCGAGGAGGTCGTCGCCCGCGAGGACGAGGTCGCCGCCTTCCTGGCCGGTGACTTCAACCGCGTGACCTACCTCGGCTCCGGCTCCTTCGTGGGCCTCGCCCAGGAGAGTCAGCTCAAGATCCTCGAGCTCGCCCACGGCCTCGTCGCCACCTCCTGGGACAGCTCCATGGGCTATCGCCATGGGCCCAAGTCCTTCGTCGACGACAAGACCCTCGTGTTCGTCTTCATGAACAACGACGAGTACACCCGCCAGTACGACCTCGACATCCTGAACGAGATCGGCGGCGACAAGATCGCGCAGAAGACCATCGCCGTCCAGCAGGACTGCGGCCCGGTCTTCGACGGCGAGTCCTTCACCTTCGCCGGCTACGACGCGCTGCCCGAGGGCTACCTCGCGCTGCCGTTCGTCATGGTCGCGCAGACGGTGTCGCTGCTCAACTCCGTGCGCGTGGGCAACACCCCCGACACGCCGAGCCCCACCGGCACCGTCAACCGCGTGGTCAAGGGCGTCACCATCCACCCGTTCGAGGCGTAGGCGCGGACACTGTCTGACTCGATCGGCCCGGGGAGCCTCCCCGGGCCGTTCTCCAAGGGGGAATCGCAATGAGCACGTTCGCCATCAAGGCTGAGAAGTTCGTCCTCCCAGGCGCCGTCATGCAGGGCGGCTACCTCACCATCGCCGACGGCAAGTTCGTGGGCTGGTCCGAGGAGGCTCCCGGCTGCGAGATTCACGACCTCTCCGGCTGCATCGTGGGCCCGGGTCTCGTGGACACGCACATCCACGGCTTCTACAACCACGCCACCACCGACCGCGACCCCGCGGGCATCGACGCCTCGAGCGTGGAGCTGGCCCGTCGCGGCACCACCTGCTGGCTGCCCACCACGTTCACCGAGTCCGTCGACCAGATCGCGGACTCCTGCTCCGCCATCGCCGCCGCCGACGAGGGCCGCGACGAGTCCTTCACGGGTGCGCGCATCGGCGGCATCTACCTCGAGGGCCCGTTCTTCACTGAGGCCCACGTGGGCGCCCAGAACCCGGTCTACCTGATCGACCCGAGCGTCGAGACGTTCGACCGCTGGCAGGAGTGCGCTGGCGGCCGCATCGTCAAGAGCGCCCTTGCGGCCGAGAAGGACGGCGCGCCCGAGTACTGCGCCGCCCTCGACCAGCGCGACGTGGTCACCTGCATCGGCCACTCCGACGCGCACTACGACGAGGTCCTCGCCGCCGTCAACGCCGGCGCGAGCTGCTTCGTCCACACCTACAACGGCCAGCGCGGCCTGCACCACCGCGACCCGGGCGTCGTGGGTGGCGCCATGACCACCAACGGCACCTACGCCGAGGTCATCTGCGACGGCAAGCACGTCTCGCCGGCCGCCCTCAAGGCCCTGGTCACGGCCAAGGGCTGGGACCACACGGTCCTGATCACCGACTGTCTCGGCTGCGGCGGAATGCCCGAGGGCGAGTACATGTCCGGCGGCCTGCCCGTCGTCATGAAGGACGGCCTCTGCTACCTGCGTCTGGAAGACGGCAGCACCGGCTCGATCGCAGGCTCGGTCCTCACGCTCGCCGAGGGCGTCAAGAACGTCGTGGACTGGGAGGTCGTGACCGCCGAGAAGGCCATCCGCATGGCCACCGAGGTCGCCGCCCGCTCCGCCCACATCGAGGAGCGCTTCGGCTTCATCAAGCCCGGTCGCGACGCCGACCTCACGGTCTTCAACGCCGACATGACGCTCGCCGCCACCTACGTGGGTGGCACGCTCGTCAAGTAGCGTCGGGCACATATGCCACGCGTGCGTGCGGCCGGGAAGCGAGGTGCCTCCCGGCCGCGCCGCTATGTCGAGCGTCGCCATGCGAGAAAAACGCGCCTGTGTACCGGATTGGACCTGCGGCGCGCAGAAAAGCCGCCCCGTGCACCGGTTGCCGTGACGTAAACCGGTACACAGGACGGCTTTTCTCGCACCATGTCCGTTCCGTCACCGATCGTTGCCGTCCGTCGCGGGCCCCAAGGAACAGTTTCGCGTGCGGTCCCTGGGCGGTTGGAACCAGGCCCTGAGCGGATACGATGTGTGCGTTTCCCATGACGGGAACCCAACGTCGAGAAGAGCGTTGCAGCGTAGGGTCGTGGCGGGAGACAGCGGAAAGCCAGGCGTCAGGCGCGCGTCAGCATAACTCGCGGGCGTAAGCGCGTCTGCGGCTACCATCGGCGCATGTCCATGTTGCTCTCACATGCCACCGCCCTCGAGGCGCTTCGGGATCTGCGCCTCTGTTGCCGTCTCGCCATGGGGGACCGCTGTAGCGCCGTCTGTCCGGGAGAGCGTCCCACGCGCGTGGAGGTCGAGGCCCTTCTCGAGTGCTACCCGACGCTCACATCTCCCGTTCACGTGCTCGTGGCGCCCACCGTCAACCGAAGGCCGAGGGCGAACCTGCGCGTTCACACGTCAAAGGACCCTCTGCCCGCCGACTCGGCAATCGAGCTCTCTCCTGGCGTCCTCTGCGTCTCTCCCGAACAGCTTCTCGTACAGATGGCCCCGAGGCTCACCCAGCTGGAGCTCATCTTTCTTCTGGGGGAGCTGCTCGGAACCTATGCCATTGCACCCGACCTCGATGACGGCATGCTCAATCGCCGGGTCCCGCTCACCTCGCCCGAGCTCGTGCAGGCCCATCTCGAGCAACTCGGTCCAGCTCCCGGCGTGGCCCAGGTCCGCTCCGCGCTTACGCAGGCCTGCGTACGCTCGAACTCGCCCTACGAGACGCGCCTCTCCATGCGGTTTGGCCTCAGACCCGGTTTGGGCGGCTGGCACCTGCACGTCCTTTCCATGAACGAGCCTCTGGAGGTGAAGCGGATCGTGGCGCGCCTTGGGACGGGAGTGCGCAAGCCCGACGTGTTTCTCGGCTCAACGTGCGAGGACTCACCCTTCTCGGGCGTGGCGTTTGACTATCACGGTGGCGTGCATCGTGAGACGCGCCAGATCTCCTATGACCTCCGACGGCAAAACGAGCTGCTGGCCATCGACTTCAAGCCCTATGCGCTGGACAAGGCGCTCTATGACGACTTGGACTACATGGAGGGTATCGTGGCAAGGGTCCGAAGCGACCTGGGCCTGCCCGACGAGCGGCTCAGCGAGGACGAGCGGGTGCGCCGTCGTCGGCTGAGACAGTGGCTGCATGACGAGCTCGAGCGTATCGACGGCGTGAGATGGGACGGTCGCGAGCGAGCCCGCCGGGCGGCGTCGTGTCCCGACCCTTGGTACGATCCCGTTCCCGTGGAGGCGTACGGACTAGACTGAGGCCGCCGTGCGAGAAAAGCGCGCCTGTGTACCGGTTTGGACCCGCGATGCGCAGAAAAGCCGCCCTGTGTACCGGTCGCTGCGATGCAGACCGGTACACGCCCCGGCTTTTCTCGCACCGGGCCGAGCCGCAAACAAAAAGCCCCGGTCGCGTGACCGGGGCTGAGACGGGCGAGAAAAGCGAGAAGGGCGACTAGTCGTGGTACTCGCCGCGGTCCCACTTCTCGATGAACTCGTCGAAGAAGTGCGGGTCGGCTTGGGCCTCGGCGTCGCAGCCGGCCTCGACGGCGTCGATCTTGGCGACGAGGGCGTCGCGCTCGGGCGTGGGCTGGTAGCTCGCGGCGAGGAAGGCGTCCACGATGTCGGCGATGAGGAACTCGCCGGTAATCTTGCCACCGAAGCCGATGACGTTGGCGTTCAGGCACTCGCGCGCGTGGACGGCGGTGGACATGTCGCGGACGAGCGCGCAGCGGGCGCCGGGGACCTTGTTGACGGCGTTGGTGATGCCCACGCCCGTGCCGCACATGACGACGCCGGCGTCGGCCTCGCCGGAGGCGACCTTCTCGCCCACGGCCTTGCCGTAGATCGGGTAGTGGGTGCGCGCGTGGTCGTAGGTGCCGCAGTCGATGACGGTGTGACCGCAGGCCTTGAGGTGGTCAGAGATGGCCATCTTCTCGTTGGTGACGATGTGATCGCAGCCGATGGCGATGATCATGGTTGTTCTCCTTGTCTCGGCCCTAGGCCATCTTGTTGAGCATGTCCACGCGGATCTGGTGGCGACCGCCGGCGTAGGGCTCCGAGAGGAACTCGCGCACGATGCCGCGGGCGATGGCGTCGCCCACGACGGCGGAGCCCATGGTGATGAGGCGCGCGTTGTTGTGCTGGCGCGTCATGAACGCGGAGCGCTCGTCGGAGCACTCGCAGGCGACCATGCCCTTGACCTTGCAGGCGGCCATGTAGGAGCCGTCGCCGTAGAGGTCGAAGGCGAAGCCCAGGCTGTCGGGGTTCTCGAGAAGGTCGTGCGCGACGGCGAGCGTGGAGTCCACGCAGTCCGCGGCCGGCTCCTCGCTCTTGTCGACGACCTCGTGGCCGAGCTCGGTCAGGTAGGCCTTGACGGTCTCCTTGAGCGGCATGCCCTCAGCGTCGGATCCGATGACGATTCTCATGCGTGCATCCCTTCTCGCGAAACTGCGATACGAACAAACACAAGCCAAATTTAGAACAACTCCGAACAAAGTGGGGCGAGAAACGCAAGAATGACGGGGTCCGGCGAAAACGGCCCCGCGGGCGTCACAGGATGACGTTGCAGTAGGTGCGCAGGGACTCGAGGTACTCCTCGCCGACCGCGGGGTCGGTCACGACGATGTCGTCGGGCTCGAGATCGTGGAACGCGTAGAACCCGAGCATGTCCATCTTGCTCCAGTCGGCAAGGACGAGGTGCTCGCGGGCGCGCTCGAGCGCGATCTGGTAGAGGCGGCCGGCGTCGAAGTACGAGGTGTAGAGCGAGCCGTCCCGGATGCCGTTCACGCCGATGAACGCCTTGTCGAAGCCGAGCGAGGAGAGCGCGCTCTCCGCCAGGGCGCCCATGAAGGTGCCCGAGTGGTGGCGGTATGCGCCGCCGATGAGGATGATTTCGCGCTTGTCGCCGTCCGCGAAGAGGTTGAAGATCGGGAGACTGTTGGTGACGACGCGCAGAGGGACGTTGGGGAGGTTCTGCGCCACGAGCTCCACGGTGGTGCTCGAGCCCAGGAAGATCGTGTCGCCCTCCTGCACGCGCGACGCGGCGAGCTCGGCGATGTGGGTCTTCTCGTCGATGTGGAGAAGCTGGCGCTCGAGGTGGGAGGGCTCGCATATGAGCGGGCGGCCGAGCGTGGAGTCCGTCGTCTTGGCGCCGCCGCGGAAGCGCACCAGGCGACCCTCCTCGGAGAGCTCCGTGAGGTCGCGGCGCACCGTCATGTCCGAGACGCCGAGAATCTCGGCGATCTCGCGCACGGTGACGGTGCCGCGCGCGCGGCACATCTCGACGATCGTGTCGTGTCGTTCGGTCTTGAGCATCTCGTTTGCCTCATGCGAAGGGAATCGAACTACCTACTGTTTTCCCACACAGCGAACAGCATATTGAGCATATGACCATGACCGCACGAATCTCGTCAAAAAAGAACGTTCACCGACAAATCGGAACCGTTCGGACGTCTTACGTCATCAAAGCGCCAAATCTCGAACAGAAAACCTCCGGCTGTTGGCTATAGTTCAATCGAACAAAAACAAACAAGTTGGCACGATTCACGTTCGTTTATGAGAGGGCAGTTCATCGTCGGATGCGCACCCTCTTATTTTTGTCTGACGCAGGGCACGACGAGAAGGAGAGCGGCATGAGGGTTGGCGTTATCGTTGCGAGCCACGGTGAGTTCGCGAGGGCGGCTCTGGGCAGCGTCGAGATGGTCGCCGGACCCCAGGAGGACGTCCGCGCGCTCGCCCTCACGGCGGACAAGTCGGCCGAGACGTTCGAGAACGAGTTCGCGCAGGCCTACGCCGAGCTCAAGGCGGACTGCGACATGATCGTCACCATCTGCGACATCCACGGCGGCACGCCGTTCAACGTCATCTCCCGCAGCATCCTCAAGGGCATGGACATGGTCGCCTTCACCGGCCTGAGCCTCCCCGTGCTCATCGAGCTTCTGCTCTCGCGCGACACCGTCTCCAGCGCCGACGAGATCCGCGAGCTCATCGAGGCCGCCCACGCCCAGACCCTCGCCGAGATAAAGGTCGAGATGGCCTCGGACGACGACGAGGACGACCTCGACCTCTAGGCTAGATGCCCCACGGCGGGGAAGGGACCGCCCGGGGCGAGAAGATGCGCACGGAAGCACACGAGAAAGGGAGAAAGACATGCCACTCAAGCTCGTAGACATCGACGACCGCCTGATCCACGGCCAGCTCGCCTCCACCTGGATCCCCGACAACGGCATCGAGTCGGTCATCATCGTTGACGACAAGGTCGCCAACGACCCCGTCCAGAAGTCCGTCGCGGGCCTCGCCGTCCCCAAGGTGAAGGTCTCCGTCTTCGGTGTGGACAAGTTCATCGACGTCCTCAAGAAGACCGAGCTCAAGAAGGTGACGATGGTGCTGTTCACCAACCCCGTCGACGCCCTCAAGCTGCGCGAGAACGGCCTCGAGTTCAACTACCTCAACGTCTCCGGCATGCGCTTCAACGACGAGCGCACCCGCCTGCACAAGAACATGTCCGTTACCCCCGCGGAGCGCGAGGCGCTCGAGAAGCTCATGGCGATGGGCGTCGAGTGCTGGATGCAGCCCACCACGCGCGACCCCAAGGTCGCCGTCTCCGACCTGCTCTCCGGAGCGCACGCGGAGGCGTAATCCACAGCCAGCCAGTCCGGCGCGGAGAGGGCGCGCCGTCGGCAGGACGATAGTCGATAGAAGGAGGAGAAATGATCCAAGCACTGCTGCTTGCCATCTGGGCGGGTCTTTGTACCTGGGACCAGTATGGCCCGCACCTCGGATTCAGGAAGCCGCTGCTCGCCTCTGTGGGCGTCGGCATCATCCTTGGTGACATGACCACCGCCATCATGATCGGCGCCACCATGGAGCTCATGTGGCTCGGCGTCAACAACATCGGCGCCTACGTGCCGCCCGATGTCATCTCCGGCACCATCGTGGGCGCGGCCCTCGGCATCATGTCCGGCGGCGACTCCGCGAGCGCCATCGCCCTGGCCGTGGCCATCGGCATCCCGACCGCCACGCTCGTCCAGCAGCTCAACATCCTCGTGATGACCACCAACATCACGTTCCTGCACGCTGCGGACAAGGCTGCCGAGAGCGGCGAGTTCAAGTCCATCAACAAGTACTTCTGGTGCGGCGCCGTCTGCTTCTTCCTGACCCGTGCCATCCCGGTCTTCATCGCCACGGGCATCGGCTCGTTCGTGGTCGAGGACATCATGACCTTCCTGCAGAACCAGGTGCCGTGGGTCCTCTCGGCCTTCTCGACCGCCGGTGGCGTCATGCCCGCCGTCGGCCTTGCGATGCTGCTGACCATGATGATGAAGAAGAACATGTGGATCTTCCTCATCTGCGGCTTCGTGCTCGCCGCCTTCCTCAAGGTCCCGACGATCGGCATCGCCCTCGTGGCCGCCGCGGCCGCCGGCTTCTACGACTTCGTCGTCGAGAGCGGCAAGAAGGCCCAGGCCACCGCAGCCGTTGCAGCCCCTGCCAGCGACGAGGACGAGGAGTATGATCTCTAATGGGTAAGATTTCTAAGAAGACGCTCAACAAGGTCCTTCTCAGGACCCAGGGCTGCCAGTTCGCCCACAACTACGAGCGTATGCAGTCCCTCTCGCTCACCTACTGCGTCTCGCCGGTCCTCGAGGAGCTCTACAAGGACGCTCCCAAGGAGCTGCGCGTCAAGGCGATGCAGCGCTACCTCGAGTACTTCAACACGCACCCCATCGCCATCCCGTTCATCCTCGGCATCGCCACGGCCGTCGAGGAGAACACCGACGAGGAGCACAAGGACACCGTCACCGCGATCAAGACCTCGCTCATGGGCCCCTTCGCCGGCATCGGCGATTCGCTGCTCAACCTCACCTGGTTCCCGATCGCGGGCTCCATCGGCGCCTCGCTGTGCGTCTCCAACGGCAGCATCCTCGGCCCGGTCGTGATGTTCCTGCTCATCAACCTGCTCTACTGGCCGCTCAAGTACTTCGGCCTGCACAAGGGCTATGAGTCCGGCATGTCGCTCGTCGACAAGTTCGGCGTCGAGGTCTTCGACCGCCTCGGCGACGCCGCCAACGTCCTCGGCGTCATGGTCACCGGTGGCCTCATCGCCACGACGGTCAAGCTCTCCACCGCCATCGAGTTCGCCTTCGACGAGGGCGACCCGCTGGTGCTCCAGACGCAGCTGGACTCCGTCCTGCCGTGCCTGCTCCCGATCATCGTGACCTTCATCTGCTACCGTCTGCTGAAGAAGGGCCAGGGCAAGAACTCCGCCCAGATCATCCTCGGCATCATCGCCGTGTTCCTGGTGCTCTTCGCCCTGAACTACTACATCCCCGGCTTCCCCAAGATCTTCGCGTAAGGAGCCACCCTTTCTCGGCGCCCCGCCCACCCCTCTGGGCGGGGCGTCTTTCCATAGCTAGGAGGAGCAGCAATGAGGACCGTTCTCGTTCTGATGGACACCCTGCGCCGCGACGCGCTCTCGTGCTACTGCCCCGAGAGGAGCGCGCGCACCCCCAACCTCGAGGCCTTCGCGCAGGACTCCGTCGTTTTCGACAACCACTGGATCGGCTCCGCTCCCTGCATGCCGGCCCGACGCGACATCATGTGCGGGCGCTACAACTTCCTCGAGCGCCCCTGGGGACCGATCGAGCCCTTCGACGTGACGCTCGTGGACAGCCTGCGCGCCGGCGGGGTCTACACCTGCATCAAGACCGACCACTGCCACTACGCCCGCACGGGCGGCGAGGGCTACCTCCAGCTCTTCAACACTTGGGAGCTCTTCCGCGGCCAGGAGGGCGACCCCTGGATCAGCCGCATCGACGAGCCCGACAACATGCCCGAGACCTTCTACGGGCGCGTGCGCGAGCAGTACCAGAAGAACCGCGAGACGTGGCCCAACGAGGAGGACATGCCCTCGCCCAAGACCTTCCGAGCCGCGTGCGACTTCATCGACGAGAACGCCGGCGACGACGACTTCTTCCTCATGGTTGAGGCCTTCGACCCGCACGAGCCCTTCGACGTGCCCGACAAGTACATGGAGGAGTACGGCGGAAACGACGGGCTGGACCGCGACTACTTCGAGATCCCGCCCTACAAGCGCGTCTCCGACACCGACATCCCCCAGAGCGCCGTCGACTACGTGCAGCGCCGCTACAAGGCGCTCGTCACGATGACCGACCACTGGTTCGGCACCCTCGTCGACAAGCTCAAGGAGAAGGGCATGTACGAGGGCACCACGATCATCGTGACCACCGACCACGGCTACTTCCTGGGAGAGCGCGACTACCTGGGCAAGAACTACATGCATCTCTACAACGAGCACGCGCACCTGCCGCTCATCGTGAAGTACCCCCACGGCGAGCGCGCCGGCGAGCGGGCCCACCAGCTCACCCAGGCGATCGACATCATGCCCACGGTGCTCGAGGCGCACGGCTGCCCCGTGCCCGAGACCGTCATGGGCACCTCGCTCATGCCGCTCGCCACGGACGCCGACGCCCCCACGCGCGACTACGCGCTCTTCGGCGTGCACGCCATGACCGTCAACGTGACCGACGGCCGCTACACCTACTTCCGCGCACCGGTGCCGGGCAACCAGCCCTGCTACGAGTACGCGGCCATTCCGCACACCATCCGCAAGAAGATGGGTACGGACTGCGTCGACAAGATCGAGATGGGTCGCTTCCTTTCGTGGACGGACTACCCGGTCTACAAGTTCCCGTGCACCAAGCCGGCCAACATCGATCAGCGCGAGGACTGCCTCGAGGAGGTCCACGAGTCCAAGCTCTTCGACCTGGAGACGGACTACGGCCAGACCCACGACCTCGTGGGCGAGGACACGGCCGCCGAGCAGCGCATGATCGACCTGCTCAAGCGTGGGCTCACCGAGCACGCCGCCCCGGCCGAGCAGTTCGAGCGCCTCGGCCTCGCGTAGGCGGGAGCCGGGTGTAAGCTCTTCTCGACCAAAGACAGGCGGCCCCGTCCAGGCGACGCCCGGGCGGGGCCGCACCCTCGAAAGGCAGCCGTGAAGTACGTCAGCTTCCTCATAAAGCCGGCATCGAGCGCCTGCGACATGCGGTGCTCGTACTGCTTCTACCGCGACGTCGCGGACCACCGCGCGCACGCGGTGAGGGAGCGCATGAGCGAGAAGACCATGCGCGCGCTGATCGACCGCGCGCTCGGCCTCGGCGACGACGCGCAGGTCACCTTCGCCTTCCAGGGCGGCGAGCCCACCCTCGCCGGCCTGGACTTCTTCCGCGCCTTCACCTCCTACGTGGACGAGCGGCGCACCCACCAGGCCGTGAGCTACGCGCTGCAGACCAACGCCCACACGCTCACGCCCGAGTGGGCCGCCTTCTTCCGCGAGCACGGGTTCCTCGTGGGCGTCTCGGTGGACGCCTACCGCGAGCTCCACGACAGCCTTCGCAAGGACATCTCGCTCGGCCCCACGCACGCGCGCGTCATGGAGTCGGTCGGGATGCTGTGCGAGGCGGGCGTGGACTTCAACGTGCTCACGGTCCTCTCGGCCCAGCTCGCGCGGCACCCGCAGCGCGTCTTCAAGTTCCTGACGCGCGAGAAGATCGACTACGTGCAGTTCATCCCCTGCCTCGCCGGCTTCGACGGCGAGGGGGCCGAGTACGCCCTCACGCCCCGCGCGTTCTTCTCGTTCTACCGCACGTTCTTCGACCTGTGGTTGCGCGAGGTCCAGGCGGGCCGCTACTTCTCGGTGGGGCTCTTCGACAACGTCATGCAGATGAGCCTCGGGCAGTACCCGCAGGCGTGCGGCATGCTCGGGCGCTGCGCGCCGCAGTTCGTGGTCGAGAGCAACGGGGACGTCTACCCGTGCGACTTCTTCGCGCTGGACGAGTGGCGCTGCGGCAACGTGTGCGAGGACACGCTCGAGGAGATGGCGACGTGCGAGACCATGCGCGCGTTCCTCGCCGAGCCGCGCCGGGAGTGCTCGGCGTGCGCGGACTGCCCCTTCGAGGGCATCTGCCACCGCAACTGCAAGCGTCTGAACGCTGCGTACTATGATGAGGATTACTGCGGATACCGTGCGTTTCTCGAGCACGCCTACGACAGGCTGGCCCGGGCGGCGCGCATGCTCGCAGGCTAGGAGCGCGGGGCGTCCCGCGAGAAGGGCAGGGGAGGAGCCATGCCAAGCGTTGCCACGGACGGTCTGGAGAGCACCCGTCCCAACGTGGTTCTGATTATGTGCGACCAGTTCCGGGGGGACTGCCTGGGGTTCGACGGTCACCCGGACGTCAAGACGCCGTATCTGGACACCCTCGCCGCGCAGGGCACGTACTTCGAGAACGCCCACGTCGCGTGCCCGAGCTGCATCCCGGCGCGCGCCTCGCTGCTCACGGGCACCACGCCCGCGACCAACGGCCGCGTGGGTTACCAGGACGGCATCCCCTGGCGCTACGAGCACATGCTGCCAGAGGAGCTCGGCGCGGCCGGCTACCAGACGGCGCTCGTGGGCAAGATGCACGTGCACCCGCCCCGCCTGGGGTGCGGGTTCCAGCACATGCGCCTGCACGACGGCTACATCGGCTTCTATCGCAAGGCCAACCTCCCGCACTGGATGCACCAGGACGTCTCTGACGACTACCTGCGCTTCCTTCGCTCCGAGGTGGGCCCGGAGGCAGACGTCAACGGCACCGGCGTCGAGAACAACTCCTGGATCGCCCGCCCGTGGGTCTACGAGGAGCGCCTGCACCCCACCAACTGGGTCGTCGACGAGTCCATCCGCTTCCTCGAGACGCGCGACCGCACGCGCCCGTTCTTCCTCATGGCGAGCTTCGTGCGCCCGCACCCGCCCTTCGACCCGCCCGCTGCCTACTACCGGAGCTACCTGGACCGCGAGCTGCGCGAGCCCGCGCACGGCGACTGGGACGACGTCGAGGCCACCGAGCGCGACGGCATGATCTTGGACAGCGTCCACGGCTGCCGCGACGCCACGCTGCGCCACGAGGCCATGGCTGGCTACTACGGCTGCATCACGCACCTGGACCACCAGATCGGCCGCCTGATCACGGCGCTCGAGAACGACGAGACGTACGAGAACACCGTGGTGATCTTCACGGCCGACCACGGCGAGATGCTCTTCGACCACAGCTCCTTCCGCAAGGTGCTGCCCTACGAGGGCTCCACCCGCATCCCCTTCATCGTGCGCGTGGGCTCCAAGGTCCTGCCCAGCGGGCGCCCGACGCCCCACCGCTCCGACGCGGTCACCGAGCTCATGGACGTCATGCCCACGCTGCTCGACCTCGTGGGCGCGCCGGTGCCCGCGTGCGTGGAGGGCTCCTCGCTCAAGGGCGAGATCACGGGCGAGCACCCGCTCGAGCGCGACTACCTCCACGGCGAGCACTCGGGCAGCCGCGAGCAGTCCAACCAGTACGTGGTGACCAAGCGCGACAAGTACGTCTGGTTCACGCAGACGGGCGTCGAGCGCTACTTCGACCTCGAGCACGACCCGCGCGAGGAGCACGACCTCGCCGGCGACCCCGCCTGCGCGGAGCGCATCGCCGAGCTGCGCGCGATCCTCGTCGAGGAGCTGCGCGACCGCGAGGAGGGCTACGTCCAGGACGGGAGGCTCGTGGTGGGCAGGACGCCCAAGACCATGCTCGAGAGGAACTAGGGCGCCGCGACCGGCAGCCGCAGGACGGGGCACGCCCCGAGAGGAGAGATATGGACTGGCAGCTCATAGGCATCATCCTGGTGGTGATCTGCGTCGTCTCGCTCGTCTACACGGAGGTCCAGAAGCGTCTGGTCTTCTCGAGGTACGAGGCACTGTTCGCGCGCGGCGACTTCGAGGGGTGCCTGCGCCTCCTGGACCGCGCCGTCGTGAGGCTCATCTACCCGCGCTACAACCAGCTCTACATGCGCCTCAACGCGCAGATGTGCCTCGAGGACGAGGAGGAGTCGCGCCGCATCATCGACGAGATGCTGTCGCTCAAGACGACCGACGAGCAGCGTCTCGTGCTGCTGCTGCGCGCCTTCAACTTCTTCGTGGAACAGGAGGACTACGCACGCGCCAAGGAGCTCCTCGAGGAGCTCCGCGAGCGCGCCGAGGGCGAGCAGCTCGCCGAGTGCGAGCGGACCTACGCGATCTTTGCCGAGAAGAGCTCCGCCTACATCAAGGAGATGGAGGCCAAGCTGCGCACGGCGAAGGCCACGGAGCGGGCCACGCTGCTCTACCTGCTCTCGGTGCAGTACGAGAACCGCGGGGACCGACGTCGCGCCAACGAGTACCTCGAGCAGGTCCAGAGCGAGTTCTCCGAGATCCCGGGAATGCCGGATGCCGCGGGTTCCAAGACGGAGTCGTAAGGGGGGTCGTCCGAGATGCAAGCGCTCGTTCTTCTCGTCAGCTTCTTTGCCTGCACGGTCGGTGCCATCTGCGGCATCGGCGGCGGCATCATCATCAAGCCCGTCCTCGACGCCACGGGCGTGGCCGACGTGGCCACGATCAACTTCCTGTCGGGGTGCACGGTCCTCTCGATGACGCTCTACTCCGTCCTCAAGGCCAAGATCTCCGGGACCTCGACGATCGACCCCAAGACGGACACCCCGCTCGCCATCGGCGCGGCCGTGGGCGGTCTTGCGGGCAAGGAGCTCTTCTCGGTGGTGGCCGGGCTCTTCCCGGACCCCAACACCGCGGGCGCCGTGCAGGCCGGCCTCCTTCTGGCGATCACCCTGGGAACGCTGGTCTACACCATCTACAAGGAGAAGATCCCCACGCTGCAGGTGACGTCCGCGGCGGCGTGCCTGGCGATCGGCTTCGCGCTGGGCGTGTGCTCGTCGTTTTTGGGCATCGGCGGCGGCCCGATCAACCTCGTGGTGCTCTTCTACTTCTTCACGATGGCCACCAAGCGCGCGGCCTCGAGCTCGCTCTACATCATCCTGTTCTCGCAGGCCACGAGCACGGCGAGCTCGATCGTCGCCGGGGGCTACGTGGGGGTTGACCTCATGCTGCTGGCCGCGATGGTGGTCTGCGGCATCCTGGGCGGCATCGTGGGCCGCAAGGTCAACTCCAAGATCGACGACAAGACCGTGGACAAGCTCTTCATGGGCCTCATGGTGCTGATCATCCTGATCAACGCCTACAACATCTGGAAGTTCGCGCTCGCGTAGGTGCGGCGCGAGGCGGCGTACGCTCCGGGAGCGGCGTCGGGTTAAAACGACCTCATCGTCCCCCTCGCTGGCGCGCATCGGGTTAAAACGACCGCATCGTCCCCCTCGAAATGCGCCTGCGAAGGGGGGACGACCCGGTCGTTTTAACCCAAACGGCTTCCGCAAGGGGGACGACCCGGTCGTTTTAACCCGTCCTGCCCGCGATTCCGCACGACCCGAGAAACGCGCCCCGTGTACCGGGTTTTTTTGACTCCCGATCGGTGCACGGGGACGTTTTTTCTCGGCGTCTCCGCGCGCTGTGCCCCCGCGCCGCTTAGAAATACGGGGTAATTGCATCTCGGTGCGCTCGCGGAGCTTAAGAATTCCGAGTAGTTGTAGGTTGTCTGCTCCCCTTGGGCCTCTCCTGGTCGCAAAGCCCCAGTTGGCGTCCATGAACGGCCGGTCGCAAGGCGCAACTACCCCCATTTCTTAAGTACGGGGGTAACGGAGGCAACGGAGGCGACGGCAGGGCCCCGCGGTCCGCCGCTCCCCGTGCGCGCGAATCGGTGAGCGGCGAATTGCTATGCTAAGGATTCGGTGGCTACACCGCAGGTGATGAACGGGGGAGACATGGTCAAGACGCTGGTACTCGTTCGGCACGGCGCACCGGAGGCGAGCTCGCCCTCGGGCGCGGACATGGACCGCAGGCTCACCGAGGCCGGGGCCCGCGCGCTGCGCGTCGCCTACCCGCGCGTGTTCTCCCTGCTCGGTGACGACCCCGACGCTCGTGTGTGGAGCAGCCCCGCGGTGCGCGCCCTCGAGACCGCCGACGTCGTGGCGGCATCGCTGGGCGTGGAGGACATCGAGGTCCACCAGTCCCTCTACGCGCAGGATGCCAACGCGTTCCTCGCCGAGCTCGAAGCCTCCGACGCCCCGTGCGTGGTGGCCGTGGGCCACGCGCCTTTCGTCGACACGCTCGCGTCCCGCCTGGCCGACGTCTGCCCCGCCTTCGGCAAGGGCGCCGCTGCAGCCTTCGACCTGCCGAACGGCCCGTCCGAGCGCGGGTCGCTGCGCTGGTTCGTGGCTGCGCCCGAGGCGGTCTCCTGGGACGAGCTGGGCTCCGTCGAGCGCGCCGTCGCGGGCGCCGCAGAGGGCCTCTCGGGACTTGCCAAGGCGTTTCTCGCCGCGCCGGACAGCCCCGAGCGGCTGCTGGAGTTCCGGATCGGCCTGCGCCGCGTGCGCTCCCTGCTGCAGTTCCTGTCCCCGTGGCAGGCCAAGAAGCAGAACCGTCGCTGTGAGCACGCCCTCAAGGAGCTGCAGGCGGCCTCCGCGCGGCTCCGTGCCCTGGACATCCTGTCAGAGGCCGTGGACGACCTCGTGGAGAGCGGCGAGCTCGGTGAGAACTGCCTGCTGCCCATGGCCTGCGCCAAGGAGCGCGCGCTCGAGTGCTCGTCGCTCGTGACGCTCATGCGCAAGTACCACGCGGGCAAGGGCCTCACCAAGGTCGCGCGCGACCTGTCCGCGCTGCGCTGGAAGGGCAAGGTCGCCGAGAAGGGCCTGACGGCCGATGACTTCCGGGCGCGCTTCGACGCCATGTTCAACGAGGTCGACGAGGACCTCTTCGGACTCGACCTGCGCGACGGCGATGCGGTCTACGTCGCGCGACGGGACACCAAGGAGATGCGATACGTGGCCGAGCGTCTCGGCGAGGTGCTGGGGCCGGAGCGCGCGCAGATGAGCGAGTACCTGGACGAGATCCAGCGCGAGCTCGGCGCCCTCTCCGACGCCCGGAGCAACAAGCAGCTCGCCGAGGAGTGCTCCAAGAGCCCGCGCTTCCGCGGCGTCCGCGCCGACCTCGGCATCGTTGCGCGCGACCAGGCGGAGGTCGTCTCCGCGATCACGTCGGGCATGGAGCGCCGCGAGGCGGACGCCCGCACGGCCCAGGACGGCGCGGCGGATGACGCCGAGGACGAGGAGGAGTAGCGCGTGACCGAGAAGAACGGCGTGTCCGCGGCCGCGGCCGGCGATGACTGGCGCGTCGAGCGCGACTCGATGGGGGAGATGCTCGTCCCGGCGGACGCCCTCTGGGGCGCGCAGACCGAGCGGAGCCACGAGAACTTCCCCATAGGGACCGAGCGCATGCCTCAGGAGATCGTGCGCGCGTTCGCGCTGGTGAAGAAGGCCGCGGCTCGCGCCAACGCGCGTCTGGGCCGCCTTGCGCCCGAGGCGCGCGACCTCATCTGCGCCGCCGCCGACGAGGTGCTCGCCGGCGCGCACGACGAGGACTTCCCTCTCGTGGTGTGGCAGACGGGCTCCGGCACGCAGTCCAACATGAACATGAACGAGGTGCTGGCCAACCGCGGCAACCAGCTCGCGGCCGAGAGGGGCGTGACGCTGGAGAAGGCGCTGCACCCCAACGACTCCGTCAACATGAGCCAGTCCTCCAACGACACCTTCCCGACGGCCATGCACGTTGCCGCGGCGGTGGCGGTGACGGGGCGCCTGCTGCCCGCGATCGACCAGCTCGCGGCCACGCTGCGCCGTCTGGAGGCGGAAAACGTCGGTGTGGTCAAGAGCGGCCGCACGCACCTCCAGGACGCGGTGCCCATCTCCTTCTCGCAGGAGATCTCCGGCTGGCGCGGCCTGCTCGAGGGCTCGCGCGAGGAGCTCGTCGCCGCGATGCCGGGTCTGTATCGCCTGGCGCTCGGCGGCACGGCCGTGGGTACGGGCCTCAACGCGCCGGCGGGCTTCGACGAGGCTGTCGCCGCGGAGCTGGCCGAGCTCACGGGCCTGCCGTTCGAGACGGACCCCAACAAGTTCCGCGCGCTCACCGGCAAGGACGCGCTCGTGTTCTCCCACGGCGCCGTGAAGGGCCTCGCCGCCAACATGATGAAGATCGCCAACGACGTGCGCTGGCTCGCCTCGGGGCCGCGCCTGGGCCTCGGCGAGATCCAGATTCCCGCCAACGAGCCGGGCAGCTCCATCATGCCGGGCAAGGTCAACCCGACCCAGTGCGAGGCCGTGACGATGGTCGCCGTGCAGGTCATGGGCAACGACGCCACGATCGGCTTCGCCGCCTCCCAGGGCAACTTCGAGCTCAACGTCTTCATGCCGGTCATCGCCTACGACTACCTGCAGTCCGTGCGCCTGCTCGCCGACGCGATCGCCTCCTTCGACGAGCGCTGCGCGAGCGGCATCCGCGCCGACCGCGACCGGATGAGCGAGAACCTCCACCGCTCACTCATGCTCGTGACCTGCCTCAATCCCCACATCGGCTACGACAACGCCGCGCGCGTGGCCAAGAAGGCCTTCGCCGAGGGGACCTCCCTCAAGGAGGCCTGCGTGTCGCTGGGCCTGCTCACCCCGGAGCGCTTCGACGAGGTCTTCCACCCCGAGCAGATGGTCTGATCGTCCCACTCCCCGGTCCTTCTCGCCGTGCCCCCGCCGCCCTTCTCGCCGGAATAACACGCAGAATCACCTTAAATCTTATATATCCGCAGTTGGGTTTTTCGGAAAAGTCCGATTCTGCGTGTTAATCCTGAAGCACCGCGGGCTGCCCGCCGCCAGACCGTCGCTG
>CAUGFC010000010.1 GCA_959598545.1 uncultured Olsenella sp. | reverse complement strand
GTCCTGCGCGGCATCGACATCGACATCCACGCCGGCGAGGTCGTCTGCGTGATCGGCCCGTCCGGCTCGGGCAAGTCCACGTTCCTGCGCTGCATCAACCGCCTCGAGGAGGCCACGTCCGGCCAGATCGTGATCGACGGCAACTCGATCACCGCGCCCGGCGCCAACGTCGACAAGATCCGCCAGCACGTGGGCATGGTCTTCCAGCAGTTCAACCTCTTCCCGCACTACAGCGTGCGCGAGAACGTCATGTACGCGCCTGTGGAGCTCAAGCTCATGAGCAAGGAGGAGGCCTCCGCCACCGCCGAGCGCCTGCTCGCGCGCGTGGGCCTCTCCGAGAAGGCCGACGCCATGCCGAGCTCGCTCTCCGGCGGCCAGCAGCAGCGCGTGGCCATCGCCCGCGCCCTTGCCATGAACCCGGACATCATGCTCTTCGACGAGCCTACCTCCGCCCTCGACCCCGAGATGGTCGGCGAGGTCCTTGACGTCATGCGCGAGCTCGCCGAGCAGGGCATGACCATGGTGGTCGTCACGCACGAGATGGGCTTCGCGCGCGAGGTCGCCGACCGCGTGATCTTTGTCGACGAGGGCGTCATCCAGGAGCAGGGCACGCCGGACGAGGTCTTCGGCAACCCGCAGAACCCGCGCACCCAGAGCTTCCTCTCCAAGGTCCTCTAGACCCGGGCGGCGGCGCGCATGCTGGGAATCGTCGGTTACGGGGGCTTCGTCGCGTCCGCGGCGGCCCTCTGCCTCACGCCGGGCATCGACACCGTCTACATCCTCACGCGCACCGTCTCCGGCGGCCGGCGCGAGGGGCTGGCCAGCGCCCTCGGCATCAACGCGGGCCTGGTGGTGCATACGATCCTGGTGGCGGCCGGGCTGTCGCTCGTGCTCGCCGCGTCGCCGGTTGCCTTCAACGTGATCAAGGTGGCCGGTGCGGCGTATCTCGCGGTGATGGGCGTGCGCAGCATCCTCTCCGGCGGCTCGTCCTTCTCGGTGGGCGAGAAGGACGGCGAGCCCGCTGCCGGCTCCAACCTGCACGTCTTTGCCCAGGGCGTGCTGACCAACGTGCTCAACCCCAAGATCATCCTGTTCTTCCTGGCGCTGCTGCCGCAGTTCGTGGTCACGCCCAACCCCTTCGGTCCGGTGCCCTTCCTGGCGCTCGGCCTCACCTACGTGGCGCTCTCCACGCTCTGGACTGTGGTGATCGTGCTCGTGGCGGCGCCCTTCTCGCGCCTGCTGGCCCGCAGCCCGCGCGCGGGGCGCGTGACCTCCGTGGCCTCCGGTCTCGTCTACATCGCCCTCGGCGCCACGATCTTCCTCACGGCGTAGCGGTCCTTCTCGCCCGCCCCTGCTTGCTCCCATCATTTTGAGGGTATGCGCACTACCCCCTCCCAGGGTATGTACACTGTTGCAGAATTAATA
Organism: uncultured Olsenella sp.; assembly: GCA_959598545.1. Classification (GTDB taxonomy): domain Bacteria; phylum Actinomycetota; class Coriobacteriia; order Coriobacteriales; family Atopobiaceae; genus Thermophilibacter. Next base: position 26,363 of record CAUGFC010000010.1, on the reverse strand, counting down.
CGGTACCATGCGATATTGTTTTCGCAGGTAGAACTCTTGCCGTGATAATAATCAACTTCGCAACTGTGTACACACCCTGAGGGAGGGTGTGTACACACCCTGAGAGAGGGGCAGCCCGGGCGGCCGTGTCAAAGGGTTTTGACTCGCCGCGGGCGCTCGTTGCGGGTACGATTTTCCGCAGAGAGGGGGCGTGCCATGGCTGAGGAGCTGCAGAGCGCGCGCAAGGTAGTGGGCGAGCGCGTCCGCGAGCGGCGCGAGGCGGCCGGCCTCACGCAGGCGGAGCTCGCGCGGCGCGTCTACGTGAGTCGTCAGACGGTAAACAACTGGGAGACCGGCAGGACCCTCATCGACGTGCAGAGCCTCACGCTCGTGGCAACCGAGCTGGGGACCAGCGCCTCAGAGCTGCTCGGCGAGCATGGCCTCGAGGCGGTGCGCGCCGAGGCCGATTCCCGTCATGAGCTTGTCAGACTGCTCCTCAGGGCGGCGCTTGCGTACGCGGTCTTCTTCGTCGCCACGGTGGCCTCCCTCTACGCGAACTGGCTCCTCGACTGGGACACCTCAACCGGCAGAGGGCTGTATCTCCTGGCGTTGTCCCTCCGTCTGTTTGCCTGTTTCTGGAGCGGTGCCTGCGCCATGCGCGTCACCCGGTACATGCGCGAGCACGACCTTGCGGACGCCACCAGGCTCTGGGCCTTCCTCGAGGGGCGCGACACCGAGGACGCCCTGCCGGGCGACTTCCTCTACCGCACGTTCCTGCCCATGTGGCGCTTCTGGGTGAGCCTCGCCGCCATCGTGCTGCTCCTGCTGCTGTGCCTTCCCGTGATGCCGCTCGCTTAGCGCATCACCGACGTGGCGATGTAGGCGGCGTAGAGCACCACGAAGATGACGCCGTTTGCGCGGCTCATCTCATGACGGCGCCCGATGAAGGCAAAGCCCACGAGAACGGCCGAGAAGAGCGCGAGCAGCGCCAGGTCCACGTTGTAGGCGGCGTCGTAGGGGATGTTGGCGAAGAGCGCCGGCCCGCCCATGACGAGCAGCAGGTTGGAGATGTTGGATCCCACGACGTTGCCCACGGCGATGTCGGAGTTGCCACGGAAGGCGGCCACCACGCTCGTGACCAGCTCAGGCAGGCATGTGCCGAGCGCCACCACGGTGATGCCGATGATGCGCTCGGAGATGCCCATGGCGCCCGCGATCTCCACCGAGTTGTCCACCACGAAGTCCGCGCCGAACTTGAGCATCGCGATGCCGCCCACAATGAAGAGCAGGTCACGGAAGGTGTTTGAGGAGACGACTCCGGTGTCGGGGTCCTCCGGGGCATCGTCCTTCTCGGCAGCGCCCTCGCCGAGGCCCACGACGACGGTCCGTGCCACGAATGCCACGAACGCGACGAGAAGGACCACGCCCTCGACGAGCGTGACCTGACCGTCCGTGTTGGCTACGAGCGCGAGCAGCCCGCAGGCCGCCACGCTCACGGGAATCTCGAAGCGCTGCGTGCTGCGCGAGAGCGTGACCGGGGCAATCACGGCCGAGAGACCGAGGATGAGCAGCAGGTTGGCCAGGCAGCTGCCCACGACGTTGCCGAAGGCCATGTCGGCGTGACCGCCCACGGCGGAGGTGACGCTGACCACGAGCTCGGGCAGCGACGTGCCGATGGCCACGATGGTGAGGCCGGCCACGCGCTCGGGGACGCCGAGGCGCGCGGCGATGCTGCAGGCGCCGTCCACGAGGAAGTTGGCGCCAAAGATGAGCAGGGCGAATCCGACGACGATGATGATGAGGCTGAGGAGCACGACGGTCCTTTCCGGATCGGGGATACCGTCATCGAGTATTCCATGGGCCGATTTCACCCGATTTGAGTCGGCGACCGACTCCCAACCGAATACACAAGTGGGCGGGCCGCCGCGGCTCAGCGACGCCAGAGGAGGACGAAGGCCGTTGCCACGGCGGAGGTGCCAAAGAAGAGCAGGACGAGAAGGACGGTGCCGTCGTCGCGCTCGCCAGTCGCGGGGAGGTCGCCGCCTTCCGAGGCGCCGGCCTGCTCGTCTTCGGAGGGCCGCTCGTCCGGCCGCGTGGGGGAGTCGTGGCCGGGGTCCGGGGCGTCTCCGGGGTCGTCGGGCTCGGGGGTCGGATTCGGCTCGGGCTCGGGCGTGGGCTCCGACTCCACGTCGTCGGGTAGGACGAGCGCGCCGTTGTTGCCCAGGCGCGCGGAGAGCCGCACAGCGCCGTCGCCCTCCTCGGCGAGCGCGAGGCGCTCAACGTACGGCGCGCTGCCCGTGACGTCGGGGTCCTTCTCGGCGGAGCCCAGGTCGGTGGCACGCACGTAGCGCGGCGTGCCCGCGAGCGCCACGCACTGCCCGTCCCGCACGTCAAAGCGCAGGGGGATCTCGCTCGCGTCAAGGGTCACCGTGTAGGGCTCCATGGTCTTCTCGACCTTGGCCGGCGCGTCGCCACTCGCCGAGGAGACGTCCGCGGTGTAGACGGTCTGCTCGAAGTAGTAGGTCTGGCCGCCCCGGGGAAGCGTCGCAAGCGGGGCGTAGCCGCCCGACGTGCGCGAGAAGAGCGGCGTGTCGCGTGAGAACGCGTAGTAGGAGTTGGTCTGCGCCGCCCAGGCAGACGCCACGGCCCCCGCGACGGCGTCGGTGCCCGCGCCGGTAAAGGCGCTCGCAAAGACCGCCCGCGCGCCCGAGGGCACGTGCTGCACGTCCGCACCGAGCGCCGCCTCAAGCTCCTCGTCGCTCACGTCCTCGCCAGCCTCGGCGCGCTCGAGCACAGCCTCGGTGTCCGGCGTGGGCGAGACGAGATACGCAAAGCGCAGCGGCTTCACGTCCGTATCGCCGTCAAGCGCCAGCGTGGCCGAGCCGTTCTCTGCCACGGTCACGCTCGCGCGGCGCGCGGGGACGGCGTCCACGGGCACCGAAAGCAGCAGCGTCTGCCGCCCGGTGGCAAGGCTCGTCTCCACCATGACCACAAAGTCGTAGAGCGTGACGTCGCCGCCGGTGTACTGGTTGGGCAGGTTGCCGATGTAGTAGTACGTCTCGCAGACGGCGGTGGCGCCCGCGGCCTGCGCGGCCTCGATCTTCTCGCGCACGTCCTCGGACGCCTGCTTCTGCCAGCGCCCGTCCGCGGCGGCGTCCACCTCGGCCTGCGTGGCAAAGGCGAAGGGCTCTCCACCCATCGGGATCATCCCGTGCGCGTCGTCCACGTACCAGGAGGCGCGGTTGGAGAAGTTCCCGGGACCGGCGTAGGAGAACTGGCCGTCCTGCAGGGCGTCGTAGAAGAGGTCGTAGACGGCATAGCCGAGGTCGTAGCGCGCGTTCATGGCCTCCACGAGGTAGCCGAACTCGTGCGTTGCCTCCGCGTGGCCGGGGTCCTCGAGGCTGATCTTCACGGCCTGTGCGGCCAGCTCTCCGTCGAGCAGCGTGTCTCCGTACACGATGCCGCTCACGCGTGCGACCTCCATGCCGGCTCCCACCTCGTCGGACACGGTGACGCGGCTGCCGCCGGGGCGATCGTCGCCGGGACCGCCCGAGGCAGGAGCCGTGTAGACCACGCCGAGCGAGCGGTCCACCACGGTGCCAAAGGCCCACGAGAGCGCGCTCGCGCTGCGAGCGGAGAGGTAGTCGTCGACGGGCGTGATCTCGTAGCCGTCGGCGGCGCTGAGAAGGCCCGGAGCGCAGGGGAAGGTGACGTCCTCGGCCACGAGGCCGCGCGTGCTTGAGCCAAAGAGGTGCAGCGTGACGCTCTTCTCGCCCGCGGCGGAGGCTTCGGCGAACGCCCGCGCTGCCGTGGAGAGGTTGTCCCGCAGGTCCGTGCCGGCCGCCGCGCCGGTGCCGGGCAGGGGGTGATGCGCCTGCTCGTGGGCGGTCTCCAGCAGGTAGGCGGCCGTCTCGCTCGTGTCCAGGCCGCAGGTGAAGAACGTGAGCGGCCGCTCGGCGCCCCATGCGGCGTCCACGCGCGCGGCCTCGTTTCGCATCGTGAGAAGCGTGGCGAGAAGCGCGTCTGTGCCGTAGCCGTTCTCCCGGCTTCCCGGCAGCGGGCCCAGGAATCCCGTGGCGTCACCGGTGTAGACGGGCGGGTTCGTGAAGTCGGCGTTCGCCATCGGCGGGGTCTCCCGACCCATGAGGCAGAGCACGGGGACGCGGTCCTCGGAGCCGGGGTCGTCCGCGGCGCCCGCCAGCACATCTCCCGCCACATGCGTGGCAAGCTGCAGGTAGGACCCGCTGCCGAGCTGCGCGGAGGCCGTCACGCCCGCGCCGTCTGTGGCCTTGGCGGTCACGGAGAGCGTGCCTCCGCCGTACGCGACGTAGTCTCCGTTGCCGTCCGGTGCGTAGGTGCCGAGCGGCATGAGCGTCGTGACCTTGGAGTCGTAGCCGATCACGGCCACGCGCGTGGGGGTGTCGCCGCCCTCGTTTTCCGCCATGAGGCGCGCGATCGCCTGGTTGAGGGCGTCGACGAGGTAGTCTGCCTGGGGTCGGCCGCCGTAGGTGATGTCCTCGAGGAGCCGGTTGGTACTCACCACGAAGACCACGTCGTGCGCGGGGCCGCCCTCCTGACGCACGGAGACGGCCGAGGCCAGCGCGGAGAGGCCCACGATGAAGCTGCGGTCGTCCACGTCAATCTTCACGGGCAGGCCGGCGGCGCGCGCGTCGTCTGCGCTGGCGTAGACGGACTTGTCGGCCCAGATGCGCCCGGCGTTCTCCGTTGAGATGGTGCCGGAACCCGTGCCAAAGACCTCCTCCCAGCGGGCGGAGGTGTCGGGGTCAACGAGCTTGGCGAGCCCCGCCGCGCGCGCCGTCGTGGGGACAAGCGTGAGGAGCAGGGCGAGAAGGACGAGGAGCGCGGCGCGCGGGCGGCGAGACATGATGCCCCGATTCTGCGGGAGCTGATAAATGCCTTCTTTATACCCGCATTTCTTGCCCGCGCGTGCCCCACACGAAAGGCGCGCATCCCTGACGGTCGGCTGCAAGGGCCGACGCGCCGCCCGCATGCTACACTGGTACCAACCACATATCGAGGGCACGGCTCTTGCAGCTGCTACGTCATGTTGAAAACGGCTCCGGTTTGACTCCGGATCAGCACACGGCTGTGCCAGGGACGGCGGGGGACGCCCGCTGGCCCCGCCTTGCCCTCCCGACACCCGGACATCCGGGAGGAAGCGAGGCGCCCATGTCTCAGAAGAACCTGTCGAGAAGGACCTTCGTCGCGCGGCTCGTCGGCGGCTTCGCCGCGTGCGCGCTCGCGCTGACCGTCGTCGCGTGCGGCGGCGCGCCTGCTGCGGGCGACAACGCCGACGGTGCCGCGCAGGAGCAGCAGGCCACGATCGAGGTCACCGTGGAGATCGACGCGACGGCCGGCGAGGGCGAGAAGACCACGGAGGAGGTCGAGCTCCCCGAGGGCGCCACGGCCTACGACGCGCTCGTTGCCGCCGCCGATGACGTCAACGCCTCAGACTCCGAGTACGGTATGTACGTCCAGGGCATCAACGGCCTGGCCGGCGGCGACTTCGGCGACATGAGCGGCTGGATGTTCGAGGTCAACGGCGAGATGGCCGAGGTCGCCGCCTCTGAGCTCGAGCTCGAGCCCGGCGACGTCGTCACCTGGCTCTACGTGACCGAGTTCACCGAGTAGCCGCAGCGCCGTGGTCGCCCCGCGCGCCAGAGCCTTCGACGCCGTCCACGCGTCCGTCCCGGCGACGCTGTTCACCGGGGTGGTCGCGCTGACGATGCTCGCGGTGCAGCCCGTGCTGACGGCGGTCTCGCTCGCGGGCGCACTGGCCTTCTCGCTGCTCGCGCGGGGTGTCGCCGCCACGGTGCGCGGGCTGGCCTGGCAGCTGCCGCTGCTGGCCCTGGTGTGCCTGGCCAACCCGCTCTTCTCGGCGTCCGGGTCCACGCTGCTGCTCAAGCTGGGGCCGCGAAGCGTCTACCTGGAGAGCCTTGCCTACGGCGCCACGATGGGCGCGCTCCTTGGGGCCGTGGTCCTGTGGTTCGAGGGTGCCGCGGCGGTGCTCTCGCAGGACCGGCTCCTCGCGCTCGCCCCGCGGCGCGCCCGGGCGCTGCCGCTGCTCGCGGGCATGGTCGCCCAGCTCGTACCCCAGCTCCTCCGCCGCTCGGGCGACGTGCGCGCGTCGCTCGCGGCCTGCACCGCCGCCGGGGCGCGACCTGCCGCGCGCGACGCCCTCATGCGAACGTCGTCGCTGCTGCTCTCCTGGTCTCTCGAGGAGTCGCTCGAGCGCGCTGACTCCATGCGCGCCCGCGGCTGGGGGTCGGGCCGGCCGCGCACGTGCTACCGGACGGAGCGCCTGCGCTCGCGCGACGTGGCGGCGCTCTGCGGAATCGCGGCGCTTCTCGCCCTGGCCGCCGCCTGCGCCTGGATCCTCTGTGCCGACTGGCGCTTCTACCCGCGGATGACCGGCCTCGGCCCCTGGTGGGCCTGCGTGCCCTGCGCGCTTCTCGCCCTGCTGCCCGCCGCGGCCGAGCTGGAGGCGCGTCTGCGCGAGAGGGGGCGGCGATGAGCGCGCTTGCCTTCGATCGCGTGACGTTCGCGTATGCGGGCACCGAGAAGCCCGTTCTTCTCGACGTCTCCCTCGAGGTGCCCGAGGGCGCGTTCGCACTGCTCGCGGGCGCCACGGGCTCGGGAAAGTCAACGCTCCTGCGCCTTGCGAAGCCCGAGGTCGCGCCGGTGGGGGAGCTCTCCGGCACGGTGCGCGCGCACGGCGAGGACGTTCGCTCGCTCGATGCCGCGGCGTCCGCGCGCGCGGTGGGCTACGTCTTCCAGAGCCCGGACGCGCAGATGGTCTGCGACGCGGTCTGGCACGAGATGGCCTTCGGCCTGGAGAACCTGGGCACGCCGGAGCCGGAGATGCGTCGCCGCGTGGCAGAGACCGCCACATACCTGGGCATGGGCCCGTGGTTCCGCGACCGCGTGGCCGAGCTCTCGGGCGGCCGGCGCCAGGTGCTGGCACTGGCGTCGGTGCTCGCCATGCGCCCGCGCGCGATCCTGCTCGACGAGCCCACGAGCATGCTTGACCCCGTCGCCGAGCAGGCGTTTCTCGCCCTTCTCTTCCGCGCCAACCGCGAGCTGGGCATGACGGTCGTGGTGGCCACGCACGCGCCCGGCCCGATGCTCGACTACGCCACGTGCGCCTACGCGCTGGAGGGCGGCCGCGCGCGCGAGGTCGCGCTCGAGGAGCTTCGTCCGGCCCCCCTCGATTCGCTGACGGGAATTACGCATCGCCAGGATGGTTCGTGCCCAACGGACGGTAAAACCCGTCACTCAGACGAGAAGAACGTCGGCCCCGTGCTCGCCCTCGATGACGTGTGGTTTCGTTACGGGCGCGACGAAGAGTGGGTGCTGCGGGGCCTGGGCCTCAGGGTGGCGCGCGGCGAGGTCCGCGCGCTCCTAGGTTCCAACGGCTGTGGCAAGTCGACGATCCTGCAGGTGGCGGCCGGAGTGCTGCGCCCCCAGCGCGGGCGGGCGAGAAACGCGCGCTCCGCCGACCAGGTGCTCCTGCCGCAGAACCCCAAGGCCGTGCTCGCGTGCGAGACGGTTCGTGACGAGCTCATGGAGTGGTCCGCGTCATCGGGTCGCTACGGGGCGGCCGAGGTCGACGCCGCGCTCGAGCGTCTGGGCCTCGCCGGCTGCCTGGACCGTCATCCGTACGACCTCTCCGGCGGCCAGCAGCAGCTGCTTGCGCTCGAGAAGCTCCTGCTCGTGCGCCCGCGCCTGTTGCTGCTCGACGAGCCGACCAAGGGGCTCGACCGGGCGGCGCGCGTCGCGGTGGCCGAGCGCGTCCGCGCGGCGGCGAGCGGCGGCGCCACGGTCCTTCTCGCCACCCATGACGCCGCCTTCGTGAGTTCCGTCGCCGACACGGCCTCGCTCGTCTTCGACGGCGAGGTCACGACGACCGAGCCCGCCGCCGAGTTCCTGCGCGAATCCTGGCTCTACTCGAACAGCAGGAACGGCTCCTGCTCGGCGAGCTCGTCCTCGTCGAGCTCCTCGAGGTCGTCGACGTGCTCGTGCTCGTCGTCCTCGTCGCCCCAGGCGTAGGCGTTGGCGAGGTCGCTGTCCTCGTCCGCCACGGGCAGCGCGCTCGTGATCGAGCACAGGCCGTCCATCGCCGGCACGATCTTCTGCCACTGGCAGATGACGGGGTCGGTGGGAACGCCCTCGAGCTCGGTCAGGGAGTCGAGGTAGATCTCGTGAGCCCCGTCGAGAAGGTCGGACGTTTTGCGGACCTCGTGGAGGTGCACCGCGAACTTCTCCATCGCCCTGTCGGCGTTCTCCGCCTCCACGACGATGGGCATGAGGCAGTAGTTGTCCTTGCTGTCGGTGTCGTCGTTGTAGCTGAAGTTGCCGATGTACAGCATGGTGCCTCCTCGGTCGCGGGCCTATGGCAAACTGGTACCCATGATGGGGGAGAGACAAACACCGTGGGCCCGGGCTCTCGCCGCACTGGAGATTCCGGCCCTGCTAGCGGTGCCGACGGCCATGATCGCGCTCGCACTTGTGGGGGTGCCGGCAACTGCTGGCCTCACGCTCGCCGTGGCGCTTCTCGCCGTGGGGCTGCTCTTCGCGAGCTTCGAGGCGTTCCGGCCGGCGCTGCGCCAGCTCATGCCCACCGCCGTGCTCGCCGCCGTTGCCGCGGCCGGTCGCGTGCTCTTCGCCCCGCTGCCGGACGTCAAGCCGGTCTCGGCAATCGCGATTCTTGCGGGTGCGGCGCTCGGCCGGCGCAGCGGCTTTGTGGTGGGTGCCGTGGCGGCGCTCGCCTCCAACGTCTTCTTCGGGCAGGGGCCGTGGACGCCCTGGCAGATGTACGCGTGGGGGCTTGTTGGCTACGTCGGCGGCGTGCTGGGCGAGCGTGGCCTGCTCGACCGGGCGCCCGCGCTCTACGTCTGGGGCTTTGCGTCCGGCCTGGTCTACGGCCTCATCCTGAACGGCTACCACGTGCTTGGCTACGTCCAGCCGCTCACCTGGGAGTCCGCGCTGCTCGCCTGCGCGGCTAGCCTGCCGCTCGACGTGACGCACGGCATAGCCACGGTCGCGTTTCTCGCCGCGATCTGGCTGCCGTGGGGCCGCGCGATCCGGCGCGTCGTTGCCAAGTACGGCCTCTGAGTCGACGTCCTTCTCGTCGCCCGAGCATTTTGGTTAGGAAACGCCGCCCGTCCCCGTCCCTCTCGCAGTTTTGACGGGGACGGGCGCTGATTCCTAACCCGGGACGGCCCCCCGCACGGGGACGCAGCCGAATTCTTAACCCGCACGGCAAGAGGCGCCCGGCGAGAAGAGAGCGGAAGCGCCACCCTCCCCAACCCGCGAAACCGCGCGGCGCCCCTTTACATTTCGGCCGCTCTTCGCTATCGTAGGCACGTTTCATGCCATGGATCAACGAAGGGGATGCGCATGTCCGGACACTCTAAGTGGGCAACTACCAAGCACAAGAAGGCGGCCATCGACGCCAAGCGCTCGTCGCTGTTCTCCAAGCTCTCCCGCAACATCACCGTTGCGGCCAAGCTCGGCGGCGACCCCAACCCCGACAACAACGCGACGCTCGCCGCCGCCGTCGCCCGTGCCCGCATGGTCTCCATGCCCAACGCCAAGATCAAGGCCGCCATCGACAAGGCCTTCGGCTCCGGCTCCGACGCCGCCAACTACGCCGAGATCACCTACGAGGGCTACGGCCCCGCCGGCGTGGCCGTCTACGTGGACTGCCTGACCGACAACAAGAACCGCACCGCGGCCGACGTGCGCTCCGCCTTCTCCCACTCCGGCGGCTCGCTCGGCACCTCCGGCTCCGTCGCGTTCCAGTTCGAGCGCAAGGGCTCCATCGCCGTCGAGAAGGTCATCAAGTCCGAGGACAAGAAGGTCGCTGACAAGGAGAACGCCGTCGACGAGGACGAGTTCATGATGGCCGTGGCCGAGGCCGGCGGCGAGGACTACGAGGACGCCGGCGAGGAGTGGATCGTCTGGACCGCCTACGACAAGATGCAGGACGTCCAGAAGGGTCTCGAGGCCCAGGGCATCGAGGTCAAGGGCTCCGAGCTCACCATGGTCCCCACCACCCCGACCGACGTCTCCGTGGCCGACGCCAAGAAGGTCCAGCGCCTCGTCGACCGCCTCGACGAGCTGGAGGACGTCCAGAACGTCTACCACACCATGAACATGACCGACGAGATCGCCGAGGCCCTGGCCGAGGACGAGTAGCCGGCAGGTTACAGCACTGACTGACGCGGCGGCGTCCGGGGAGTCCGGGCGCCGCCGTTTTTCGCCCGCGCCGCCTGCCGTCGAAATGGGGCCGTCTCCCGGATGTAACCACAATATATAGTGTGCGTAACACTACTCACCTACCATAGGTCGTGTTCGGTACCCACAGGGAGAGGAGCACGACATGGGCAGCATCGGAAGCATGGGCAAGCCGAGGATGGGCTTTCTGGTGGCGGCGATTCAGTTCCCCGCGCCGGTGGTGAACAGCCGCGCCGACATCGACCGCCAGGTCGAGAGCATCGTGCGCACGCTCAAGGCGACCAAGGCCGGCTATCCCGGCGTCGAGCTGATCGTCTTCCCCGAGTACAGCACGCAGGGCCTCAACACCGCCAAGTGGCTCACCGACGAGTTCCTCTGCGACATCCCCGGCCCCGAGACCGAGGCTTTCTCCCGCGCGTGCCAGGAGGCGGGCGTCTACGGCGTCTTCTCCATCATGGAGCGCAACCCCGACCCCAACAAGAACCCCTACAACACCGCGATCATCATCGATCCCGCGGGCGATATCGTCCTCAAGTACCGCAAGCTCTTCCCGTGGAACCCCATCGAGCCGTGGTATCCCGGCGACCTGGGCATGCCGGTCTGCGAGGGTCCCGGCGGCTCCAAGCTGGCCGTCTGCATCTGCCATGACGGCATGATCCCCGAGCTCGCGCGCGAGGCCGCCTACAAGGGCTGCAACGTCTACATCCGCATCTCCGGCTACTCCACGCAGGTGAACGACCAGTGGATCCTCACCAACCGCTCCAACGCCTGGCAGAACCTCATGTACACCGTCTCGGTGAACCTGGCCGGCTACGATGGGACGTTCTACTACTTTGGCGAGGGCCAGATTGTGAACTTCGACGGCACCACGCTCGTCCAGGGGCAGCGAAACCCGTGGGAGATCGTCACGGCGGAGATCTACCCGCAGCTCGCGGACAACGCGCGCCTCTCCTGGGGCCTCGAGAACAACATCTACAACCTCGGCCACCGCGGCTACGTCGCCGTCCCGGGCGGCGAGCCGGACGCTGGCCTCACCTACATCAAGGACCTCGCCGCCGGTCGCTACAAGCTGCCGTGGGAGGACGAGATGGACATCAAGGACGGCTCGATCTACGGGTACCCCACGACGGGCGGTCGCTTCGGCAACGATTAGGCCTTCAGGGACGGGGAGGGCAAGGTCCGCCGCGACTTCTTGCCGCGCCCTCTGCGGCAAGCTGTCCGAGCGCCGGACCTTGCCCTCCCCGACCTCGCGCGGGCTACTCCACCGTCCCGTAGACGTTGCCCCAGCCGCGGGCCGTGAGAATCGAGTTCATCTGGTCGCAGAGGCGCTGGCGGGTGTAGGCGCGCGGCGGCAGCGCAGCCACGACCTCCATGAGGTCGGCGCAGAGGTCCAGGATCTCCGCGCGCATCTCCACGTCGAGTCGGCTTGCCGTCGCGGCCGCGGAGACGCCCGGGGGGAACACGGAGTCAACCAGGCGCTGCAGCTCCCCGTAGTCCTCCGAGCGCATGTCCATGTGCCCTCCCTGTAAGCGTTCCTTTTCGTGAGGAACATGGTAGCAGCATCGGGCCCGTTTGCCTCTATACTCAGACGGGACCAACCAAGAGGAGGACTCATGCCCAACGCCTACCAGAACATGACCGACGCCCAGCTCGACGCTGCGATCGCGGAGCTCGAGGCCCAGGCTGCCGACCTGCGCGCCCTGAACCTCAAGCTCGATATGGCCCGCGGCAAGCCGAGCCCCGAGCAGACCGCGCTCTCCAAGCCCATGCTCGACCTGCTCACCGCCGACTCCGACCTCACCGACCAGGGCGTCGACGCCGACAACTACGGCGCGCCCGACGGCCTGCCCTCCGCGCGCGCCCTCGCCGCGGAGCTCCTCGGCGTGGACGCGGCCAACGTCTCCGTCATGGGCTCCTCGAGCCTCAACATCATGTACGACTGCGTGGAGCACGGCTACGTCCACGGCATCGGCGGCGAGAAGCCCTGGTGCCAGCAGGGCGAGGTCAAGTTCCTCTGCCCGGCGCCCGGCTACGACCGCCACTTCACCGTGACGGAGAGCTTCGGCATCAAGAACGTGCCCGTCCCCATGCGCGAGGACGGCCCCGACATGGACGTCGTCCGCGAGTACGTCGAGAAGGACGCCACGGTCAAGGGCATCTGGTGCGTGCCCAAGTACGCCAACCCCACCGGCGTGACCTATTCCGACGAGGTCGTCCGCGCCTTTGCGGCTCTCAAGCCCGCCGCGCCCGACTTCCGCATCTTCTGGGACAACGCCTACGCCGTCCACACCTTCGACGGCGAGGGCGACGAGCTCCTCAACATCTTCGACGCTCTCGCCGAGCAGGGCGGCGAGAAGAACCTCGTCTACGAGTTCGCCTCCACGGCCAAGGTCACCTTCCCCAGCTCCGGCATGGCATGGGTGACCGCGAGCCCCGCGGACATGGCGGAGCTGCGCCGCGCCTTCTCGGCCATGCGCGTCTCCCCGGAGAAGATCTCCCAGCTCGCGCACGTGCGCTTCCTGAGGGACGCCGCGGGCGTCGCCGAGCACATGAAGAGGCACGCCGCGCTCGTGGCGCCGCGCTTCGCGCTCGTGGAGGAGAAGCTCTCCGCCGGCCTCGGCGAGCTGGGCTGCGCCACCTGGACGCACCCCAAGGGCGGCTACTTCGTCTCCTTCGAGGGCCCGCGCGGCTCGGCCAAGGCCGTCGTGAGCCTCGCCAAGGAGCTCGGCGTCACGCTGACCCCGGCCGGCGCCCCCTGGCCCTACGGCGAGGACCCCGAGGACACCAACATCCGCATCGCCCCCACCTACCCGAGCCTCGAGGAGCTCGGCCAGGCGCTCGACGTCTTCGTCGTAGCGGTCAAGCTCGTCTCCGCGCGCCTCGCCAAGGCGGAGCGCGCCTAGCCGCTCGGCCACCCGGGCTCTGGCGAAGTTCTGTTATTCTCGCCGCGCCGGGCGCTCGACCCCGCGCGGGCGGGTGCCTGTGGCATACTCTTAGATTTCGTGGGCGCATCGGGCGCCGGCAGTTGTCAGGGAGAACTCACGCGGATGTCAAAGCGTCGTTCGACACAGCAGAAGACGAGGCCGCAGGCCTCGGAGGCGACGCCCGTCGCGAAGAAGCGGGAGCGTCGCCCCGGCGAGCTCTCCACCTTCCAGAAGGCCGTCGTCATCGTCTTCATCGTGATCTTCGCCCTCTCCACGCTCGCCGGCGCGCTGGCGTCGGTCTTCCAGAGCACCCAGGGCCAGAACGTCGAGTACGACGTCGACTACGTCGACTCCCAGTACGAGGACTACGTGGCCGACCTCGAGTCCCAGCTCGAGGGCGACCCCGAGAACACCGAGACCCTGCTCGCCACCGCCCGCGCGTGCTCCACGTGGGGCACCACGGTCATGATGCTCGCGGCGGACGACGAGGAGGCCGCCCACGGCACCGAGCTCGTCGAGCGCGCCGTCGGCTACTACGACCGCTACCTCGCGCTCGACAACGCCTCTGACGCCCGCGCCGAGCGCGCCATGTGCGAGTACTACCTCGGCGACGCCGAGACGGCGACCGCGGACCTCGAGGCGCTCACGACCGACGACCCCGAGTACGCGACCGGCTGGTACGACCTCGGCCTGCTCTACGAGGGCCAGGGCCGGACCGACGAGGCCCTCACCGCCTACCAGAAGGCCGTCGAGCTCGACCCGGACGACGAGCAGGGCGTGGGCACCAGCGCCCAGTCCCGCGTCGACGAGCTCACGGGGGCGTCGGATGCCGACGAGGACGCCGACGACGCCACAAGCGACGATTCCTCGGAGACGAGCGAGTAGCCCGCCTGCGGGAAGGGAGAGACCATGAGCCTTGAGATCACGACGACCGCAGCCGGCGAGGACCGCCTCGTCCGCGTCGCGGGGGAGGTCGACGTCTCGTGCGCCGACGAGCTGCGCTCCGCCATCGACGCCCAGATCGCCGAGGGCGTGACGGGCGAGCTCGTCGTCGACATCGCCGACGTTCCCTACATCGACTCCACGGGCATCGGCGTGCTCGTGGGCGCCGCGCACCGCGTCTCCGAGGCGGGCGCGACGTTCGTCGTCGCGCGCCCGCAGCGCAACGTCGCCCGGGTGCTCGGGCTTCTCGGCGTCCAGTCCGACCTCAACATCCGCGAGGCCTAGGCGGCCCGCTGACGCGACCACAGAATCGGGAGGATACCTTCGGTGTTTGGCATTGGAGAGGGAGAGCTCGTCCTCATCGTGCTCTTCGCATTTCTGGTCTTTGGCCCGGACAAGCTGCCGGGCATGGGGCGCACCCTCGGCCGCGCCCTGCGACAGTTCAAGAACGCCCAGGAGGGCTTCACTGAGGTCGTCCAGACCAACATCGTGGACCCGGCCGCCGAGGCGCTGAGCGACAGCCCCAAGAAGCCGACCCGCAACCGCGCGGTCGAGCTCGACGAGGACGCCGACCTCGACGCCCCCGAGGGCGAGGACGCCCCGCGCCCCAAGCGCGCCGAGACCTTCGCCGAGCGCAAGAAGCGCCTCGCCGAGGAGAAGACCGCCCGCGAGGCCGCCGAGGCCGCAGCCGCCGCCGAGGCGGACGCCGACGCCCCCGAGCCCGCCGAGAAGGCCGATGACGCGGAGCCCGCCGCCGACGAGGCCCAGCCCGCGAAGCCCTCCCTGGCCGACCTGTATGCGATGACTCCTTCCTCGAAGCCCCGCACCGGTGGGGACGCTGACGACGAGACGAAGGAGGCCTAACCATGCCGATCGGTCCCGCACGCATGCCCATCATGGACCACCTCGGCGAGCTGCGCCGCCGCCTCACGATCGTCGTCGTGGCGGTCTTCGTCTGCGCGCTCGTTGTCTACTTTGCCACGCCCACGCTGATCGAGCTCATGATCGGCCAGATCGAGGAGGCCATGAGCGGCGCCAAGCTCGTCGTCACCACGGTGCTGGGCGGCTTCACCATCCGCTTCAAGGTCGCCCTGTTCTTCTCGGTCATAATCTGCTGCCCGATCATCATCTGGGAGGTCATGGCCTTCTTCCTGCCGGCCCTCAAGCCCAAGGAGCGCCGCTGGGTCGTGCCCACGGTGGGCGCCATGGTCCTACTCTTCTTCCTGGGCATGGTCTTCTGCTTCTTCGTGATCCAGCCCGCCGCCTTCGGCTGGCTGCTCGAGCAGTCCCGCGAGATCGGCGCGCTCATGCCCGAGGCCAGCGACTACCTGGACATCTACATGCTCCTGGAGATCGGCTTCGGCATCGCCTTCCAGCTGCCGCTCGTGATCTTCTACCTGTCGATTCTGCACCTGGTGCCCTACAAGACGTTCCGCTCGCAGTGGCGCATCGTCTACGTGGCGTTCATGGTGCTCTCCGCCGTGGTCACGCCCGACGCCTCGCCCGTCACGATGATCCTCATGTTCGCGATCCTCATCTTCCTCTATGAGGCCGCGCTCGCCGTGTCGCGCTTCATCATCGTCGCGCGCGACGGCAAGGAGGCCCTCAAGTGGTCCCGCGAGGACTACGAGAACCGCGACCTCGAGAAGCTCTAGGGCGGTGACGCAGTGAGGCTCATCGTCACCGAGAAGAACGACGCCGCGCAGCAGATCGCGCGCCTGCTCTCCACCTCCGGCAAGCCCAAGGCCGACAAGGTCTACAACACGCCGGTCTACCGCTTCACCTGGGACGGAGAGGACTGCGTGACCATCGGCCTGCGCGGCCACATCCTCAAGGTGGACTTCCCGGTCCAGCTCACGTTCGACGACAAGAACGGCTGGCAGGGCCTCACCGCCGACGGCGAGCTGCTCCCGGCGGACGTCCCAGACGGCCTGGCGCGCCCGCCCTACAAGTCCCGTCGCAAGCCGTTTCTAGCCGATGGTGTGGACCTCAAGGGCTGGAAGATCGCGAGCCTCCCGTACCTCGTGTGGGCGCCCATCGAGAAGCTCCCCGCCGAGAAGGAGATCATCCGCGCCCTCAAGAACCTCGCCAAGAAGGCCGACTCCGTGATCATCGGCACGGACTTCGACCGCGAGGGCGAGCTCATCGGCTCGGACGCCCTGCGCCAGATCCGCGAGGTCGCGCCTGACGTGCCCGTCGCCCGCGCCCGCTACTCCGCATTCACCCGCGCCGAGATCGACCACGCCTTCGCGAACCTCGTCGAGCTCGACCAGGACCTCGCCGACGCCGGCGAGTCCCGCCAGTACATCGACCTCATCTGGGGTGCCGTCCTCACGCGCTACCTCACCGCCGCGCGCTGGAGCGGGCTGGGCACCGTGCGCTCGGCCGGCCGCGTGCAGACGCCGACGCTGGCCCTCGTCGTTGAGCGCGAGCGCGAGCGCCTCGCCTTCGTGCCCGAGGACTACTGGGTGATTCAGGGCCAGGCCGAGAAGGACGGCGAAGCTGCCGGCACCTTCAAGATCACGCACGCCACGGCCCGCTTCTGGGACCAGGCCGCGGCTGAGACCGCCTACGGCCACGTGGCGGATGCCACCGAGGGCACCGTCACCGCCGTGGAGCGCAAGAGCCGCACGCAGCGCCCGCCCGCGCCGTTCAACACCACGAGCCTGCAGGCCGCCGCGGCCGCCGAGGGCATCAGCCCCGCCCGCACGATGCGCCTGGCCGAGAGCCTCTACATGGACGGCCTCATCTCGTACCCGCGCGTCGACAACACGGTCTACCCCAAGTCGCTCGACCTGCGCGAGTGCGTCCGCATGCTCTCCACGGTGCCGGCCTACGGCAGCGTGTGCCACGAGTTGCTGAAGCAGGACAAGCTCACCGCGACCCGCGGCAAGCAGGAGACCACCGACCACCCGCCGATCTATCCCACGGCCCCGGCGTCCCCGGACGGCCTCCAGCCGGCGGAGTGGAAGCTCTACAACCTCATCGCCCGCCGCTTCCTGGCCACGCTCATGGGCCCGGCCACGATCGAGGGCACCAAGGTGACCTTCGACGTCGCGGGCGAACCGTTCACGGTCTCGGGCAGCGTGCTCGTCTCGCCGGGTTTCCGCGCGGCCTACCCCTACGGACTCAAGAAGGACGACCAGCTTCCCGCGCTCGCCGAGGGCGACGTGGTCTCCGTCAGCGACATGGAGCTTCTCGCCAAGCAGACCGAGCCGCCCGCGCGCTACAGCCAGGGCAAGCTCATCCAGGAGATGGAGAAGCGCGGGCTGGGCACCAAGTCCACGCGCGCGAGCATCATCGACACGCTCTACGAGCGCAAGTACTTCAAGAACGACCCGGTGGAGCCGAGCCAGCTCGGCATGGCCATCATCGACGCGCTCGCCACGTACGCGCCGCGCATCACGAGCCCCGACATGACGGCGGAGCTCGAGGACGACATGACGCGCGTGGCCGAGGGTACGAGCACGCAGGAGCAGGTCGTGGGCCACTCCCGCGCGCTGCTCGCCGGCCTCATGGACGTGCTCGTGGAGCACACCGACGACCTCTCCGACGCCATCGCCGACGCCGTCACGGCCGACGCCAAGGTGGGCACCTGCCCCAAGTGCGGCAAGGACCTCGTCGTGAAGAGCTCCGCCAAGACGCGCGGCAGCTTCGTGGGCTGCATGGGCTGGCCCGACTGCGACGTCACCTATCCGCTGCCCCAGGGCAAGATCTCCGCGCTCGAGGGCGAGGGCGCCGTGTGCCCGGAGTGCGGCGCACCGCGCGTGAAGGTGCAGCCGTTCCGCAGCCGCGCGTACGAGACCTGCGTGAACCCCGCGTGCCCCACCAACCGCGAGCCCGACGTGGACGTGGGCGCGTGCCCGGCGTGCGCCGAGGCCGGCCGCTCCGGGCGCCTGGTGGCGCACAAGTCCGAGAAGAGCGGCAAGCGCTTCATCCGCTGCACCAACTACGACGACTGCGGCACGAGCTACCCGCTGCCCGCGCGCGGCGCGCTCGAGGCCACGGGCGAGACCTGCCCGGACTGCGGCGCGCCGCTCGTGGTGGTCACCACGGCCCGCGGGCCCTGGAAGCTCTGCCCCAACATGGACTGCCCCGGACGCGAGAAGAAGGCCGCCGCGCCGCGCCGCGGAGGCCGCCGCACGGGCGGCTCGCGCGGCTCCCGGAAGAAGTCGTAGCCGTCGTCCTTCTCGCCCGCGCCGCCGGGGCCCGCAAACTCTGGCATATGCGAGAGCGCCCCGCCCCCACCGTCCTTCGAGGGAGGCGGGGCGACCCGTCTGCCTGCGGATAAAACTAATCGAATCAATGCCTCACGCCGAGCGCTCTCGCATATGTCAGAGTTTGGCTGTGCGAGAATGGTCCCGGAGGCACGATTCGGGGATGCCGGGAGGATGCCATGCTGGACCTGAGGCGCGTGCTCGCGAGCAAGCCCAAGCCGCCGGCGGACGTCGAGCTCGCTGAGCTCTGGACGCCGTGGGGCGAGAAGGTCGCGGCGGGCGAGGGTGACGGCGCGCCCGTCTCGCACCCGCGTCCGCTCCTCGCGCGCGAGCGCTGGGCCTCGCTGAACGGGCCCTGGGAGTGCGCGTTCGTCGCCGCACCCGACGCCGCGTCCGCCTGGCGCACGGCCGCGCCGCCCGAGGGCGGCTGGCAGCCCGTCCGCGTGCCCTTCTCGCCCGAGGCGCCGCTCTCCGGGGTCGGCCGCCAGCTCAGGCCGGACGAGCTGCTGTGGTATCGCCGCGAGCTCGAGGCGCCGGCCCTCGCCGTCGGCGAGCGGGCGGTCCTGCACCTGGACGCCGTCGACTGGGCGTGCGCCGTCTACGTCAACGGTGTGCGCGTCACCGAGCACACGGGCGCCTACCTGCCCTTCTCGGCCGACGTCACGGACGCGTTGCGCACGGGCGAGAAGAACGAGCTCACCGTCTGCGTCTTCGACCCGTCCGACGCCGGCACGCAGCTCCGCGGCAAGCAGCGTCTTGCCCGGGGCGGCATCTGGTACACGGCCCAGAGCGGCATCTGGCGCGACGTCTGGTGGGAGGTCGTGCCGGCCGCGCACGTGGTCGACCTGCGCGCGGACGCGCGACCGGACGAGGGACGCGTGGTCCTTCTCGCCCGCGCGGCGGGGGAGGGCGAGCTCGTGGCCCGTCTCCTGGACGGCGGTTCCGAGGTCGCCCGCGCGGCCGCCCTCGTCCGGGGCGGGGGCGACGTGGAGCTCTCGCTTCCCGTGGCAGAGCCGCGCCTCTGGAGCCCTGGCGACCCGCACCTCTACGACCTGGACGTCTCTCTCGGCGCCGACCGCGTGCGCAGCTACTGCGCCTTCCGGACGGTCGAGGTGCGCGCGGACGCCGCCGGCGTGCCCCGCGTGCACCTGAACGGTGAGCCCCTCTTCCTGCGCGGCGTGCTCGATCAGGGCTACTGGCCGGACGGCCTCATGACGCCGCCCGCCGAGGAGGCGCTCGAGCACGACGTCCGCACGATGCGCGACCTTGGCTTCAACCTGCTGCGCAAGCACATCAAGGTGGAGCAGCCGCGCTTCTACGCGCTCTGCGACCGGCTCGGGATGCTCGTCTGGCAGGACATGCCCTCGGGTGGCGGCGCGTACGGCGCGTGGCACACGAGCTACAAGCCCACGCTCTTCCGCGCGAGTTGGACGCGGATGTCCGACCGCGGGGAGCGCGCGTGGCGACGACTCGCGGCCGACGACCCCGCGTACCGCGCGGAGTGGCGCGCGACCTGCGAGGGGACGGTCCGCCTGCTCGCGGTGCACCCGTGCGTGATCGGCTGGACGCTCTTCAACGAGGGCTGGGGGCAGTTCGACGCCCGCGTCGCCACGGAGCTCGTGCGCGCGCTCGACCCCACGCGCCCGGTGAGCGCCGCGAGCGGCTGGTACGACCAGGGCTGCGGCGACCTCTTCAGCGTGCACAACTACTTCCGCCCGCTCGAAGTCTGGCGCGACCGCGCCCGGGCTCGCCGCGCGTTCGCGATCTCCGAGTTCGGGGGCGTGAGCTGGGCGGTCCCGGGTCACGTGAGCCTGGCGACGTCGTACGGCTACGAGGAGGCCTCCGGCGGCGCGGAGTTCGCCGCCGAGGTGCGGGCCCTCCTCGGCCGCACGGACGCGCTCGAGGCCGAGGGTCTGGTCGGCTTCGTCCACACGCAGCTCAGCGACGTGGAGGAGGAGACCAACGGCCTGCTCACCTACGACCGTCGCGTGAGCAAGCTGGCGGAGCCCCCGTCCGAGCGGCCCTGACGGCGCCCTCCAGGAGGGTTTGGGTTCGAAATTCGGGCAAATCGAGCGTATCGCCAAAGCCCAACTGGGGAAACGTCGGCGACCGTCGATTTTTCGAACCCAAACTCAAATCGGGTTTGGGTTCGAAAAACGGGACAAAACTGGTTCAGCAATCTGATACCACTTCGCTGACCTGCGGTTCTGTCATCAGGTGTCCGACGTGCGGCGCGACTCCCGAACCCAAACCCTCCGCGGGGTCGCGCAGAGTCGCCGAGAGGGGCGCCCCCGCCGTGGTTTTCTCGCGGCGGGCGGGGCGGCGCGGTACCATTGAGGGGCTACGAGACCGAGGGGAGGCGCATGGGACGCGGGGTGTTCATCACGCTCGAGGGGGCTGACGGCTGCGGCAAGTCGACGCAGGCCGCGCTGGTGGCCGCCGCGCTCGAGGCGTCCGGCCGCGAGGTCGTGCGCCTGCGCGAGCCCGGCGGCACGCCGATCTCCGAGAAGGTCCGCGCGCTGCTTCTGGACCCCGCCAACGCCGAGATGGTCCCGGAGTGCGAGCTCCTCCTCTACGAGGCCAGCCGCGCCCAGCTCACGCGCCAGGTCATAGAGCCCGCCGTCGCGCGAGGCGCCGTGGTCCTGTGCGACCGCTACTACGACTCCACCTACGCCTACCAGGCCGGCGGTCGCGAGCTGCCGGACGACCTCGTGAACGCCGCCAACGTGCTCGGCAGCTGCGGCGTCGCACCCGACCGCACGCTCGTCTTCGACCTCGAGCCCGCTGTCGCCTTCGCGCGCGCCACGGCCGGCGGCGCGGACCGCATGGAGGCCGAGGGCCTGGCCTTCCAGGAGCGCGTCCGCGCGGCCTACCTGCGTCTCGCTGCCTCCGAGCCCGACCGCGTGCGCGTGGTTGACGCCTCGGGCGAGAAGGACGAGGTGCTCGCCCGCGCGCTCGACGCCCTCGGGGACCTGCTATGAGCGCCGCCGCCCCCACGCGGGTGCCCGCCGCCCTCGACGCCCTCGCGGACCAGCCGCGCGTGCGCGACTTCCTCGCCACGGCGCTCGCCGAGGGCCGCCTCTCCCACGCCTACCTCTTCCTGGGCCCCCCGGGCGCCGGCAAGCACGAGGCGGCCGAGGCGCTCGCCAAGTGCGTGGTCTGCCCGAACGGCGGCGACGCCACCTGCGACGAGTGCCGCCGCGTGGCGCACCGCACCCACCCCGACGTCCGCTGGCTCGTCCCGGGGAGCGCGACCGGCTACCTGGTCACGCAGGTCCGCGAGCTGATCGAGGACGCGGGTCTGGCGCCCGTGCGCGCCCGCACCAAGGTCTACGTGCTCGAGCGCGCCGAGCTCCTGCGCGGCGCGGCGGCGAACGCCCTGCTCAAGACCCTCGAGGAGCCGCCCGCCAACACGATGTTCGTCCTCTGCGGCCGCACGGTCGACGCCCTGCTGCCCACGATCGTCTCGCGCTGCCAGCAGGTGCCGTTCGCCGCCCCCTCGGCCGTCGCGGGCGTCCGCGCCGTGACGCGTGCCTGCCCCTGCACCGAGACCGAGGCGCGCGTCGCCCTCTCCGTGACCGGCTCGCCCGCCCGCGCCGTCGAGTACCTGGGCTCCGCGAGCCGCCGCCAGGTGCGGCGCCTCGTCGTGGACACGCTGGACGCCCTTCCGCGTGACGACTCCTGGGACGTCCTTCTCGCCGCGCGCGAGATCGTGAGCGCGGTGTCCGTCCCGCTCGCCGACGTCAAGAAGGCGCAGGAGGAGGCGCTGCAGGAGACCCAGGACTTTCTCACCTCGGCCGCCCTCAAGCAGGTGGCCGACGCCAACAAGCGCGAGCTTACGGCCCGCGAGCGTTCGGGTATGATGGAGGTTCTGGCTGCCGTGGAGTCCATCCTGCGCGACGTGCTCGTGCGCTCGGAGGGCCTGCCGGACGCCATCGTCAACGAGGACGCCGCCGCCGTGGTCGACCGGCTCGCCGCCCGCGCCTCTACGCGCTGCGTGGTGGCCGCGCTGGATGCCGTCGCCCGCGCCGCGGACGACCTGGCCCGCAACGTGTCACCCCAGCTGACCCTCGAGGTCATGCTTCTCTCTGTCAAGGAGGCACTCACATGCCCACCGTCATTCCGGTGAAGTTCGCCTACGCCGCGCGCGACCTCTGGTTCGACCCTGCCGGCACCGGCGCCCAGGAGGGCGACCACGTGATCTGCGCCACCGAGCGCGGCCAGGAGATCGGCCTGGCCACCGCCGACGCCCGCGAGGTCGCGCCCGAGGAGCTTTCGTCCACGATCGGCCACGCGCAGCTGCGCGACGTCGTGCGCATCGCCACCGACGAGGACCTGGAGCGCGCCGACGAGCTCGCCCGCCGCGGCGAGCAGTCCATGCCCGCGTTCCGTCGCCACGTGGCGGAGTCCGGCCTGGACATGAAGCCCGTGGGAGTGGAGTACCTCTTCGACGGCGAGAAGGCCGTCTGCTACTTCGCCGCCGAGGAGCGCGTGGACTTCCGCCAGCTCGTGCGCGACCTCTCGCGCGAGTTCCACGTCCGCATCGACATGCGCCAGATCGGCGTGCGCGAGGAGGCCGCCATCGTGGGCGGCTACGGCCACTGCGGCCAGGAGCTCTGCTGCCGCCGCTTTGCCACGGGCTTCGACCCGGTCTCCATCCGCATGGCCAAGGAGCAGGACCTCCCGCTCAACTCCACCAAGATCTCCGGCGCGTGCGGCCGCCTCATGTGCTGCCTGCGCTACGAGTTCGAGGCCTACCGCGACTTCAAGAGCCGCGCGCCCAAGAAGAACGCCGTCATCGACACGCCGCTCGGCAAGGCCAAGATCATCGAGTACGACACCCCCAAGGAGCAGCTCTGCCTGCGCTTGGAGAGCGGCAAGCAGATCCGCGTGGCGCTCGCCGACATGACGGCCTCCGAGGCCGCCCACAAGAAGTCCGAGGAGCTCGGCTGCCCGTGCCGCCCGGACACCGTCACGCGCGAGGTGCTCGACCGCCTGGAGTCCCCGGACGTGCAGATGGCCCTCGCCGAGCTCGACCGCAAGAACGGCGTGCTCGCCGAGCCCGAGGTGGACGCCTCGGACATCTTCGTCGAGCCCAAGCGCAAGCGTCGTCGCGCCTCCTCCGGCGCGCCGTCCGGCGAGAAGAACGAGCGTCCCGCGACCGGCTCCGCGCCGTCCGGCGAGGGCGGCTCCGGCGCGACGCGCCGCCGCCGCAAGCGCCGCCCGGGCGACGGCGGGGGAGAGGTCGCCGCGACCCCGGCCGAGACGCAGCAGAACGGCGCGCGCCGCCGTCACCACCAGGCCGCCGAGGCTGGCTCGGTCGAGGGCGCGCCCTCGCAGGGCCAGGGCGCCACGCGGCGCCGCCGCCCGGGCGACAAGGGCGGCCAGGCGGCGGCCGGCACCGCGCCGCGCGGCATGCAGCCGTCGCGCAAGAGGCGCGCGCAGCAGGGCGGCGGCGAGCCGTCCCAGCAGCAGCCGCCCAAGCAGCAGCCGGGCGCGGAGGGCGCGGCACCCAGGCGTCGTCGCCGTCGTCGCGGCGGCCGCGGGCGCGGCGGCAGCGCCGGCGAGGGCGGAGCGCCCGCCGGCGAGTAGCGGCGGCGCGTCCTTCTCGCCCGCGCGTGGCTTGGCCGCGTTGCCGGCCGCGTGCGGTCGGCCACACGCGGCCACGCAGAATCGACGGTTTCCGGTGATGTTCGATTCTGCGTTCTTCTCGCCATGCAGAATCGCGTCTCTCTGTCCTGTTGGGCCTAATTCGACTACGAATGTTCGTTTGTGCGTGCCTCAACCCCCTAACGAGCACGCATAATCGAGAAGAACCGGAAATCGTCGATTCTGCGTCCTTGGAAAGACGCGGAAAGACGCACGAAACGGGAGGTCCTATGTACGGGCTCAAGACCGAGTGGCACTTCGACTCCGCGCACTTCCTGGCCGACTACCACGGCAAGTGCGAGAACCTCCACGGCCACCGCTGGCGCGTCGTCGCCTACCTGCGCACGGACGCGCTGGGCGCGGCCGGCACGGAGCGCGACATGGTGATGGACTTCGGCGCGTTTAAGCGCGCGGTACGCGAGGAGTGCGACGCGCTCGACCACACGTTCCTCGTGGAGGAGGGCACGCTCGCGCCGGCCACGGTGGCAGCGCTCGAGGCCGAGGGCTTCAGCCTCACCGTGCTGCCCTTCCGCACCACGGCCGAGAACCTCGCCCGCCACGTCTGCGGCCGCCTGCGCGACCGCGGCCTGCCCTGCGCGCAGGTCGACGTCTACGAGACCCCGCTCAACTGCGCGACCTACCTCGCAGACTAGCTGCCACGCCTGTGGTGGGCGGCTCTTCACCCCCCCGCTCGCGGACCTATCCAAAACGTCACGCGCGCGCCGGGAATAACGTCCGCGCGCGTGGCTATACTGGCCTTAGGGCGAGCGATCGGAGGTGCGTCATGGGAAACAACACCCTGCACGGGGTCAACCTGACGGGCTGGCTGACGCTCGAGTCCTGGGTCACGCCGGAGCTCTTCGCCGAGGCAGGCGCGCTCGACGAGGAGGCGCTCGTCACGGCGCTCGGCCGCCGTCGCTACGCCGACTACGTGCGCAACCACCGGGCCACCTTCGTCACGCGCGAGGACTTCGCCCGCATCGCCGCGCGCGGCTTCAACGCCGTGCGCATCCCCGTCCCCTGGTACGTCTATGGCGACGAGGGCCCGGAGCCCGGCCCGTACGTGGGCTGCGTCGAGCTCGTGGACGAGGCGCTGGAGTGGGCCGAGGAGATCGGCCTCAAGGTGGTCTTCGCGCTGGCCATGAGCCCGGGCGGCCCCCACTCCGACAACGGCATCGCGCCGGACAACGCCGACTGCCACGTCACCCGCGACGAGATCCTCGAGGTCGTCTACGCGCTGGCCAAGCGCTACGCCCACCGCACGGGCTTCTTCGGGCTGGAGCTCGCCGACGAGCCGGTCCTGCAGGTGCGCCGCGGCCTCGCGCTCACCGACGGCGTCCCCGTGCACCGCCTGCGCAACTACTACCGCGAGGCCTACGAGCTGGTGCGCAGCGCCGCCGGCGAGGACGTCGTGGTCATCATGCCGGACGGCGGCGTCGCGCGCGGCTGGGGTCGCTTCATGGCGCAGCGCCACTACCGCAACGTCTGGCTCGACTGCCACCTGGACCGTCCCGTCGCGCACGTGGACGTCTCCGGCCCGGCGGGCGTACGTCGCCTGGTCCGCGCGCTCGAGGGGCGCCTGCGCGAGGCGCGCCGCGCGGACATGCCGGTCATGGTGGGCAAGTGGTCGTCCTCCCTGCCGGTGGCGGACTCGCAGATGACGCCCGAGGGGCGCATCGCGCTCGAGCGCGTCTACACCTCCGAGCAGCTCCACGCCTACGAGCAGTGTCCCGCGTGGTTCTTCAACACCTGGAAGACCTCGGGCAAGATTGCCGCGTGGGACGCCCGCGTGGCACTCGCCACCTTCGAGCGCGGGATGATTGTCTGATGGCGGGTCTTCTCAGCGTCGTCGGCACGCCCATAGGAAACCTCGAGGACGCCTCGCCGCGCGTGCGGCGGGTGCTCGGCGAGGCCGACGTCGTGCTCTGCGAGGACACGCGCGTGACGGGCCGCCTCATGAGCGCCTTCGGCCTGCACGTCCGCCTGGAGCGCTGCGACGAGAACGTCATGGCCGAGAAGATCGACCAGGTGCTCGCGCGCCTCGCGGCGGGGGAGCGCGTGGCGTTCGTCTCCGACGCGGGCATGCCGGGCGTCTCCGACCCGGGCCAGCGGCTCGTGGACGCCGCGCTCGACGCCGGCGAGCGCGTCGAGGTGGTGCCGGGGCCGAGCGCGGTGACATGCGCGCTCGTGGCGTCCGGTCTGGCGAGCGAGCACTTCTTCTTCGAGGGGTTCCTGCCGCGCCGGCGTGGCACCCAGCTCGCGCGCCTCGCGGAGCTCGCCGCGGTCCCCGGGACCCTGGTGATATACGAGAGCCCGCGCCGCGTGGCCGAGACCCTCGCCAACGTGGCCGAGGTGTTCCCGGGGCGCCGCGTCGCGCTCGTGCGCGAGCTCA